>JAISOA010000130.1 GCA_031275945.1 Spirochaetaceae bacterium
ACTCCTTCTTAAAGCCATGGCAGGAAGCCGGGAAACCACCGCTTTTCGGGAAAAGATCCTAAACAACCTTTCCCAGGGGCGGCGGAATGAAGTTCTGGAGGAAGAAGAAATTACCGGCCCCGTTCCCCGGAAAGACGTGGAAATAGCGGCGGCGGCGTTTTTGGCCTGGTTCAGGCAGGGCCGGGAAGAGGGCCATATCCTTATGGCCGGCGATGACGATCTGGTTATGTAAAGGAAGACCACCATGGTGAATAAGGGCGCTGTGATAAGCGGGTTTGAAATTCTTGATGTAATAGAACTGGAAGAGATGAAGGCCCGGGGAATCTGGGCCAGGCATAAAAGCGGAGCGGAACTTTTTCATGTTTTAAATGATGATCCGGAAAACCTGTTTGGGTTTGCCTTTGCCACGGCACCGAAGGACTCCACCGGGGTTGCCCATATTCTGGAACATTCGGTACTCTGCGGTTCGAAACATTACCCGCTTAAGGATGCGTTTTTGGTGCTTGCCCAGGGAAGTCTTCAAACCTTTTTGAACGCATGGACTTTTCCGGACAAAACCGTATACCCCGCCAGTTCGGTAAATGAAAAAGATTATTTTAACCTTATGGCGGTCTATGCGGATGCGGTGTTCCGTCCCCTGCTTTCGGAATGGACGTTTATGCAGGAAGGGTGGCGGCTTATTTCCGGTAAAAAGGGCCTTGAGTATACCGGGGTGGTGTACAACGAAATGAAGGGGGCCTATTCATCCATGGACGCGTATGCGGGGCTGTGGTCCGTAAAGGCGGTAATGCCCGGCACCCCCTATGCCTTTGATTCCGGGGGAGACCCGGACTGCATCCCGGACCTTAGCTGGGAGGGGCTTAAGGAATTTCACCGCTCCAGATATGCTCCGGCCAACTGCAGGATCTTTCTGGCGGGAAATATCCCCACGGAAAAGCAGATGGAATTTCTTGAAAAAAACTGCCTCGCGGGTCTTGAGGGAGGAGCGGCCGCTCCCATGGCGCGCAGGACACCCCGGTGGGATACCCCCAAAACCCTGCGTATTCCCTGTCCCGGCCATAACGGTAAAGACGGCCAAAAGCCCCAGGCCATTCTCTCCTGGCTTTGTTCGGACAATATCGATACGGTAGAAACCGGCGCCCTGGTCTGCCTGGCCGAAATACTTCTGGGCCACGATGGTTCCCCCCTTATTAAGGCCTTGCTTGAATCCGGCCTGGGGGAAGATCTTTCTCCTGTTACGGGTATTGAAAGTGAACTGCGGGAAACGGTTTTTTGCACCGGCTTGCGGGGTATACAGGTAGAGAACGGCAAGATCGAAGAGACGTTCCTTCGTTTTGAAACGCTGGTTTTAAGCGAACTGAACCGTCTGGTAAAAGAGGGGATCCCGAAGGAAGAAATAGAGGCAGCCATGCTTTCCATAGAATTTTCCCACCGGGAAATAAAACGTTCCCATGGCCCGTATTCTCTGGTTTGGATGCGCCGGGCCCTTCGGGGCTGGCTGTACGGCGCCCGGCCCTGGGAGTCGATGCTGTTTATACCGAATTTTACGGCCCTTAAACGCCGCCTTTCCGGCAACAGCCGGTTCTTTGAAGCTCTTATCGAAAAATATCTGATCAACAATCCCCATCGCGCCCGTATTGTTATTGAAGGAGAGGCGGATTATCTGCCTAAAAAGGAACGGGAACTTTCCCGCCGCCTTAGGGAAAAAGAAAAGGCCCTAAGCAGTGAAGAGAAAAAACTGCTGGCAGAAAAGGCCGCAAAACTGGAACAGATCCAGACCGCTCCGGACGATGCGCAAAAAAGCATACCCCACCTTTCCCGGGGAGATTTAAAAGTAAAAATTGAAAAGGTTCCCGCGGAACTGCGGCTGCTGGATGGAGGGGGCGCCGGCGGAACTGCCGGCGCCGTTCCGTGCATGGTTCACCCCCTTTTTACCAATGGCATTAGTTATGCGGATCTTGCCTTTCCCGTAGATGTCTTGGATCCCGCGGATTATCCCTGGCTGCCCTTCTTTACCCGGGCCGTGGTTTCCATGGGACTTCCCGGAATGGATTACGGGGAAGTGTCAAGCCTGGTGGCCCGAACTACCGGGGGCTTCTATGCCCTTTTGGAAACCGGATCTCCGGCGCCGCCCCCTGTGGACTTCCCAGGGCTAAGCGGTCCTGAGCAGGAACCGGCGGTCCCGGCCTCCCTAATGGCCCGGGACTGGGTTGTTTACCGGATCAAGGCCCTGGACGAAAAATTTGCTTCGGCCCTGGATTTGACCCGGCGGCTTATAAGTGAGGCGGATTTTTCTGATCTCCGCCGGCTACGGGATCTGGCCGCGGAAATGAAAAACGACGGCGATTCCAGCATAGCCCCGTCGGGGCACAATTATGCCTCCGGCTGTTCGGGAAAATACATTTCCCGTTCCCGGGCGGTGGACGAATTGTGGAACGGTATTAATCAGATCCCCTTTTCCCACCGCTTGGCAGCCATGGATATGGAAGAACTGCGGGATCGCATGGTATATATCCGGGATGCCCTTTGTAAGGCGGGGTTGTTTCTTAATCTTACTTGCTCTGTCCAAGCCGTACCGGAGGCCATGAGGGCGCTGGAACCCTTCGGGGCATTTGGTTCGCCCCGGCCGCCGAAACCCCAATGCCAAAAAAAAGAATCTTTTTTTACCCTGTTTCCCCCGGCCCCGTCCCTGCCGGCGGGACAGGATCGCTCCGGTCCTGCCGTGGCAGAGGTATACGCCTCTCCGTCTTTGCAGATTGGCTTTGCCGCCATGTCCCTTCCTGCGGCCCCCTACGGTTCCCCGGAACAGGCCGCGGAATTGGTATTTTCCCATGAACTTTCCACCGGACCCCTGTGGGAATCGATTAGAATGAAGGGAGGGGCGTACGGCGCCTTTTCCCATCCGGATAGTTTGGAGGGAGTTTTTTCCCTGTCCACTTACCGCGATCCGGACCCCCTCCGTTCCCTGGGGGCCTTTCCCCAAATTTTAAAGGACCGGTGTGTCAAGGGAATTGACGAAGACAGCCTGGAAAAGGCCATTATCGGCGCCTATGCCCGGGAAACCGCCCCTCGGACCCCAGCGGAAAAGGGTTTTGCCGAATTCTTGCGGCGCCTGTACGGGATTGGCAATGCCCACCGTATGTTCCGGCTTAGGTCAATGATTAGCCTGGGTCCGGAGGATACCAGCGCCGTGGCCCGCCGTCTGGCGGGAGCGGCAGAACAACAGACGTATAGGGGTTCCGGGGCCGGTCAATCCGGCTCCTTCCCCGGCCTGGCGGTGGTGGTGGCGGGCATGAAGATCGCCGAAAGTGCGGCGAAAAAACTTGGGGTGGATCTAAAGGTCCTGCCGGCCTAAGCGGATCACGGGTACTCTATAGCGAGGACGGACCCTCTGGAGATTCCGATTGGGCTCCTATAGATTGAGGCTCCCTTGCAGCTTCAAATTGTCAGCGCGTAAAATGTTTTGTAATTTCCAGGGCAAGCTGGCTTATAAGCGGATCGGTTTTTCCCCGGATGGGAATCGCGCCGAATATATCCCGCCGTTCCCGCTCAATCCACCTAAATAATGCGTCGTTTCTGTCGTATTCGCTTACAGGAGCCGAGGCAATCTTTGTAAGCCGGATCATTTCGTCCTTGGTAAACATTACCCACTTGCCGTGGTACACAATATAGTAGCTGCTCTTTTCGGCAATGATTTGAATTCCGGAATCGGATTTTTTTGGATCTTGCCGGGCCTTCTTTGAACCCCCGGATCCGGCAGAAGAGTTCTGTTCCCGGTTCTGCAATATAGCCCGGTTATGCTCATCAACCTGCATATTGTATAGGTGGATCTGGGCCTGCTCAAGAAGAAAGGTAAGCCCCTCTTCATCAAGCTGGGGGATAAGCGCCGAAAGCTCCTTTGCCAGGGCCTTGTGCCGGAAATTTTCCATCCGGGCCCTTGTTCCAGCCTGTTTTGGGGCGTTTTTTTTTGACGCCGGCTTCTTTGCCGCCGTTTTTTTTACCGCTTCCGGTTTGGAACTCCCCGGCCTCGCAGGTTTTTCCCCCGGGGTTTTTACTGTTTTAGCGGCTATTTCTTCCATACAAGTCTATAATATCCCAATGGAGAACCCAGGAGCAAGCGCGAAGCTCTGGTTCGACGGGGTATGGACCCGGCCTTCCAATCAACAACCCCGTCGCCAGCGGATTCTTGGGTAGTAAACCAAAGAACCCGCCCACCGGTTCGCAGAGGTTCATGGCCTGACAAATTCAAGTTTATAGCATATAATAGCGAGATGGAACAGACAGTGTATATCATAGGTCACCGGAATCCCGATACCGATTCGGTGGTGTCCGCCGCGGCCTATGCGGCCTTTAAGCAGGCCCTGGGAATAAACTGCCGCGCTGCCCGGGCAGGAAACATGAACCCCCAGACCGAATATGTATTTGAGCGGTTTAAGGCACCGGAACCGGAATATATCCCCGATCTTATTCCAAAGGCGGTCCATTACATGACGGATACCCCCGTGGTCCACGATACAACCCCCCTTTGGAATGCCCTGGAGCAGATGGAACGGGAAAACCTGCGGGTCCTGCCCATTGTGGATTCCCTGGGGTACTACAAAAGCATGCTCCATTACCGGGGTTTTTCCCGGTACATTATATCCCATATAAATCCCCATAAAAAAGCGGTTTTTCCTATTTCTATTGATTTGGTAACCGAAGTCCTAAGGGCCCAACCCATAACCCTGTACAACTCTGCAGAGGTCTGCCGCTCATCCATCGTGATTGCCGCTTCTTATAACACGTATTTTATCGATCACCTTTCCCGGGATTTTGAAAACGCCCTGGTAATTATGGGTGACCGGCTTGATCTTCAAAGGTACTGCATTGAAAAAAAAGTCCGGGCCTTGATACTTTCCAATGGTCATACCCTGGACCCGGAACTTATCGCCCTGGCGAAACAAAACCACGTCTCGGTTATGTCCAGTCCTTACGATACATCTTCAACCGCCATGCTAATCATATACTCCGTGCCGGTGGGGGCCATGGGGGATAATACGGTTCCCTTGGCCCGTCTTTCCGATCCTGTCCGCAGCCTTCGCCAGGATCTTTCCAAGGCTCCGTCCCGGTGTCTGCCCATCGGCGACAGCGAAGGCCGGGTTGCGGGAGTTTTGTTTGAGGGGGATCTTATCAACGAGCCGAATATTGGGATAATTATGGTAGATCATAACGAGATGAGCCAGGCTATTGAGGGGATAGAGAATTATCACATCCTGGAGGTGATCGATCATCACCGGCTTGGGAACCTTTCTACCCGGTATCCTATTACGTTTATTAATAAGCCCGTAGGGGCCACCTGCACCATTATTGCGGGGCTTTACCGCGAGCAACGGCTTCCTATGAAAAAAGAAATAGCTTCTATACTGCTCTGCGGAATTTTGGCCGATACCCTTGCCCTTAAATCCGCCACCACCACCGGTACGGACAAAGAAATGGCGGAATATTTGGCGGAGGCTACGGGGCTTGATATAGCGAATCTGGGTTTGGAACTGCAGGATGCGGCAAACCGTATACACAACCGGCCTGCGGCGGAATTTGTGGCCCTGGACATGAAAGAATATTCGGAAAAAGACATTTCTTTTTCTGTAAGCCAAATAGAAACCAACGATCCCGAAGCATTGGTTGCCCGGAAGGACGAGGTGCTTGCGGCCCTAGAAACCCTGCGGGCGGGGAAGCTTTATTTTTCTTCCCTTTTGGTTACCGATGTTACAACCCTGGATTCCCTGTTTTTTATCAGCGGGGATAAGACCCTAATCGAAAACTTTAATTTCCCCCGCCGGGATACGGATATTTTTGTTCTTAAGGGAGTGGTTTCCCGAAAAAAACAGCTTATTCCATTGTTGACGGAGCTGCTTGAAAAAACAGGAAGATAAGGGCAAGGGGAGCTTAGAAGATTTTACTGTTTCCGGACCGGGAGAGAGGCATGATACCGGCCTTTACATTCCGGACGGGAAAGCTCTGGGACTTTGTTAGTGGACTTGTTCAATAACCCGGTCGGGTATTGAACAAGTCTTGCAAGAAACCCTGCGGGTTTCAATGCTCCGCATTTTGCTGTTTTTAAACAACTCTAGTATATATAACCTATTCCCGCTCCAAAGAAAGCTCCTGTTTCCCCATTCCAGAACCAGAATCCTCCCAAAATAGAAAGAACCTGGTTGGAGGGAAAGAATTTAAACTCCAGGGCGGATACGAAGGGGCCGGATCCTGGGTTTTCCGTTCCCGGTAAGGCATAATCCCAGCGCAGGGAAAGGCCTCCGGCAAAACTTCCCCGGGCCAGGTAGATTCCCCCCTCGGCCCCCAGCCAGGGTGCGATACTGCCGGGGTATCCCCGTTCCCCGGCCCAAAGAAACCGGGGGCTTAGAAATATGTCAAAGACCGGAAGATCTAAAAACCGGTACGAAAGAGGAAGGCGAAGGGCCGCGCCGGTTCCCATACCAAAGGCCGTATAGGGTCCCGACTGGGCCCAGCCGTAGGACAGTTCCACCGCCGCGCCGGTACGTTCAAAAAAAGAAGCCTCCTGCCGGGAGGGGTTTTTAAACATCCATTTAACCGCTGCCCCCGCGCCTCCCTTAATTCCCCCTGAAAATTCAGGATCCAGATTAAAGGTAAAGGTCCCTTCTACCGTACCGGTAAAGGAAACGCGAAAACCCCCGGCGAAGGGTACGCCTTCCCAGGCCCCCTGGCCCAGGGGTTTGCCCCCGAGGATACTTCCGTCGATCTGGAACGAAAAAACCGGCAGCAATTCAGGAGAAGAAGCCCACAGCAAGCCCGGCGAGCCGGAACCCAAGCTTAGGGGTCGCAGCTCTAAAAAAGAATCTATCTGTACCGGCAACTCCGCGGTCTGCCGGTCTTCGTTCCCCTCTCCCCAGACGATCAGCCGGATCCGGTACTCTCCGTCGGGAACCCGGGCAGCGTAAGCGTCCCGGCCATTCCACAGGGCCTGCTGATGCCAGCCGGTAAAGGGGCCCAGGGTCTGGGTATACACCACCGTTCCGCCGGGATCCGCTATTTCCAAGATTCCGCCGCCGGGACCGGTAACGGTAAAATTCAATTCTGCGGTTCCCAGCTTTCCGGGGTTTTCCGGATTGACGCGGTTTTTCTTGAGCGCCGGATTGTACAGGGCAAATATCGCAGGTTTAAGTACGAATTCAAGCTTTTGAACCAGTCCTTCTCTAACATAGATACTTTTGCTGATCCGCTCCCAGCCAAAGGCTTCCACGGTTACAGCCCGCCACCCGGCAGGCAGGCTAAGGCTCTGCTCCGTTCCGGACACGGCTCCCTCGTTGACCCTGATACCGTCCACCAGAATCCGGGGAGACAAGGCCAAGGAAGAGGGCGCTGCGGGATCCTTCCGTATTTCTATTAGTACCTGTCCCCGGGATTCCTCCAGGGTTACCGAAACTTCAACCCGGTTTTGTTTGCGAATCACCACCTTAAAGCGACGATCCACATAGCCGTCCTTACTGACCCGGATATTATATTCCCCGGTCTGCATGGACTGGATTGCAAAGGGGGTAAGCCCCCGTTCTATACCGTTGATAAAAACCCTGGCTCCCGGCGGATCGCTACCAATAAAAAGTCCCGAACCTTCTACTTCGGCGTAGGTATCGGCAAAAACCGGCCCGCCGGGGAGAAGGAAAAAAAGGCAAACAAAAAACGTTATCCGATCCATATGCTACCCATGTCCCGTAACACTGCGATCGTGGGCCATCTTGAGTTTTCGCAGTTCCATCAGTATCATTGTTCCGGTACAGATAAAGGCTATGGTATCCGCCACGGGAGTTGCGGTGATCACCCCCCAAAGGCCCCAGAGTTTTCCAAAGATAAGAAGGCAGGGAATAAGGACAAGGCACTGGCGCAGCATGGAAAGGAAGATCGATGTTCTGGGCCTTCCGGTTACCACAAAAAAATTGGTGGCCACTATAGTAAAACCGTTTACCGGAAGGGCAATCATAATTATCCGCATGGCCGCTGGGGCAAACGTAAGCAGGACGGGGTCTCCGCCGGGGGGAGCAAAAAGGCTTACCAGAAAATGGGGGAACAGCTCCGCCAAGATAAACCCCGTAAGGCAAATCGCCGTGGCCCCCGTAATGGCCAGCAAAAAGGTCTTCCGGACCCGGCCATAGGACTTTGCCCCGTAGTTAAAACCCAATATGGGCTGGGCGCCTTGGTTGATCCCGAAGATCGGCATGAGGATTAGCATTGCTATGGAGATGTTAATATTAAGCCCCGCCAGGGCAATGTCCCCTCCGTTTTCCCCCAGTGCGTCGGCGCCGTACCAGCCCAGGCTCTTATTAAAAAGAAGCTGTACCATAGACATGGCAAATTGAAGCAAGAACTGGGAAGACCCGAAGCTCATAATATCCAGAACAATTCTTGGCGAGGGGCTAAAGTTCCGCAGGGCTTGCAGGGAAGAAAAAAAATTCAGCCGTATGACCGCTTTTTTGTTAAAATTAAAAGACAGGATCCATACCATCGCTACAAACTGGGAAATAATGGTGGCCCAGGCGGCCCCCTCTACCTCCAGGTTAAAGCAAAAAATAAAAACCGGATCCAGAATCATGTTTAGTCCCGCTCCGATAAGCATGCTGAGCATGGTAATGGTGGGAAAACCCTGCGCCCGGGTACAGTGAGAAAACCCGAACCCTACCATAAGAAAAACCTGACCGTAGAGGATAATCCGGTAATAGCTGCGGGCATATCCCAGCGCGATGCTTCCTTCTTCCGCCCCCATGCGCAGCAAGATCGGATCCAGCCATAAAAGTTCCAGGAGCATCAGAAGAAGCCCCGTACCGGCCAAAAGAAAAAAACAGTGGTTCAAGGCGTTTTCGGCCTCCGCCTTGCGGCCCTGACCCAGGCGCATGGAGATTAAATTGGCGGCGCCGATGCCAAAGAGCATGGAAAAGGCCATGCTGATCGTCATCAAGGGCAGTACCAAAGAAAGCCCCCCCAGGGCCGCGGCATTTACTCCCCGGCCAACCCAAACCCGGTCTACCAGATTGTACAGGGCGTTAACGATCATTCCGGTAATGGCGGGAATGGAAAACTGAAGTAAAAGCCGCCCCACCGGCTCTGTTCCCAGCCGGTTTGCGGCATTAGGCTGTGCTGTAGCTGGCATATGGACAAAGTATACTATAAATTGCATGTTTATTGTAGGTAAAAACGAGAAGTTTTGGGCTTTCCGTACTAGCCCTTTAGTACCACCTCGGTTCTGCCAAAGCCTCCGAACTCGGGCCGGGAAAAATAGTAATCCGCCACCGCCGGATCCTTTTTGAGATAGTTCTGTACTCCCCTTTGCAGTACGCCGTCTCCTTTGCCGTGGATCACCGAAAATTCCCGCAGCCCTGCCAGAATCGCCGCATCTATTTGACGGCGCAGGGCTTCCAGCGCCTCTTCAAGCTTCATGCCTAGAAGCCGTAACTCCAGTTTGGCCGCTCTGTCTTCATCCGGAACAAGTTCCGCCGACCAACCCGCGGAACCCCGGGCAGAAAGGCCGGGCCCCGGCGTCCCCTGCACCGGAACCAGTTCCTCTCCGGGGAAACTCATCCGTACCGAGCCAATCTCTACAATCCACGCCGGATCCCCCGGGCTGGGGCTGTCTTGCGGGGAAACTGCGGAACCGGCCCTGCCTTTCCGGTCCCGGCGGATCACCGTACCCCGCCGGCGGGAAGGGCCCGCCAGTACTTCCATGCCGGGGCCTATGGTCCCCGCTCCGGAAGGAATCCCCGCCTTGGAAGCGGCCCCGGAAACAACCCCGGCTACAGAAGAGCCCCCGGCGGTGTACGGAACCTCTCCCTCTGCGGCCAGAGCGGCCAAGTTTTTTTCTTCCGTTTCCAGGGCCGCATCCATGGCCGCGGAGCCGGCTTCCAGTTCCCGGATAAATTCTTTTACCCGCAGATTTTTATCCCTGGTAAGTTCCCCTTCTCTAATTTCCCGAACCAGGTTTTCAAGGGTCTTCCGGCTTTCCAAAAGAAGCCGCCGGAATTCCTTAGCCCCTTCTTTTTTTAAGAGGTATTCCTTTTGCCGCAGGGTAAGTTCCTTTAAATCCGTCCGCCGCCGGTCTTCCCGGATCCTGGTTTCTTTTTCCCGGACAGACCGGGCAGCCTCGTCCAGTTCCCGGTGCTTTTCCTTAAGCCCCCTAATCAGTGCGGAAATGTCGGATCGTTCCCCGTCAAGGTAGCCCTTGGCGGCATCCACCAGGGCCGGGGGTAGTCCGTTCCGGGCGGCAATGTCTACCGCCCTGCTTTCTCCGGGGATTCCCATGATGATCCGGTATGTGGGAGACAGGGTACGGCGGTCGAATTCCACCGACGCATTTTCCACCCCATGGCGGCTGTAGCCGTAATTTTTAAGCATTCCGTGATGGGTTGTAAGAATCACGGTACTTTTTTTTTCAATAAAGTGATCCAGGATCGCCATGGCGATGGCGCTGCCCTCTTCCGGATCCGTCCCCGCACCCAGTTCGTCCAGCAGCACCAGTGAACGGTCCGTGGTATTTTCGATGATCCCCGCAATGTTGGTCATATGGGCGGAAAAAGTTGAAAGGGACTGGCTAAGGGACTGCTCGTCCCCTATGTCGGCGTAGATCCCGTCAAAAACCGGAAGCTCCGCGGCCGCCGCAGGAACGGCCAGGCCCGTCTGGTTCATCAATGCAAAGATCCCCAAGGTTTTTAAGGTAACCGTTTTTCCCCCCGTATTGGGGCCGGTGATGATCACCATATTGGTCCGGGGTTCCATGACCAGATCAATAGGAACCGCTCCCTTTCCCAGCAGGGGATGGCGGGCCTGTTTTAATGCCAGGGCCCCCGTATCCAGGGCAAAGCAGGAGCCGGTTTCCCGGGAATACCGTGCCCGGGCCCGCAGGCTTTCAAGATCCACAATGACCCGGTGAAATTCTTTAAGGTTCTCCCGCTTCCGGGCAATGCGTCCGGTTAATTCCCTAAGGATCCGCCGTATCTCCGCCTCAAGATTAGCTTTTTCCATAAGGATCCGGTTGTTTATTTTTACCGCCTCTTCCGGTTCCACAAAGATCGTCTGACCGGTGGAAGATACTTCATGAATGATCCCCCGGATCCGTCCCCGGAAATTGGCTTTTACCGCCAGTACCGTCCTGCCGTCCCGCTGGGAGGGAAGGGGCGATTGAAGCATATGCCGGGTGTTTTCGCCGGCGCCATAACCGGAAGCGATTTGTTCCAGCTCTTTTGTTAAACTCTGGATGCATAAACGGATCTGCTTAAGCGCCGGCAGGTCCTTAACTTTGGCATCCCGGTCAATAACGCGGAATATTTCCCGGGCCAGGAAGGAACAGTCCGGCGCTGCCTGGGCTTTCTCCCGGAGCTTTTCGCCCGCTTCGCCACCGTCTAGGATCAGGCGCCGCAGAGTCTCTCCTCCTTCGATAAAAATTCCCAGGGCTAAATTTTCTTCCGGGTCCAGCATAGCCCCTTCCACCGCCAGGGGGGAAAACAGAGCCCCAATATCCGGCAATTCCAGGGGGCTTTGATCGCCGGTGTTTTCGAGCAGAGTATAGAACGAACGAACCAGTTCCTTCCGGTTTTTGATTTCTTCCCCGTCAAAAAGGGGCCGTTCTTTCCGGATCAGTGCAGCCGCCTCGGCGCTTACGGCACAGGAAGCGGCTGCTTCCGTAATGCGGTCAAATTCCAGAAGAGCCATAGCCTTTTCACAATACGGCAAGTTCATCGGTGATCCTTAGAAAACTTTCGTACCGGCTTTCGTGAATTTCTCCCGCCGCCACCGCTTCCATGATTTTACACCCCGGCTCGCTACGGTGGGAACAGGAAAGGCCGTAGGTACACAGGCCCGCAAGTCCCGCAAATTCCTTCATATACAGTATCAGTTCCTCCGCCTTGATTCCATCGGGAACCATCCGGCGGATTCCGGGGGTGTCGATAATGTAGGTGGGATTTAAAACCCCCGGAAAGGGGGGCAGTTCTATAAGCTGTGAAAGGGTCGTGGTGTGGTTTCCCCGGTTGTACTTTTCGCTTAGCGCTCCTGTTTTTATATGAAGCACAGGATTAAGCGCATTAATCAAGCTTGATTTTCCCACCCCGGACTGTCCCAGCAGAATCGAAGTTTTACCTGCCCCCAGAAGCCGCAGTCGATCCATGCCCATGCCCGTTTTTGCCGAAACCCTTAGCACCTCATAGCCTATACGGCAAAAATCTTCAAGCCGTTCTTCCGTATCCGGATCTTCCCCCAGGTACAGATCGTATTTGTTGCAGATAATCACCGGTTTGATGCAGGCAATTTCGGCCTGCACAAGAAGGCGGTCAAGGAACCGGGGCCTAAAGGGAGGGGCAAGGGGACTGGTGACGCAAAGCATCATGTCCAGATTTGCCCCCAGAATCTGGGACCTTTGACCCTTCTGATTAAACCGGGTAAGGAAGTTGCGGCGTTTTTCCACCCCCAGGATCCGGCCCCTCCGGGGCTGAAGGGGATCTACGTCTATTCTAACCCGGTCCCCCGGCGCCAGGGGATTATAGTACCCTTCCATCTCTTTAAGGATCTTTCCCTTGATCCTGCATTCCAGTTCCGCGGTATCCGTTCCGCCGGTTTCCCCGCGGACCGTAAAAACATTCCGGGATCCCCGTACCACCAAAGCCCTGATGCTGTCCATCTATCTTATGAAAAAAGCTTATTAAAGCCAGCCACGGATTTTTCTCTGGTCTTGCGGTCCTTCTGTTCTCCTTCGGTACCGGAGCGGAAACGCGGGTCCAGAGAAAACCAGTCGCAAAAATTTCCCCGCTCTTTGTCGGACACCGGATCCGCCCCGGACTCCGAACAGTCCCCCCGGGAACCAGGCAGATAAAACCGGCAGCCGCGGCAGGAACGGAGATCCTTCCCGCAGGAACAGCGGGCGGACCGGCCTATGGGATCCGGTTCCGTTACCGGTTCCCCGCAATACCAACACATGGATTATTATACCCCCATAGCTATTGTCACCCTTTTCACAATCCTTTTCAAGTATCGTAGTGGTAATATATGGAAACCATATGTCCAGAGCAACATCATGTAACTTAGCCAACAGTACATGGTAAAGAAAATCGTCGTTGAAGGCAGCCCGGAACATTTTCCTTTGGACGCCGAAACGTTTTTCGGGTACGATGGTTTTTCGCAGGAGGTACAAAGCCGCTTTTCTCAATAGAGTTGTCCGGAAACTCTAGTTTTCCGGACAAATTCCGCTAAAAATCGCAATTCCGCAGCCGTCAAGCGAGAAATTGCAAGACTAGTAAGACAGCCAACCGGGTTGTCGAACAAGTCTATTGCTTTTTTAACCAAAAGGAAGAGTTCTTCAAATCTTGAACCCTAGCTACAACAACTCTAGCTATACTTATAATGATTGTTTTTCCATCTGAAGATATTGAATAATCAAGTACGATAAAATCGTCATCCTCTCCAGAGTCAATAATTGCTATTTGAGTCTCAGTTATACCATATCTAAAAGTAACTCCATCAATGTTTCCGGTACCATTTGAATTGAAAACCCCTGTGTGATTATCTTGATCAATCCATGTCCCAAAAACACGTTGTTCCCGTGTTTGAGCGGTAAGAGCCGCTCAAACAAATAATCCCAGTAAACCAATAATTATTAATTTCTTTTTCATAAAAACTCCTTTGAGATTTATTGTGAGTATACGTCCTCAATTTGCTAAAGTTTGAATATACACTACTTTAAATATTTTGTCACTATTTTTTTTAAAATACAAAAAACTTTAAGCATAATGGCACATAACGTTCCGGCTGTAAGCGACGTTTTGCCAGCCCGAATAGGGAAATGCGTAGCATTTCCAGGGCTGGCAAAATGTGGCGGAGTGAGCCGTGGGAATGAAGTACAGCGGAATGACCTAGGCGAACGCAGCCTAGCCGCCGAAAGGCGGCGTTACGCTTACAGTCCGGTTATGCGCCGTTTTTTCTATTAGACCTTTTTAATTTTTTAGTGCTTATAAAATATTGTATACTGTGAAAATTAACGTTTTCCACTATCAAAACATGGAAGTATTATGAGAAATTATAATAGAGTTGTTTAAAAACTTCAGTTTTTAAACAACAACCGCTTGAAAACAGCAAAATGCGAAGCATTTTGCCTGGACTTGTTCAATAACCAACCGGGTTATTGAACAAGTCCAATCAAGTGATTTCTAAAAAGTATTAGAAGCCACCATCCCCCATTTCTTAGTCTCAAAAACCCTACATCATTTATACCTACTTCCATATACAAGTTCTCCGTCTTTCCTGAATTGAACAAAAGAGGCACTTTGATATTTTCCTTTCACATCGTACAGGGTGACAGTTATTCCCCAAGGGCCGTCAGATGGATGTACAAAAGAAAAAAAGTGTATGTAACCTTCTTTAGTTTCCAGGTTACCACTTTTTTCAAGATTAACCGCGAACTCCACATCATAAATTCTAGCACCACTCGTAATACTCATATGACCCACATTCTGTGTCCCCACATCATCTGCGTCTACCGTGAATTTTGCCAGTCCAAGTGGCAGTAGATAACGGTTACCTGTCTCAATAGGAATTCCGTTATAACTTTTTATAGTTAACGTTCTTCCCCATGAACCCCAACCCCCAACAATAACTATCGCCGTCTTATCCGGGGGAAGTTCTTTATCGTAATAAATAAAATCACTTGTAGTAGTCAAACATCCCAGCATGCCTAGCAAAAGTCCAATTGAAATAATTGACAAAAATACTCGTTTCATAAAACACTCCTTAAAATAGTGTAACATGCTATAACAATACTACGCACTTTGTCAACAGGAATTTTCAAAAAAAATAATTTTCAGGCATAGGACTTGTTCAATAACCCGGTTGGTTATTTCACAAGTCTTGCAAAATGCTCCGCATTTTGCTGTTTTTAAGCGGTTGTTGTTTAAAAACTGAAGTTTTTAAACAACTCTATATATGTTTTACCAAATGTTTCATAGTTTAAGTGTTCTTTTAGAAAAAATGGCACATAACCCCCGATTGCTGATGTAATAGTGGCTGTCACCGTGGTTTCTCCCTTTTTCGTACAGCTGCGCCGGTACAACATGATAGTCGTGATGTCCTTTCACTGCTCTTTGCCGCTTAGCCAGCTATCCTCTTCCGTCAGCAGTTCCCGACTCTCCTGCCGCCCGTGGTTTTTCTTCCCGCTGCCGCTTCTCCACAGGTCCACAGGCGGGTTCCGCTCCCGGTCTTCCTCCGCACACTCGAAAGATTCTTTAATCTCCCGGTACAGCAGGGGATTGAAAAAAAAACGGTTTTGGTATAAAGTTTTGCAGTGGATTTTTTAAGGTTCGAGCTTAAAAGGTTCCCAAACCCAGCAAGTTTTGGGAACCTTGGTTTAAAAAGTCCGCAATTTTTACGTTGGACTTGTTCAATAACGCGGTTGGTTATTGAACAAGTCTTGCAAAATGCTCCGCATTTTGCTGTTTTTAAGCGGTTGTTGTTTAAAAACTGAAGTTTTTAAACAACTC
>JAISOA010000107.1 GCA_031275945.1 Spirochaetaceae bacterium
GTGACAGTAGTTCGTCGGTGATAGCAGGTGATGATGACTCTGAGCCATCCGCATCAAACGATTTTGGAACAATAACCGGACCCAACGGCGTAGCTATTCCCGGCGGGCCCTATGGTGATCCGCTGGGAAAAGTCATATGTATAACCGGAATGGTATCCGAAAGCGGCTCATCGTATGCGGGTAAGACCATCCGGCTCTTTGTTACGAATAACATGACAACCTTGACCGGGATTTTGGACGTGTCTGTTGCCATAGGGCAGGGGAAGATAAGCGAGACGGGTTCGGCAGCGGTGGGTCTATTTGACTTTAGCCCCAAAGCTGATCAGGCTGTTTGCGCGCTGATTGTAATTTATGACGAGACCGGTTATGTTGGCGCCTGGCAGACTATAACCCATACATCGTTGTTTGCTTCATTCGATGAGGTCACGTTTATTAAACTAGACTGTAAGGAGCTTGGCGTAGCTATTTTACCCGTATCAAGATAGGCGAGGAAGGGCGCTCCCATAAAACGCATTTAAGAACGGCAGGAGTATAAAATGAAACCGTTTTCAGCAACAATTTTACCGGTCCTGGTGATTCTGGGACTGGTGGCGGGGTGCAGCAACCCCAGCAATTCCGGTTCCCAGGTTGGTCCTGGTGACAGTAGTTCGTCGGTGATAGCAGGTGATGATGACTCTGAGCCATCCGCATCAAACGATTTTGGAACAATAACCGGACCCAACGGCGTAGCTATTCCCGGCGGGCCCTATGATGATCCGCGGGGAAAAACTACATGTATAACCGGAATTGACCCATCGTATGCGAATAAAACCATCCGGTTCTTTGTTACCAATGGCATAGTATCTTTGGATGAGTGGAGTGCATTTTTTGCCATAGGGGAAGGGAACATCACCGAAGAGGGTTCGGCAGAGGTGGCTCTATTTGATATTAACTTCAACAATTGGAAGTATAGGGGGGTTGTTACTGTGCTGGCGCTTATTTATGACGATACCGGTTATGTTGCCGCCAGGTGGGCTGAAACCCACGCAGGGGGAGGATATAATACATCCGGTTCAGAGTTTCTCAATTTCGAAGGCCGCCGTATTGAGTTGGACTGGGAGGACTTTGACCAGGATGTTTAGCCCGGCGATATGGCGGAGTAGGCGTTAGTTGGTTTGGAGCGGCGGTACTCCGGGGTTCCGGTATTTTACCGGGGGGTCGTTTTTTCCAGTACCCGCAGCCCAAAGGTGTCCCAGGCAAGCCGGTAAAGGTACTCCACGGTTACCTTCTTTTTATAGTGCAGGGCCGCAAGCTCGTCTGTATAATCCCAAAGGGGATACACAATAAAAGGAGACCCCCGCTCTGCGCCGTAGTGGCAGACCGTGGGGATTACCTGGGCCCTGTCTACGGTGATTGTGGCGGCGCCCGGTGATGAGCCGGCGGGGGTATCGGCGGCAGGGCCGGTCCACGTTTTCTTTACCCGTATATAGGCCAGGGCTCCGGTGATGGTATCCGGCGTCCAGTCTGATTGGGTATGAGAAAGAAGATCCCCCAGGGAATAATAGCAGGTTAAGACGCCGCCGTCGGCTCTGGGGATTATTTCCACCCCCTGGGTTACATGGGGGTGGTGGCCGATAATAAGATCTACCTGGCGTTCCGCCATAAACCGGGCCAGTTCCCGCTGGGTTTCGCTTACCCTATGCTGGAATTCGTCCCCCCAGTGCATGGAAACCACCAATAAGTCACAGAGGGGGCGCAGTTCATCAATTTCCCGGGCCATCACATCCCGGTCGATCATGCCCACAAGCCAGGGTTTGTCCTGGGGCAATACAAAGCCGTTAAGCCCGTAGGTGTACGAGAGGAAGCCTGTGGTAATGCCGTTTTTCTCGATGATACGCTTTTCGGTTTTTCGCTGCGCTTCGGTGCGGAAAATTCCAAGATAGAGGATCTCCGGATGGGTGTCCCAGAAATCCATGGTGCCGTAAACAGCCCTTTCTCCCCTATCCATCGCATGGTTGGACGCATGGTTCACCACGTCAAAGCCCGCGTTGATCAAGCCAATTCCCGTATCCTGGGGGGTGTTGAATACCGGATACCCGGAGTAACCGAATTGCTCCCCCCCCAGGACGGTTTCCTGGTTTACAAAGGCAATGTCCGCGCTTTCTACTATGGATTTAATATGCCCGTAGGAGGGGTCAAAGTTAAAGCCCCGGTCTGTCCTGGCGGAATTGTAGATGATGTCGTGGATAAGGTTATCTCCCGCGGCGATGATCGTAATGGAGCTTTCCTGCTTCCGGTTCCGGGGGCTGCCGGAAGAATCGGGTTTTAATGCCGGCGGCGGCGCCGGTCCCGCCGGTTCAAAACAGCCGGTAAACAAGAAAAGACCGGCGAGAAAAAAGAATTTCCCCAACCTGGTCCACAAAAACCGTTGTCGTTCCATTGAGCTTTAGTATACCGTATTAGCCTAATCCTTGGATAGTAGATACCGCGGGTATGCCCCGAAGGTGTTTTAGGACGTTCCGTACATCCTCTTTTTTTTCCAGTTCCATGGTAAAGTACCCGGTAAGGCGGCCTGTCCCTGTTTCGTCCAGCCGGCCTTCAATCAAATGGCCCTGGAATTTCCGTACCACCCCCTCGATCTCCGAAAAGAAATTTTCCCGGAACTTTGCTTCTATTTTAAACCGTTTAAGAAAGGTTCCGGAGTTTTCCCATTGGGTTTCAATTTTCCTCTCTTCAAAATCCGGAATATGCCGTATAGTGCCGCAGTTTGTCCGGTGAATAATAATTCCCCGGCCCCGGGAAACATAACCTACTATGGGGTCCCCCAGAATCGGCTTACAGCATCCGGCAAAGCGGATCATCATGTTCTTTTCATCATCGACTTTGACCTTAAAAATACCCCGGTGCTGTACATATTGGGTTTTTTCCATCTCCGCAGGTTTTTCGCCGGCGGTACTTTCGCTCTTTGGCTTGGGTCCCTCTTCTTTTTTGGTGATTCCCCCGGAAAAGGATCCGTCATTTTGGAGCAGCCAGGAACGAATTTTATTCCGGGCTTTGGCGGTTTTAACGGCTCGCAGCCAGTTTTCGGTGGGCCGGGCGGCGGAGGAGGTAACAATTTCCACCACCTGGGTATTTTTTAACTCCGAGTTAAGGGGGACAATAAGGCCGTCCGCCCGGGCAAGCTGGCAGTGTTCGCCGATGGAGGTGTGGATGTGGAAGGCAAAATCCAGGGGGGTGGCCCCCACGGGGAGTTCGATAACCTTTCCCCGGGGGGTAAAAACGTAGATAGAATCCTTTAGAAGTTCCCGTTTAATGTCTTCGAGGAAGAGCTGCGAGTCCTCAACCATGCCGGTTTCGGCATTCCGGTTGTTCCAGTTTTTAAGGCGGTTTACGATGGGCAACTCTTCTACCGGGGCCGGACCCTTTCCCTGCTTATACAGCCAATGACCCGCAATTCCGTATTCCGCGGTCCGGTGCATGTCCCGGGTCCGTATCTGTATTTCCAGCATTTTGCCCCGTTCTTCAGCTTCAGACCGGGGGGCTACAAAAACCGTGGTATGAAGGCTCCGGTACCCGTTGGATTTGGGCATGGCAATGTAGTCCTTAAACCGGCCCTCCAGGGGTTTCCAAAGACGGTGGACCATGCCTAAAAGCGTATAGCACTGATCGATGGTATCGCAGAGAAGGCGGATGCCAAAGAGATCATACAGATCCTCCGGGGCTTTATTCCGTTTTCGCATTTTCCGGTATATAGAATAAAAGTGCTTTGCCCTGCTTTGTACTTCTACCGTAATACCCGCGGCGCCGGCGCTGGTACGTATGGTTTCTTGAACCAGATGCAGAAAATCGTTTCGCTCTCCCCGTTTAAGGGCAACAATCTCTTTTATCTGAAGATACGCGTCCCTGTTCAGGTGTTTAAGGCAGAGGTCTTCCAGTTCATCCTTAAGCCAGGAGATTCCCAGCCGGTCTGCCAGGGGGGCATAGATGTCAAGGCATTCCTGGGCCGTGGTCTTGCGTTGTTCCTTGGGAAAAAAATCCAGGGTCCTCATGGTATGGAGGACGTCGGCAAGCTTAATCAGAATTACCCGGATATCCCTAACCATGGCAAAAAGCATTTTTCTGATATTGTTTGCCTCTTGAACGGTTTTGCCGGTTACGCTGATACCGGCAATCCTGGCCGCGTCCTCCGCCAGGGGCAGGGCTTCCTTACCGAAGCGGCGTTGTACCGTCTCCGCATCCGCCGGAGATTTTAGGCAGTCCCGAAGCAGCACCGCTATGATTGAATCCGCATCAAGGTTAAGTTCAACCAGAACCGTCGCGGTCCCCAGGTGATGATACAGGTTCCCGCCGTTCTGTTCCTCCGCCTGCAGGGCCGCCTGGAGGAGCCGTTCCTGGTCCCGGCGGGAATAGGAGGCAATTTTTTCACTAAAGACGCTGATGGCGGGTTTCACGGGCGGCTTCCTTCGATAACCCGCTCCAGGCCCCCCAGGTCCCGGTGGACGGCGATGCGGGTAAAGCCCTCCGCTTCCATAAGAGCTTTAAGGGCCTTCATGTGGGAAGGGCCGGCCTCCATAAACAGGGTTCCCCGGGTTTCCAAGTACCTGGGGGCCTCTGCGGTGATCCGGCGTATAATGTCCATGCCGTCTCTGCCCCCGTCCAGGGCCAGGCGCGGTTCATGCCGCAGTTCCGGGGCAAGCCGGGAAATTGTTTCTGAAGGGACATAGGGGGCGTTGGCGCTTATTAGGGAAAACCGCCGTGTTCTGTGGCCCAGGGCGGCAAAAAGATCCCCCCGGATGAAGCGGATCTTCCGTGGATCCGCCGGCTTTTGGGGGCCCAGGGGAAAAGAGCCGCCCCGGGGAGGGCCCGGAAGAAGTTTTGCCGCGTTATACCGGGCAATTTTTAGAGCGTCCTCGGATATGTCTGCAGCCCAAACTTCCAGTTCCGGGCAACTGTGTTTTATGGCAATTGCCACCGCCCCGCTGCCGGTACAGAGGTCCAGCATCGTGGGGGTCTGTCCAGGGGATGAATGGGTGGAAAACCGGAAATTGACGGCGGCCAGGACCTTTTCTACCAAGGTTTCCGTATCAGGCCGGGGAACCAATACCGCAGGGCCAACGGTAAAGTCCAGGCCCCAAAATTCCCTGTGGCCCAAAATATACGCCACAGGTTCCCCGGCCTGCCGCCGCCTAAGGTAGGTTTCAAAACGGCGGCGCTGTGCAGTGTCCAGGGGCACCGGCCCTGCGGCGTAGAGTTTTTCCCGGGAAAGCCCTAAAACATCCGCCAGTAAAAGCGACGTATCCAGAGCCGGGGAGCTTATGCCGCCCTTGGCCAAAAGGGCTCTTCCCCCGGACAACAGTTCCTGTATGGAAGGCATGGTTTTCCCCTAAATCTGGTATTCCGCGGCACGGTCAATACAGTCAAGAAAAGCCATTTCCATATCCCTCATGGCCTTGGTAATAGCGTCTTTTTTATTTTTTTTATACTCCTTAAGCCGTTTGCTCAAGTTAATAACCGGGGCAATTTGAATCAGTACCCGCTTTGGATGGACGTTCAAGACCCGGTTGGAATAGCCCCCTCCCATGGTTCTATTGGCAAAGTCCCATAAATTCTGCGCGTATTCGATCTTTTTATGCAGGGGATCCGTTTCGGTAGGAAGGGGAACCCGGAAATACCAGACAAAGTCCACCAGTTCCATATGCCGGGAAGCATGCCAAGCTTCCCCTGCGCCAAGGTCCGCCAAAGCCCGCTCCAGCAGACTAAGGGAGTCAAGGCTGTTAAGTCCGGGGATTATCATCCTGTCCCAGCAAAGTTGTTTGATATGGTAAAGCCGTTCCACGATTCCCTTTCCCCTGGGATGTATGTCCAGGAGTTTTTCTGCCTTGTCCAAAGCGGCCCCTATGATCGCATCCACCCGCTGGGAAAAACTTTGGTTTTCCGCCGGGGTAATTTTGTAGCGCTTCTCGTTCTGCCCAAGAATAAAATCCCTGGCCCGCCGAAGGCGTTCGGTAAAGCCCGCCCCGTCTTTTTTTCCGCTAAAACCGGTATATTTTTCAATTTTACGGATAAGCTTGTTAAGGGACCACTGGCCCATTTTTCCATACCGGAAATGGGTAGAAACCGGCAGGACCTCCACGGGACTTAGGTTGCCCTCTTTTTCAAGCCGTTCCGCCACTTGAAAACCAATGCGGATAGTGCCCTTTTCAAGCCGTGGTACCGATTCTGTGGTATAGCTTACCTGGCCCTCCGGAGCGATAGCCAGAGGATAGGGGCCTTTGAAAATTGTCCGTAGAATCCGGTTCATACCGGCGGAATCCATCTTAGCATGGTGGACCGGCATGCAAAGAAGGCCGGGCATAATCCACCGGGCAATAGCCCCTCCCCACCGCAGGACTTCAAATCCGTAGACAAACGAAACATAAGGCCGCCGGGGGAATTTTATCTTTGCCTTCCTGGCCAGGGCACGGAGCTTGAAAAGGAAAAACCACAGGAGAAGCTGGGCTTCCCCCCCATTGGGATGCCGAAACGCAATAATGCAGCGGCTTTTTCCCTCCAGGGCCCGCTTATAGGCATCGAAAAGGGGCTGGCCGTTCCTTAAAACCATCCGGGCTATACCCAAAACAAAAAAAAGGTATATCCTACCCAAAAGCCGGCAGGCAAGAACTACCAATTTTGAAATACGGGATTTCTGGACTTTTATATCCGGCGAAGCCACAATCACAGGCTTAGAATATGGTTTATACATCCTTACGGTATTGTATAATATACCCTTAAACCGCTTCAAGCCGGATTAGCATACCGCACCGTGTTGCGCCACGTAAAAAACGAACCATAGCCGGACCGATGCGCCACGTTAATTTCTAACCATGGCGTTCTGTTCCGCGACGCGGAAGTACCGGTACATCATGGGCGCAGGTGAGCAGGCTATCAACCGCCCGGTCCATCTTCACTTTCTGTTCCACTAAATCTGTTGCGTCTTTTAAGACGGGGCAGCCATTTTGACCCGCCGTTCCTCGAGTCTGTCCTCAAAGGGCTGTTCCAAAAGCCGTTGGAATGGGGTTTTTCCCTGGTCATAGCTTGGTTTAATAAGGGCGAGGGACAGGACAAAGACAAATATCTGCTTATCGGTTTTGACCGGAAGGGCAGCCCGCTTGAAATCCTTTATAATATTATTGATGAAGATACCATAAACGTATTCCATGCAATGAAATGCAGGAAAAATTTTTTGCCCCTGATCAAAATTAGAGGAGAAAACAATGGCTGGAATGACCGAAGAAGAAGCGTTTGCGCTTGATAAAAAATGGA
>JAISOA010000027.1 GCA_031275945.1 Spirochaetaceae bacterium
TATGAACGGCTTTTGGCCCGGGCAGATGTCGGTGAGGAAGCGAAGGAGCGGCTGAGGGCCGGGAGGAAGGGGCTGAACATCGTCCGCCTCCAGGATGCGCTGGACAAGGCGGTTGACCACCTGCTGAGAACGGCGCAAAGATACTGACAGGTAAAACCCATGGTCAGAATTTTACCGTGAGATTTTCCTGCTTTTCGGTCAGATTTTTACGTGAGACTTCACGCAGGGAATTGACATTTTTGTTATTCTAGGATAACTTATTGTAAGTTAAAGCTAACTTAATAGACCACCAAGAGGAGAAGTAAAGATGAAGAAAATACTTGTGGCGTACTGGAGCGGCACCGGAAATACGGAGATGATGGCAAAACAGGTTGCCAAGGGGGCGGAAGACGCGGGGGCAGAGGTGTCCTGCAAGACAATTTCCGAGACCTCCGTGGATATGGTTAAAGAAGCTTCCGCCCTGGCCTTTGGATGCCCCGCTATGGGGGCAGAGGTCCTGGAAGAAAATGAAATGGAACCCTTTATCGCCGGGCTTTCCCAGGCGGAGTTGGGGGGAAAGCCCACGGGTCTTTTTGGCTCCTACGACTGGGGCGACGGCCAGTGGATGAGGGACTGGGCAGAGCGAATGCAGGGACTGGGTGCGGCCCTTGACGGGGAGGGAATTATTACCCAGCTTGCCCCTTCTGCGGAATCCCTGGGGCAATGCTATGAATTGGGAAAACGGCTTGCGGGATGACGGCGTCCGGCTTTGATCCTGCCGGGCCATGGACTGTCCGGGCTTTACCGGATCCGGTTAAGCGGATACTTATAAACCACTTAAGCCCGGTTTTGCTAGGGTATAAACCCGCGGCTCTGTTTATGGCGCCGCGGGAACTTCTCCGTGGATTTTTGCCCGCCCTGCTGCCCCGGCGGCTTTCCCTAAGGGTTTTGCGGGAGGGCAAAGCCGGATTACTGGTGATGGTGTTTGATCGGGAAAAACTCGAAACCGCCATAGCCCGGAAGTCCGCGAGGGCTATTCTTAACAGTTTAGGATACCCTGCCGGTGCCCCGGTTTGGGCATGCCTTGAGTATTTAAAACAAAAGCTGGCATATAGCCGCTTTCCCCATGAAATAGGCCTTTTTTTAGGCTACCCGGCGGAAGATGTGCTTGGGTTTGTAAAACACAGGGGCCGGAACTATAAGTTATGCGGCTACTGGAAAGTATATGGTGATGTGGAACGGGCAAAATGCTGCTTTCGCCAATACGATACATGCCGGGATCGCCTGCGGATCGTTTTTCTTCACCCCGGAAACCGGCGATGCCATAAACTACCTTGACAAAAGGATGGAGCAGGATTGTATATTTAACCTACCTTCAGGATCATCCTGGGGGTATTTTTTTGGAGGGCCATATGAACCGGATAGCAGTAATCGGCGCGATTCTGGAAGATCCCAGAAATACCCAGCAGGCCTTTAACGGGCAAATTGCCTCGTTCAAGGGCATTATCAAGGGCCGTATGGGCATTCCCTTCGATGCGGAAAATAAGGCGGTTATTTCCATTACCCTGGAGGGGGAGTTGGATGAAATCAATTCCCTCATGGGAAAACTGGGCCAGCTTCCGGGGGTAACGGTTAAAGCCGCGGTTGCAAGCGACCGGGGAAAGGCATAAGGGAAATCCCGGTTGGATTCTCAGGGCTTCCCACAATTTGTATATTACTATTATAGTAATATATAATAATATTGCTATTTATACATATTTATATTTATTCTTATCGTAATAGAGGAAACATGATGAAAAAAACGGCATTTATTTTTTTGGCGCTGCTTGTGGCCCTTTCCGGCCTTGACGCCCAAAGCAGAAGATCCCGGAACTATCCCCGGGTAATTAATATCTCCTATGTGGAGTCCCCCTTTAACCTGCAGATCATGGTGATGAAGGAACGGCGGATGCTGGAAACCGCCTTTGGATCCTACGGCATAGAGTTGCGCTGGCATGACATTAACTCCGGCGCCGACCAAACCCAGGCTATGGCCGCCGGTTCCCTGGACATTGCGTCGGTGATCAACTCAACCTCGATAATCCTGGCCAATGCCGCGGGAAACCCCGTACACATTGCCGCCTTGGTAAGCCGTCCCCGGCAGTCTTTTGCGTTAATGGTGGGTCCCGGCGGCCCCCGGACTATCCGGGACCTAAGGGGAAAAACCGTGGCGGGGCCCAAGGGAACGGTACTTCATCAGATGCTGATCGCCGCGCTGGTTAAAGAGGGCCTGCGGGGCTCCGATGTAAACTTTATCCAAATGGGACTTCCCGAAGCCCGTACCGCCCTGCTGGCTAAGCAGGTAGACGGGGCCCTCCAGGCCGCCAGTCTTATTATCCGGAATCAGGAAGCCGGGGCCCGGATACTTTTTACCGCCGACGGATACCTTACCCCCCTGCTGTTTACCGCGGTACGTCCGGATTTTGCCAGGCAGTACCCGGAATTGCTTAAGGTTTATCTGGATACCCAGGCCGCGGCCTATGATTGGATCGCCGCCAATACCCGGGAAGCGGTGGCCATCGGCGCCCGGATGCAGCAGATATCGCCGGAGGACGGAATGAAGCTGTTCAACTGGAGCGGTATCGCATCGCTCATGGAGCCGGGGGATCTTCCGGCCCTGCAGGCGGACGTGGATTTTCTGTACCAGCAGCAGATGATTGACCGGAAGGTAAATCCTCAGGACTTTATTCTTCCCCAGGCATACGGGCGGAATACTCCATAGGATCGGCAATTTCCGGTATGCCGTACTGATCCGGGGCTGTTTTAAAACTTCAACATTTAAAACCGGTCCCTCCGGCGAATAGAATAGAGTTGTTTAAAAATTTCAGTTTTTAAACAACAACCGCTTAAAAACAGCAAAATGCGGAGCATTTTGTCTAGACTTATTTCGATAACCAACCGGGTTATTGAAATAGGTCCAATACCGGAAATACCTGGAATAGGGATCGATGAAGAAATTCGTAAACTACACGGCCTTACCCCTGGTATTGCTGGCGGTCTGGGCGGCGCTTTCGGCCTTTAATCTGGTTAATCCCTACCTTATCCCTTCTCCCGGGCGGGTCCTTGGCGCAGCCCGGCGGCTCCTTTCCACCGGTGATCTTCAACGCCATATCCTTATCAGTCTGGGACGGGTGTGGGCAGGGTACTGTATAAGCGCCTGCATTGCCCTGCCTTTGGCCCTGATCTTCCACGAAAGTCTCCGGAGCCGCAGGCTGTTCCATGGTCTCTTTGAACTAATCCGGGCGGTCCCGCCCCTGGCCATGATCCCCCTGCTTATCCTGTGGTTTGGCCTGGGAGAAGCCTCCAAATTGGCGGTGATTGTCCTGGCCACGTTCTTTCCGGTTTTTCTTAACGCCCAGGGGGGCTTTGATTCCATGGACAAACGCTGGCTGGAACTTTCCCGGTCCCTGGAACTTTCCTTTTTCCGGCACCTCCGGTCGGTGCTGATCCCCGCGGCCCTGCCTCAAATTATCACCGGCCTGCGGCTTGGGTTCGGCTATGCCTGGCGGGCCCTGTTGGGGGCGGAATTGTTTGCCTCCGCATCGGGCCTGGGGTACCTTATTACCGATTCCCAGGCCATGGCCCGGGTAGACCGGGTTTTTGTGGGGATCATCACCATAGGCCTTTTAGGGATTCTGTTCGATACCCTGATCCGTTTTGTGGTTCGCCGCCTAAATTCCGGATACGAAGAACAGGAACCGGGGAGTATGCAGGATGCAGCTTAGGGTCCGGTCCCTTTGTAAAACCTACGCCAATTCCGGAACTCCCGCCGTAAAGAAGGGGGATCGGTCCATCCGGGCTTTGCACCGGTGTTCTCTGGAGATCACCGGAGGAACCTGCACCGCAGTCCTGGGGCGGAGCGGCTGCGGCAAAACAACCCTGCTCAAGATCATTGCGGGCTTGGAAAGCCCCGATTCGGGAACGGTAGAATTTACCGAGGCCTGCCCTGCCGGATCTGCGGATATACGGGCGGAACCCAGACTGGGCTTTATGTTTCAGGATCCCCGGCTCCTCCCCTGGCTTACGGTGGAACAGAACCTCCTCCTGGCCTTTCCACCCCCCGGTAGCCGGGAAGAAAAACAGAACATCTACGAGGAGCTACACCGGACCTTGCTACTGGTGGGCCTTGCGGACCGGGCCCGGGCCTATCCCCGACATCTATCCGGCGGCATGGCCCAGCGGGCGGCCTTGGCCCGGTGCCTGTGCAGAAAGCCCGTGGTCCTTTTGCTGGACGAACCTTTCAGCAGTCTGGATTCCCTTACCCGTATCCGGCTGCGGGAGGAACTTGATCCCTTGTGGCGGAACCTGGGCTTGACATTGATCCTGGTGACCCATGATATTGAAGAGGCTGTATACCTTGGCAGCCGGGTCTTGCTTATGGAAAACGGCGCCATGGGCAGCGAAATCTCCATCCCCCTTTCCCGGCCCCGGGATTACCGGAGCGGGGAATTCCAGGAATATTGCCGGAGGCTTGAAACGGGACTGGCGGAAATTACCGGAAGGAATCATACTGTAGATATAGAAGGATTCGGATGAGTTTTTTTACTACTCCCGGCGACGACGAACTGTTACACTATATTACCACCGAAGATTCCCAGGAGATGGAAAAACTCTTTGCCGCCGCCCGGTCTGCCCGGGAGGAATACTACGGCTTGGATGTGTATTTTCGGGGACTTATTGAATTTACCAGCTATTGTAAGAACGACTGCTTTTACTGCGGCATCCGGCGGAGCAGTCCCTGCGCCCGGCGGTACCGCCTAAGCCCCGCCCAGATCCTGGAATGTTGCCGGATTGGGGACCGCCTGGGTTTTAGAACCTTTGTACTACAGGGGGGAGAAGATCCCTGGTTTACCGGTGAACGTATATGCCGGATCCTGTCGCTGATCCGCCATGAATTTCCGGATCATGCCATTACCCTTTCCATAGGGGAGTGGGACCGGAAAAGCTACGAAGATTTTTTCCGTGCCGGGGCAAACCGTTATCTGTTGCGGCACGAAACCGCCGCCGATGCCCACTATGGGGCCCTGCATCCCCCGGCGATGAAACTTTCCCGGCGGAAGGAATGTCTGTATACCCTGCGGGACATAGGCTTCCAGACCGGAGCGGGCTTTATGGTGGGAACCCCGTTCCAAACCCCCGAATGTCTTTTGGCGGACCTTCGGTTTTTGCAGGATCTGGAGCCCCACATGGTGGGTATTGGCCCCTTTATCCCCGCGGAGGGTACCCCCTTTGCCGCATATTCCCAGGGCAGTGTTAACCTTACCCTGCGGATGGTGGCCCTCACCCGGCTCCTCCTTCCCCGGACCCTGCTTCCCGCCACCACCGCCCTGGGCACCCTTGCCGGAGACGGCCGGGAACAGGCCCTTATGGCCGGGGCCAATGTGGTCATGCCCAACCTTTCTCCCCAGGACGTTAGGAAATTCTATTCCCTCTACGATAACAAGATCTGTACCGGGGACGAAGCCGCCGAATGTGTTCGCTGCATGTCCCTGCGGGTCCGGGCCACCGGCTTTGTTCCCAATATGTCCCGAGGCGATTCAAAGCTTCCTGTTACGGCGGATCTCCAGGTTGTGTAAGGGTAATGTGTTGTATACTATGGCAACTCATATTCTGTTTGCACCGGTAAAGAAGCTCCCCTGGATCCTGGCGCTGTGCGGGCTCCTTGTCGCCTGCCGGGAACGTCTGCAGAACAATACCCCGGTTTCCGCCGTCCAAGTTTCGGTCGCCGGGACCGGGGTGCCGCCGGAGGAAAGCCTTCCCCTGCCCTATGGCTGGGCAAAAGACGGCCCGGATACCTGGCGAATACGGAGCAATCCTTCCTGGAGGGACGGATCTGCCGCCGGCTCGGCAGGGACCCCCTTGCCCTGGAGTCTTCTGGTGTATTACAAGGCCGGTTCCGCCCGGACCGGTGAATTAAGCTGGAAGAGCGCCGCCGCGCCAAAGGAGCAGGTCTTTGACTTTTACCCCCGTCCCTTTGAAGACCGGCCCCTGGTTTTTAACAGTGAACGGTGGGGTCCCCTGCCGGAAGAGATGATCCTTAGGGCGGGGGAAGATTTTCAACTTCTGTCGGTACAGGTAGAATTCCGCCCCTCCGGCGGCGCCCTTGTTCCGCTTGCCTCGGACCTGGGAACCATGATGTACTGCCCCCCCTCCGTCTGGCGGAATAAAGAATATGAATTTTTTACCTTTAACGTATATCCCCGGCTCCTCTACCTGGTCAGCGAAAGCTTTGCCGTCCAGTCCCGGTTTTTAAAACGCCTTGCGTTTTTTACCGAAAAACCCGGTTTTACCGGAACCCTGGCCAAGGACGAGGAAATCGAGGGCCTTCGAGACTGGTTTGCCCATGATTACCGGGCCCGGGATTTAGCCCGGTTTTTCGATTTGGCCCGCAGTCAAAATTTTCCCCTTAATGGCAACGAAATCCTTCTGCGGGATATGCTCCTTACCCAGGGCATTATACGGATGGAACAGGGGATCATTGTTCCGGGAGAAGGGGCCCTCATAGGCCTTTCCGTAGAATCCCGGAACCGGCTTCCGGTGTACTATGTCCATGAAACGGTCCACGGCCTTGAATTTACCATGCCGGCCCTCCATACCCTTTTTTTGGACTATTTTGATTCCCTAAGCTCCTATGAAAAAGATTTTATTAAAACCGCCCTTATCTACCGGGAGTACAACGTGGAACGGGATCAAAACTTATTGATAGCCGAAACCATGGCCTACCTGCTCCAGCAAAGGCCCGAAGAAACGGACCGGTATTTTCGGGAATATATCCGGCCCTGGTATGTGGGGTACCACAAGCTCCGCTCCGCCGCCCGGGGCGAACATACCGGTTCCTATACCGACGGGGTCCTGGATTTTCTTGCAAAAAATCCTGAGATCTTTGCCATGCGCAGCCGGGCTCTGCGGGAACGGTTCCGGAAACTTACGGGATTAGAGGCGGAAACCTTTTTTGAACTTCTACCCAAAGATCGCAGCCTGTGATATAGTATACAGCGTATTATGGAACACCTGCGCGTTTTAATTCCCAAGGGCCGGATATTTGAAAATATTTCCCGTCTTTTTGCCGAGTCGGGATTTCCCTTGGCTATGGCGGACCGGACCTACAGGCCCCGGGTGGCCGCGGAATGGCTGGATGCAAAAATTATGAAGCCCCAGAATGTGGGGGAATTACTGGAATTGGGCAGCCACGACGCAGGCTTTACCGGTATCGACTGGATACTGGAAAGCGCCGCGGATGTAAAAGAAGTACTGGATCTGGGCTTTGACCGGGTCAGGATTGTGGCCGCGGTACCCGCGGAACTGGACGAGGGGGCCCTAAGGCGAAAAAAACTGGTGGTGGCCACTGAGTATGTCAATCTGGCCGGTGCGTGGCTTAAAACCCAGGGCTATGATTACCGGATCCTCCGGACCTACGGGGCTACGGAGGTCTTTCCCCCGGACGATGCGGATATGATCATCGACAATACTTCCACCGGCCGGACCCTGCAGGATAACGGCCTGCGCATTGTGGCGACGATCCTAGAATCTTCCACCCGCTTTGTGGCTTCCAAGGCGGCTCTGGTCTCCGGGGAAAAACGGGATCGTATTGAAGAACTGTCCATGCTTTTTAAAGCGGTTCTGGACGGCAGGGAACGGGTAATGCTGGAAATGAATTTTCCCAAACAGGGGTTTGAAGAAATTGTCGCGTCCCTTCCCGCGATGCGAAGCCCCACGGTTTCTCCCCTCTACGGAGAAAAAGGCTATGCGGTTAAAATTGCCGTAAAAAAGAGCGATATTCCCGGCCTTATTCCCCGGCTAAAAAAACTTGGCGCGGAAGATATTGTGGAATACGATCTTCGCAAGGTTGTACCGTAAATACGGTAACGGAACATACACATGAGCATTGAGCGAACAACAGAATTGCACCGGAAAACAAAAGAAACGGATATTACCCTGTACCTTAACCTGGATGGAAGGGGATCGATAACCGGGGATTATCCCATCGGCTTTATGACCCACATGCTTACCACCTTTGCCCGGCACGGCCTCTTTGATCTGGACATAAACGCCCGGGGGGATCTGGAGGTTGATCAGCACCATCTGGTAGAAGATACCGGCATTGTCCTGGGGCAGTGCTTTTGCCGGGCCCTGGGGGACAAGCGAGGTATCCGCCGGGTTGGAAGCTGCCTCTATCCCATGGACGAAACCCTTGCCCGGGCCGCGGTGGACATTTCTGGGCGGGCCTTTCTTGTTTTTAACGGGGACCTTTCCGGCGTTCCCCTGCTGGCGGAAGCCGCGATTTCCCCGCTTGCCGGTAATTCCCCGGAGGGACATTTTACCGGCGCTTTCCAGACCGATACGGTAGAAGATTTCTGGCATGGCTTTACCGGCGCCTGCGGCTGCGCCCTTCACCTGGATATACTCCGGGGCCGCAGCGATCACCACAAAATAGAAGCCCTCTTTAAAGCGGCGGCCCGGGCATTGCGGCAGGCCTGCGAAATAGATCCCCGGGGGGCCGGTGCGATCCCCTCCACCAAGGGGATCCTTGGGGAATCTTCCGTGCCGGGAGTGGTGGCCTAATGGGGGGCCTTACCGGTGTCATCAATTACGGAGCGGGAAACCTCGGGTCGGTAATGAACGCCCTGGCCCGGCTGGGTCTTCCGGCCCGCTTTGCCGCAGGTCCGGAAGAACTGCGGCCCGCCGGAGGCGGCGGCTCCCCCTTTGACCGGATCATCTTTCCCGGAGACGGTCATTTTGCCACCGCCATGGAGACCCTGGAAAAATCCGGCTATGCCGAAGCCCTAAGAGAATGGATTGCCGCGGACAGGCCCTTCCTGGGAATCTGTATCGGTCTGCAGCTTTTGTTTGAATATTCCGAAGAGGCGGGCTATGCCGGTGAACGTGCTGCCGGCGGTGTTGTTGCCGGCACCGTTAAGGGCCTGGGAATTATCCCGGGAATTATACGGCGCTTTCCGGGCCGTAAGATCCCCCAAATCGGCTGGAACCAAACCGTCCCCCGGCAGGGTTCCCGGCTTTTCCGGGGTCTGCCGGCCAACTCGTTTTTTTACTATATTCATTCCTACTACGCGCCCCTGGACGATACGGTAAGCGCTGCGGAAACAGAATACTATGTCCGGTACTGTTCCGCCCTGGAACGGGGTAACATGGCGGCGGTACAGTTTCATCCGGAAAAATCCGGTGCCGCGGGACTGCGGCTGCTGGAAAACTGGGCCGGGGAATTAAGGAAGTAACTGTGCAGGCTAAACGCATCATCCCCTGTCTGGATGTGGACGAAGGCCGGGTAGTAAAGGGAGTAAAATTCAAGGCCATACAGGACGCGGGGGATCCGGTGGAACTGGCCCGGCGCTACAACGATCAGGGGGCCGACGAGCTTACTTTTCTTGACATCGGCGCTTCCTATAAAAGCCGGGCCACCCTTCTGGAAGTGGTAAAGCAGGTTGCCGCGGAGGTGTTTATCCCCCTCTGCGTGGGGGGCGGCATACGGACCGTGGAAGATATGCGGGACGCCATGAACGCCGGGGCCGATAAAGTTTCCGTCTGTACCGCCGCGTTGAAAAGGCCCGGACTGCTTTCGGAAATGGCCCGGGCCTACGGCAGTCAATGCGTGGTGCTTTCCATAGACGCCGCCCGGGCGGGTTCTCCGGGGGAGCCGCCGAGCTGGCATGCGTATTCCCACGGCGGCAGAACCGATACGGGGCTTGACGCGGTGGAATGGGCGGTTCGGGCGGTGGAACTTGGTGCGGGGGAGATCCTCCTCAATTCCATAGACGCCGACGGTACCGGGGCGGGCTATGATCTGGAACTAACCAGAAGGATCCTCGAAGCGGTACCGGCGCCGGTAATTGCTTCTGGGGGCGCGGGAAATCTTGATCAGATAGCAGGCGTACTTCTTCCCCCCGGAACCGGGGAAAACTGGGGAAACGCCGACGCCGCCCTGGTGGCTTCCATGCTCCACTACGGCAGGACCACCGTGGAAAAAATAAAAAAATACGCCCAGTCAAAGGGAGTGTGCGTTAGATGGTAAGGAGCATACCGGTATGGTTATAGCGTCAATAGACATCCAGGGCGGAAGGGTGGTCCAGCTTAAGCAGGGGTCCCAGCTTGTTTTGGAGCGGGATAATGCCGAAGGACTGGCGGAAGAATTTGACCGGTACGGCGAAGTGGCGGTAATAGATTTGGACGCCGCCATGGGAAGGGGGAATAATATCGAAATGATAAAACCCCTGCTTCGCAAGGCCGAGTGCAGGATAGGCGGCGGCATTAAAACACCCGGGGCCGCCCGGGAATTGCTAAGCCTTGGGGCGCAAAAGGTGATCATCGGCTCCCGGGCATTCCGGCGCTCCTCCTCCGCGGGAACTGCGGAATTCGGCCTTAACAGGGAATTTCTTAGGGCCCTGGAAAAACAAATAGGCCGGGAACGGATCATCATCGCCGTGGATGCAAAGAAAGTGCCCGGCGAAGCGGAAGGGGGTCTCTATGAAATCGTCGTGGACGGCTGGAAAACCTCCACGGGGCTTCCCCTGGCCGAAACCGCGGCGGAGGCGGCAGCCTATGCCGCGGAGCTGCTTTTTACCTGTGTGGATAGGGAAGGGACTATGACGGGCATAGACCTGGAGCCGGTACACCAGCTTAGAAAGGCCGCAGGAGAAAACTGCCGGCTTACCGCGGCCGGGGGCGTTGCTTCCCTGGCCGAGTTGGAGGCCCTGGGAGCCCTGGGCTGCGATGTCCAGCTTGGCATGGCCCTGTATACCGGCGCGGTGCCCCTGGACAGCGCGTTTATTCGTTCCCTTAACTGGAAAAAGCTTGAGGGAGAAGCCGGAAGCCCCCGGCCCCTTATTCCGGTAATTGCCCAAAGCGCCGGCGGTCAGGTTCTTATGACCGGGTACGCGGATCATGAGGCCCTGGTCGAAAGTTTTGCCA
>JAISOA010000118.1 GCA_031275945.1 Spirochaetaceae bacterium
AAAGGGGGACGGGGCCGCGGAAAACGCCTACCGCCGTTCGGCGGCTATCTTCCGGTCCATGAACCTGGAAGCCGAAGCCGCCCTTGCCGAGGCCCGGCTGGGTTCCCCTTAGGACGGAGTAAATGCCCATAGCGGTCTTCTGTCCGGTTCAGGACCGCACATCCCGCTGATTTTCCCGTTTAAAGCCCTCGGCGAAGCGTTCAAGGAGGCTGTCAACCTGTTTCTTGGAAGTAATACCAAAGGCCGCCAATATGGAAGATTCAATCTGATCAAACGTAACATTTTTGTTTTCGTATTCGCAGAACATATTGGCCAGATACACCGTTTCTACCAGGGTTTTATTTTCCGGCGGCGCCGCGGAAGGATCATGGTGGTACCGGATGGCGCAAACTAAGCTTTCGGGGAAATTCCACTTTTCCGCGATTAAAGCGCCTATTTCCGCATGGTTCATGCCGGCGGCCATATCCTCGAAGGTGGACGGGGGAAGGGCCTTTTCGTTACAAAATTCCCTTATCTTCCCCATTAAATCGGGGTGAACGTTGGAAAAGATGATTTTTCCCATATCATGCAGGATACCGCCCACATATACATCGTCCAGAAGATTATTATCCTTCCGAAAATTCTTAACCAGATTATAGGCATAAAAGGCCGTTTTATACGAATGGTCCCAGAGGGCTTTTTTATCGACGCTATCCTCTCCCAGGACCTTCTGGGTTCCATAAGAATAGAGAAGGTTCCTGATACCCCGGATGCCGACCATTTTAACCGCTTCCGCAATACTGTCTACCTTTTTGGCAAGCATATACTGGGCGGAATTGACGATTTTTAACAAATCCGCCGTCATAGCCGGGTCCATGGATATTTGACGGGCAATATCGGCCATTTCTGCCTTGGGATCGCCGATGAGCTTTTGCACCAAAAGGATGTTTTCCGGAAACTGCGGCAGGGAATTCACGCTATTGACAATAGTTACCGCCAGGGCAGACAATTTTTCCACCCTGGTTTGGTCCAGGGGAATAACGATCCGGGCTATGGTCTCTTTTTCGGTTCCCAGAATATCAAAACAATCTTCATCAAGGCCGATTTTTTTAAGCATAAGGACCAGAATAACCAGGCCAAGACCGGCGCCCTCGGAATCGTCCAATACTTGGGCCAGGGCGTCTTCCAGATTATCATACTGCCGGGAACGGGCCAATTTATCATGAATACGGATCAGCTCGGTTTTGGTGATAATAACATTATTCCGAACCTCAATATGGATGATATTTTTCTTAATTTGCAGAACAAGTTTGATATACAGGCCCTTTTCTTTTTGAAGCTGAAGATAATGGACAATATCAGTTAAGGTGTCCTGCTTAAAAGTCGCCATTCCGGCTTTATAATCATCGGGATTATCGAGATCCAGCCCCCTTTCGATAAAATAGACCCGCTTGGTATTCGCCTTTTTGGCGTTTACCGCTAATTCCTGGACACAATAAACGATATAATCCTTTAACTGGTCCTGATCCACCTGTTTAAGAAATATAGAGATTACCTGTTCAATATACATTTCTATTTCATGGGGAAGGGTAAAAGTCGTTATTGTCAACGGTATACCTGATTGAACCGCTTTCTTTACTTTTCCTTCGTCAACCACTAATTCCTGCGCGGCAGCCATAACATCTTCCTTTTTAAACAAATTGCATAACAATTTATAAATATAAATCATTTTATAGCATTATACATGATCCACGCAAGGGACTTTACCGGAAATAAATTCTACCCGGTAAATCTTGTGGTTTATTACCACCCTGAAGTATACTCAAGATTATCAACGGAGCGGCATAGCATGTGGGAACTAAAAATTCAGGAACTGCTTATTACCTTTTTTCTCTTCCTGCCCCTAATCCGGCCCTTTATAAAAAACTTACAGGCCATAGACGGTCTGGCATGGCTTCCCCTTCTGGCGCTGGGTATTTGTACCGGCATGTTTGCCGCTTATGGCTTCCGGCCTGAATGTGTTCCCCTTTTATTATACGGAATTATCATAAATGGCATCAATGCCCCATCCCTTATTTCTATGATCCGGGGCCTGAAGACCGATGAATTTTATGAGCAGCGGCGGGTATTTACCGGCATAGCCCTGGGTCTGCTTCTTGTGGTAAGCGCTACGGCCCTTTATTTTTCCCCTTCTCCGGACATAATCTTAAACTCCCGGGGAATTAGCACCGGTCTTATTCAGGATGAAGCGCGGGAAGGCGAATTTTTCCTGCGGGTATATAAACCGGCGGATACGGGCGGGCCGCTGCTTCCGGCGGCAGGACGCCGGCCGCTTATGATCCTAAGCCCGCCGGTGGCGGGTTCGGTTACGCTGGTAGATGGATTATGCAGGACCCTGGCTGAACGGGGCTTTACGGTGATGACCTATTCCCGCCGGGGCTTTGACTCCCCGGCGGTGGATGGGGCCGGGAAGAGGCGGGGTATCTCCCCGGTAAAAAATTTCCGGCTCCTGCGGGCCATGGCCAGGGGCAGCCGATCCGCGGCGGCTAATGCCATAGGCCGCGTTCTGGAGGAAGAACGGGGAAGGGACATCGAATTTCTGCTTTCCTCGATCAGAAAAAACGGGGCGGTCCGGGATTTGCTGCTTTCCGGCACGGATTTGGAGTGCATCTTTCTAAGCGGCTATGGGGCCGCGGGCGCCGCTTTGACCGCGCTTTCCGGTTCCCCGGACTTTGCGAAAAACAACCCCGCGGTAAGGGGCATTATCGCGGTGGAAGGGCCGCTCCTGTCGGCCTTAGAGCGGGCGCCCCGAAAAACAAGCCCGGTGGTTGAGGGGTCTAACTGGTTCCGGCTCCTCCGGACCGACCTTAGCAACCGAATCGCCGGTCTGGGATCCCAAAAAATTGCCGGCATGGCGGACCTTCCCCGGCCGGTAATTCCCGTCCTGTTTATCCTTTCCAGCCAGGTCCTCAATCCCCGGCGCCGGGACGGACGGTATGGGACCATCCTTGGCACTTTGCAGAGAGCCCTGGCGCCGGCCCTGCTTGTAGCCGTCCCCGGCGCCGGGCCGCTGGATTATTCCGACGGTCCCGAAAAATACCCCTTTCTGCGGGTTTTCTTCCACGGCCAGGGGGAACCGGTATGGCAGGAGGGGGAATTTATCCCGGGGACCGCTTCGCTTATGGCGAATTTTGCCGCCCTCCTGCTAAAACCGGCCCCCGCCGGCGGGGAGCCCCGGGTGGAGCCTTCCCGGCGGATCATAGCGCCCCCCCGGACCCGGCTTGGCGGAGAACTCCATGTAGAGGCCAATGGGGCCTGGAATTCAACAGACACCGGGTATATACTGGGCCTATGACTACCCGCAAACTGGATAGGTTTTTCAGAAGTTTCCTGGATATTGAGGGCTTTAGTTCCCTGGATCCTTCCCTGAACGGCTTACAGGTGGATAATGATGGGGGGGCTTTAACAAAGATCGCCTTTGCGGTGGACGCCGCCATGGAAACCTTCCAGCGGGCCGCAGCCGCCGGGGCGGGGCTGCTTTTTGTGCATCACGGACTTTTTTGGGGAGAGCCCCTCCGGCTGGCCGGAAACCACCGGCAGAGGATCCAATTTCTGCTGGATCATAATATGGCGCTCTATGCGGTACACCTGCCCCTGGATCAAGATCCCGAGTTGGGAAACAATGCGGGCCTGGCGGATCTGCTGGGGATTCAGGACCCGGAACCGTTTGGGCTGTACCGGGGCCGGAAAATAGGCTATAAAGGAAATCTCGCCAAGCCCTTAACCGTCGAAGAGGCGGTTAAGCGGATCGCCTTTGCGGACCGGCCGCCCCTGGGGGTCTACCCCTTTGGAGAAAGGGAAAGCCGTACCTGCGCGGTAGTTTCCGGCGGCGCCGCGGAAGAGGCGCTCCAGGCGATAGACGAGGGCATCGAGCTTTATGTTACCGGGGAATCGTCCCATGCGGTGTATCACCAGGCCCTGGAGGGACATCTGAACATGATCGCCGGGGGGCATTATTCCACCGAGGTATGGGGCGTCCGCCGGGTTATGGAACGCTGCGCCGCCCAACTGAATATGGCGGTTGAATTTATTGATATTCCTACCGGTTTATAAATTTACGGAGTATAAAGATGAAAATTAATAGAGAAAAAATGCTGCCCTTCCTGCTGACCGGCTTTTTAATTCTGCTGGATCAGATGGTAAAGGCCTTTATTGTAAAGAACTGGCCCGGGGAGGGGGTTTTTATTTCGGACGTGTTCGACAACGATTTCTTATGGATCATCCATGTCCGCAATAAGGCCGTTGCTTTTAGCCTGGGGGAGAACCTGCCCGAATATCTGCAGCCCGCCTTATTCATCATCCTGCCCCTGGTGGTGCTGTTTTTTTTGGTGTGGTATTATTTCAAGTCCGCCGATTTTTCCCGGCTTCAGCGCTGGGCGGTGGCGGGGATCATCGGCGGCGGCATGGGTAATATTATTGACCGGATATTCCGGCCCGGCGGGGTAGTAGATTATATCAGCATAAAATTCTACGGTTTACTGGGGCTTTCCCGGTGGCCCACATTCAATATTGCCGACGCCAGCGTGGTAATCTGCGGCATCATACTGCTCTTTACCATCATGATCTCTCCAAAACAAACCCAGGAGGTTCTTGATGAGCAAAAAAACTAACACGCTCCTATTCATTTTGGGGGCAACTATCTTTAATATTCTGGTAACGATAATCAGTTTTTTTGTGCTTTTCCTGCTCTATACCCGTTTTTTAAGTTCCCTCTTGCCGGAAGAGGCCTTTACCTGGGGTTTTTTCTTTGTTTTTATCGGCGCCATTGCCCTTTCTTTTGTGATTTACCGGGCGCTGCTTAAACAACTGCTAAAGAAAATACCGGTGGAAAAATATTTTGATCCTATTTTTGGCCGGCGAAACCCGCCGGGTAAAAGGGGCGGATAACCGTTTATCCCTCAATACCCATCGGAAAGGGAGCGGTTTATATCCCGCTGGTACAGATCCTGATACGTATAGCTGCGATCTTTGAGCTTTTCCTTAACTTCCTTGGAAAAGGGAACGTAGCGCCAAAAAATACCCCGTACTTCCTTGTCGAGTTTCTGAATGGCATCGCTTTCTTTGGTCATCCAGACAATGTAGTCCTGGATAAAGTATTCCTTTACGTCCCCCTTCAACTTCCGCGACGTAAACCACTGATAGTAATTGCCCGTAAGCCCCTCTTCCATCCAATAGTAGGAGGCCTTCTCCTTGGCGACCTGCCAGCGGAGATCCGCCACCGCCGCTAATACCGCAAGGGCAAGGCTCTTGGGATACATGGGCAGGGCGATACGGCCGCGGCTGGTTGCCCGGTTAAACCGGTCAAAGGGTTCCCAGCAGATCCCCAAATCGCCGTAACTGGGAATGAGTACCACATAGGGAACAATGCGGTTTTGCCGGTTTTTATAGGATCTGCAGAAGGCCTCCGGGTCGATGCTTTCTACCCAGGTAAGCTGGGAAATAACATTTTCCCGAAAGGCCACCTCGTTGGGGGTACAGTGGAAATATTCCTTGGTCATAATGGGGAAATGGTTCCCCTGCCGGCCTATGGTCAGCTTGGCCATCTGCCGGACGGTATCAAATTCCGTATCCACCGCCCGGATATCCACGGAGACCCCGCCCCCATCCTCTTCAACCTTATCCATCAGGGTACGGACATCCGTATCGGCCTGATAAAAGTCCTTTAAGAAAAGCTCCAGCTCGCGATCCGATTTGGTAAGGTTCTTTAGTATTTCCTGTATCTCCCCAATAACGCGCTTTTGGCTATCGCTGTAACAGGCATGGACCTCCGGGACTTCATCCAGGGGAAAATGCTCCATAACAAGCTGTACCCGGTCCAGGAGGGCCCGCTCCAGATTCAGCCGTTCCTCATCCTTTGCCTTAAGCAGGCCCTTGGCGCCTTCCCGCTTGCCTTCGGCCTTTTCCAAGAGCTGCTGCATACGGATCTGGGTATTGTTTTTGGCAATCCGAACCTCATCGGTGGAAGAATTTCTAATCACCCCGGTCCCCACCGCCCTAAACCATTCGTCCAGATAATAAATTGGCTGGGCAAGCTCGTTGTCTACCACCAGCTTGGAAAAAAAGGCCTTTCCTCCGGGATCGAGGAAAGAGGGATGTAAAATACCAAAACGGAGTAAATATTTCTTTGAATCCGGCAATTTCCCCGGGGTTTTACGGGCCACATTGGCAAGAAAATCCCAAAAGGCGGTTATTATCTGCTGCCGGTAGACACTCCGGTCCTTGGGGTCCTTGGTATTGATATATTTTTGCAGTATCGTATGTACCCTCTGGGCAATATCCCCCTCTCCCGAAAGGGCCTGCTTATAGTACTGAGGATCATCGAATGCCCTATGGGGGGTATCCGAAAAACGCTTGGTTACTTCGGGGAAACCGCCGGAATTGAGATTTAGCTCCGATTCTTCTATGGTTTCAAAGTCTTCGATGGGTTCATCGAAAAGCTTGGAATAATCAGGCGGCGGCGGCCCCGCCGGGGCAGACGATTTTGTATCAGCCCCAAGCAAGGCAGCAATTTCAGGATCCATCTCCCCTTGAAACATATTATCTTGATCCATTACCATAATTATATATATTTTTTTTGATGCCCTGTCAATGATTGACGGAAAGTTCCGGGGCAAATGCGTTTACTCTCTATCCGGGATACTCTAAATGAAAGTACACCGGTACGGTGAGGAAATTCCTTGGGGTCCGGCCTGATGCCTTATTCGGAACAGCGGCTTTTACAGGGCCTAAAGAACCCGCTTGCGCGGGGGAGATGCTGCCTTTTTTCATCAACA
>JAISOA010000132.1 GCA_031275945.1 Spirochaetaceae bacterium
TGTTCAATAACCCGGTTGGTTATTGAACAAGTCTAGGCAAAATGCTCCGCATTTTGCTGTTTTTAAGCGGTTGTTGTTTAAAAACTGAAGTTTTTAAACAACTCTACTATCTAAAGAAAACAAAGGACCTGTCCGGAAAGCAACTGGCTTTCCGGTCAGCCCCTTCTTGCGGTCCAGTAGCTCAGTGGATAGAGCGGCTGCCTCCTAAGCAGCAGGTCGGCCGTCCGATTCGGCCCTGGATCATCCCCTCATTTTAGTAAAGAACCGCAGTATAAAGACCACAAATAAGATCCAGCTTACAAGGGAAATATCCTTAAATTTCAATGTTAAGGTTTTAAGGATCACAAAGGAAAGGAGTCCGTACATAATGCCGTCGGCAATGCTATATGCAAAGGGCATCATCACGATGGTAAGAAACGCGGGGATCCCCTCGGTAGGATCCTGAAAATCAATTTCCGTAACCGACCGCATCATAAAAAAGCCCACGATGATCAGGGCCGGAGCGGTCGCGGCGTTGGGTATCAGCAAAAACAGGGGAGAAAAGAACAGGGCCAGCAAAAAGAGAATCCCCGTTATTACCGACGCAAGGCCGGTACGGCCACCTTGGGCCACTCCGGCGGTACTTTCCACATAACTGGTAACGGTGGAGGTTCCTAGGGCCGCACCGGCTACTGTACCGATGGCATCGGCCAGCAGGGCCTGCTTTACCCGGGGAATTTCTCCATCTTTGTTGATAAGCCCCGCCTGGGCGGCAACTCCTACCAGGGTTCCCACGGTATCAAAAATATCCACAAAAAGAAAGGTAAAAAATACAATTAGGAAGTCTACGGATAGAATCTTGGAAAAATCGAATTCGGCCAGAATGGGTGCCGCGGGAGCGCTAATGGGAGAAAAGCCCGCCGTGACGGTGGTAACCCCCAGGGGAATGCCAATAAGAGCCGTAGCAAATATCCCGATAATGATAGAGCCGGGAACCCGGTTGGCATAGAGTACAATAGTAATTATAAGGCCGATAAGGGCAAGAAGCGGAGCCCCGGTAGAAAGGTTCCCAAGCTCCACAATGGTACCGTCGTTATTTACCACAATCCCGGCGTTGGAAAAACCAATCAGGGTGATAAAAAGCCCTATGCCCACAGCCACCGCTCGTTTTAGGTTCGCAGGGATTGCCTTAATAATAAGCTCCCGGACATTTATCAGGGATAAAATGATAAAGAGAATGCCCTCAAGAAAAACCGCGGTTAAGGCTATCTTCCACGAATAGCCCATGGCTTTAACCACAGAAAAGGCAAAAAAGGCATTAAGGCCCATACCGGGGGCCAGGGCTATGGGCAGGTTTGCCGCAAAGGCCATAATCAGGGTAGCAATCGCCGAAGCCAGGGCAGTGGCGGTAAAAACCCCGCCGGCATCCATGCCCACGGAGCCAAGCATTTCCGGATTAACCGCCAGAATATACGCCATGGTAAGAAATGTGGTAAGCCCCGCTACAAATTCCCGTTGAACGGTGGTTCCCCGTTCTTGAAGCTTAAAAAGTTTATTCATAAAATCCTCCTTAACTAATCAAAGAACCCCACCGCTGAATGGGGAAGACCCTTGCTGCACATCCATTTCCCTAGACCAAGGGGCAGCAAGGCTGCCACAGTATAGCTCTTTTGTAAAGAAACGTTAAGATAGTTTTGGCCGGATTTTCATGCGAAACGTCACGGATAGAACCGGGGTTTTGCCGCCATGGTTACCGCTCAGGCGAAGACAGGGTATGTATAACGCGGAAAAGGTTATCCATGGTAAGCTCCAGGCTCTCTGTGCTGCGATCCTTTATTTCTTTAAAGGGCCTTGCCGTCCGGATAATACTAAAGATCCCCGATACCCCTTGGCTGTAGGCCTCTTCGATGGGGTCCCCTATTTCGCCCACTATGGCCAATACCGGAACACCCTGTTTTTTGGCCCGCCTGGCAACGCCGATAACCACCTTGCCCCGCAGGCTTTGGGCGTCGATTTTGCCCTCGCCGGTAAATACCAGGCCTGTACCGGAAAGGAGGCTGTCGAAATGCACCGTATCAAGAACCGCCTCTATGCCCATTTGGAGCCGGGAACCGAAAAAGGCCGCCATGCCGCCGCCCATGCCGCCCGCCGCTCCGGCGCCGGGTTGAAGGGAAACATCCACCCCCAGTTCCCGCTTTACCGTTTCCGACACCGCGCAAAGCTGGCCGTCAAGAAATTCCACCATCGCCGGACCGGCGCCCTTTTGGGGGCCGAAAACATGGGCCGCCCCGTTGATGCCGTACAGGGGGTTGTCTATGTCGCACATGGTAATAATTTCCGCCCCGGCAAGTTCCGGCAAAAGCCCCGCCGGATCTATGCGGGCAATACGGGAAAGGGTCTCGCCCACCGGGACAAAGTCTTTCCCCGCGCCGTCAAGAAAGCGGATCCCGCAGGCGGCCGCGGCGCCTGCCCCAAAATCGTTGGTGGCGCTGCCCCCCAAACCCATGATGATTTTTTTGCATCCCCGGCGGGCGGCGGCGGCCATAAGCTGACCCACCCCGTAGGTGGTGGTTTTGGCCGGATTAAGGGCCTCTCCAACCAAGGGAAGTCCGGCGGCGGCGGCCATTTCAATCACCGCCGTGGCGCCTCCGTCGATAATTCCGTAAAAGGCCCCTATATCCTCCATATAGGGGCCCTTCACGGGAACGGTTATTTTTTCTCCCCCGCAGGCGGCGAGAAACGCATCCACACTTCCCTCGCCGCCGTCCGCCACCGGTATAGAGATAATTTCCGCGCCGGGGCAGCGCCGGCAGATTACACGTTCCATGACTGCGCAGACTTCTAAGGAACTCATGGATCCCTTAAAAGAATCGGGGATTAGGATAAATTTTTTCAGCGTCCTATTCATTGCACTTCTTCCCGCGCATTATGGAAATTTTCCTGTTTCTATGGATGTCAATGGACAAACAGGGAAAGGATAAAAACCCCGGCCATACCACAGACACCTTCAATAAGGGTTCCAAGGGTTTGTGTTTTGTACCCCTGCTCGGGACTCATGGTGCCAAAATTTGTTACTACCCAGAAGTAGGAGTCGTTGGCATGGGAAACCGTCATGGCGCCGGCGCCAATCGCCATAACCGCCAGGGCAATTCTGGCAGGCGATTCAAAACCCAGGACGCCAAGCAGCGGCGCCACAATGCCGGCTGTCGTAGTAAGGGCGACGGTAGAAGAACCTTGAGCGGTTTTGAGTATAGCCGAAAGCAAGAAGGGAAAGAAAACACCCACCGTAGCCAGGGTACCCGCATTGTTTTTGATAAAGTTTACAATATCGGTGGAAGAAATAACCCTTCCCAATACACCTCCGGCGGCGGTGATAAAGAGAATCGGCCCTACAATTTTAAGGGTTTCGTTGGTAATCTCGTAAAACTTGCCCAGCTTGCCAACCTGGGCTATCTGCCATACCGCAAAAAGCACGCCCGCCGCCAGGGCGATGATAGGAGTTCCCAGGAAGCTGAAAAGCTGGAAGGTAAAACCTGTCCAGTGGGCCATGGAAGCGATGGACCCCAACGCCATGAGAATGATGGGAACAATAATGGGCGCCAGCGAAATAAACCCGCCGGGCAGTTTACCGTAGCCCGCCACAATTTCTTCATAGGTTTTGGTAGCGCCGTTAATGTCAATATCTTCTTTGGATTTGACATTTTTGCCGATTGCTCCTGCAAAAATAAGCGAACCAATAATCGCGGGAATGGAAACCAGAAGGCCAAAACCCATTACCAGCAGTAGATTAACCGGCTGACCTGCCCCTTCGTACAGGGTATTGGCCGCCGCAATGGGGCCCGGGGTAGGCGGAATAAACACATGGGAAGCGTAGAGGCCTGTGGAAAGAGCCACGGTCATCGCCACACTGCTTATCCGGGTTTTTTTGACCAGGGCCTTGCGGATCGGATCAAGAATAACAAATCCCGAATCGCAGAACACGGGAATTGAAACCACCCACCCCATAAGCTGTATTGCCAGTACCGGATGCTTAGGCCCAACCAGTTTTATTACCATATCGGCAAGCTTAAACGCCGCTCCGGTAAGCTCCAAAACCGTACCGATTAAGGCCCCCAGAATAATGACAATACCGATGCTGGTAAAGGTTCCGGAAAAACCTGCGCCAATTATATTGGCAATTCCCTGAGTGCTTATTCCATCCCTGGTAACGTTGATCAGGGGAATCCCCGCCACCAGGCCGAAGATCAAAGATACCGCCATAATCGACAGGAAGGGGTGTATCCTTAATTTCGAAATAGCCAAAATCATCACGATAATCGCGATGATAAACACAATAACAAGGGGAAAACCGGTCATACATACCTCCTCGTAAAAAGTGCTTCCACTTTATCACCGGAAATGCGGAATTGTATATACTACGGCGAATCAACAACCCCGCCCTGAAGCTCCCCGCGCAAGCGGGCTCTTGGGTATTAAACCCCTTCGGCACGAATAAAAACAGAGGGATTTTTTGGTATGCGTCCCGGCAAAGGCCGGATGCGGTCTGGCTTAAACCGCACAATCTTCCCCATAAGCCGCCCTCAAATTAGGCGTTTGCCTCCACCGCCTAAGGTTCAATATCGGTAATGGTCCGCCTTAAAGGGACCTTCCACCGGTACCCCGATATATGCGGCCTGTTCCGGCTTAAGCGCCGTAAGTTTAACCCCAATCTTAGACAGGTGCATCCGGGCCACCTCTTCGTCAAGTTTTTTCGGCAGCCGGTATACTTCAGCTTTGTAGACATCCCGGTTTTTCCACAGATCAATCTGAGCCAGGGTCTGATTTGCAAAGGAATTTGACATGACAAAGCTCGGGTGGCCCGTGGCGCATCCCAGATTTACAAGCCGCCCCTCGGCCAAGATAAAAACTGCATGCCCATCGGGGAAAATATATTTATCCACCTGGGGCTTAATAGTAAGCCGCTTTACCCCCGCTTCTTTGTTTAAAGCGGACATCTGGATCTCGTTGTCGAAGTGGCCGATATTGCAGACAATGGCCTGATCTTTCATTTTCTTCATGTGTTCCAGGGTAATAATATCCCGGTTCCCTGTGGCGGTAACATAGATGTCTCCCCAGCCCAGGGTATCTTCCACCGTGGTTACCTCGTAACCGGCCATGGCGGCCTGGAGTGCACAAATGGGGTCTATCTCGGTTACCACCACCCGGGCCCCCATGCCCCGAAGGCTTTGGGCCGAACCCTTACCTACATCGCCGTACCCGCAGACCACGGCGACTTTTCCCGCGGTCATCACATCGGTGGCCCGCTTGATGCCGTCCACCAGAGATTCCCTGCAGCCGTAGAGGTTGTCAAACTTGGACTTGGTTACCGAATCGTTGACATTAATGGCCGGAACCAGAAGGCTTCCCGCTTCCATCATCTGGTAAAGCCGGTGAACCCCGGTGGTGGTTTCTTCCGAAACGCCCTTCCAGTCTTTTACCGTCCGCGTCCAGCGACCCGCATCCTTTGCAAGAATCCCGCTAAGGCATTTGTAAAGTTCTTCTTCGTCTTCGCCGCCCGCAGGGGCCGTAAGAGCAGCGCTGTCTTTTTCTGCCCCATAACCCTTATGGATCATCAGCGTGGCGTCGCCGCCGTCGTCTACTATTAGATTGGGCCCCAGACCGCCGCCAAAGTCCAGCGCCCGTTCGGTACACCACCAGTACTCGCTTAGGCTTTCTCCCTTCCAGGCAAATACGGGAACCCCCAACGGAGCGGCTTCGGTTCCCCTGCCCACAACCACTGCGGCGGCGGCGTGATCCTGGGTAGAGAAAATATTGCAGCTGCACCATCTAACCTGCGCTCCCAGGGCGCTGAGGGTTTCAATAAGCACTCCGGTTTGTATGGTCATATGAAGGGACCCTGTAATGCGGGCTCCCGCCAGGGGTTTTTCTTTTGAGTATTTTTCCCGGATAGCCATAAGACCGGGCATTTCCTGTTCGGCTATGTCCAGTTCCTTCCGGCCCCACGAAGCCAGGCCAATGTCGTGGATCTTGAATTCCATACGTGCTCCTCAATCCTCAATCCTCAATATATATCACATAGTATACACTTTTATACGTTTAGCCGGATGTACCGTTATTCTTTTTATACTAAGAATTTCTTCACGGAATATACTTTACTTTATGCCGGTAATCATGTCAATATTCGGGTATAGATTGACTTGTTTGAAAACGTTAGTTTTAGAGCAGCTATGTTGTTATTTGTAAGGAGGCTTATATGCCAGAACCAGCAAAACGGGATCCTGGGGCTCCAAAGTTTCTTGAAATCTCCATAAAAGACGCCGGCGGAAAAGTATGGTCCACGGTTTATGCCCAGGCCAAAGAATTTTCCACCGGTTCCGTGGGATACTATGCTTCCGAAAAAACCACAAACCCGGAAAGCGGAGAGCGGTACCAGTGTAGTCTAAGCTTTACCCTTATCGGTTCAAAACCGGGTACATAGATACTGCCATGACCGGTAACGAACTGTTGCAAAAAATCGCCGATCCTTCATCGGGGACCATATTTGAAAAGCTCTATGGAAACGAGGGCGCGGAGGAAGGGAAGAAACGGTACCGCAGGCTTATTGAAGAGCTTATCTCGGAAGCGGCCTTTCCCCGGGGATCTTTTCCCGAAACTGCCGGGGAACTGCGGCTTTTTACCGCGGCGGGACGGACCGAACTGGGGGGGAACCATACCGACCATAACCGGGGCAGGGTGGTGGCGGCCTCGATACAACTCGATCAGGCGGCGGTGGCGGCCCCCCGTTCCGACGGCCGGATATTTTTCCGGTCTTCGGGCTATCCCGACGTAATTGTGGACCTTCGCGGCGCCGGCGGCCCGGACCTGAGGCCCCGGGAATTGGAACGGGGCACCACCGAAGCCCTTATCCGGGGTATTGCCGCGGAATTTTTTGCCCGGGGAGCGGATGTGGGGGGCTTTACCGTCAATGCCCATTCTACGGTTTTACCCGGCTCGGGGCTCTCTTCTTCTGCGGCGGTCGAAGTCCTTTTTGGCCGCATCATAAATAATCTATACCACAAGAACCGCTGTAGCGCCCTGGAAATTGCCCAAATAGGCCAAAGGGCGGAAAATATTTATTTTGGAAAACCCTGCGGTCTTATGGACCAGGCCGCCTGCGCCTACGGAGGAGCAATAGCCATTGATTTTGCCGATCCTTTAAACCCTGCCGTTAAACAGGTGAATGTGGACCTGGGCTCCGCCGGTTATGTTCTCTGCGTAGTTAATACCCGGGGCAGCCACGCCGATTTAACCGCGGATTATGCAGCGATTCCCGCCGAAATGACGGCGGTGGCTTCTTTCTTTGGTAAAACGGTCCTTCGGGAATGTGATGAAGAGGTAATAGAAGCTAAGGCCGCGGATATCCGAAAGCAGTTTGGGGACCGGGCCCTGCTAAGAACATTCCATTTTTTTGACGAAAATCAACGGGCCGTGGATATGCACGGCATTCTGGAAAAACTTAAAACATCCCAGAGCCCCTCGGCAAAGCAGGCCCTTATGGCGGCCTACTTACGGCTGGTAAATGAATCGGGGGATTCTTCCTGGGAACTGCTACAGAATGTGTATTCGATTACAAACGTACAAGAGCAGGGTATTGCCGTAGCCCTGGCGCTTACCCGGGACTTCCTGAGGGCCGAAGCTTCAATCCCCGGCGCCTGCCGGGTCCATGGCGGCGGATTTGCCGGTACTATTCAGGCGTATATCCCCATTACCGCCATGGAATCTTACAAGAAACTAATGGATGGCATCTTTGGCCCCCATTCGGTAACGGCACTACGGATCCGGAATGTGGGGGCGGAAGAACTGGAACTGTAAGAGCCGCTACGATTCATCTGTAGACGGCTCTGCGGCGGCAAGATCCGGCGCTGCAGAATCCGTAACGGCAGGATCCGCAATAACAGAATCCGCAGCCTCGTCCTCCTGCACAATTTTATCGAGGCCTATCACAAAATCGGGCTTGTCGATGGAGAGTATCCTGACACCCTGGGCTGAACGGCCCATCACCCTGATCCCCGAAACTTTGAGCTTGATGGACTTGCCCTGGCTTGTGATGCACATGATTTCTTCGTTGTCCAGAACGCTTACCGCACCGGCTATTTCGCCGGTTTTTTCCGTTACCGTATAGATCTTCTGGCCGCCGGTACCCCGGCTATGGGAACTAAATTCGCCGAATTCGACCCGTTTGCCGTAACCGTATTCCGAGAGGATCAGCATCCGTTCCGCCGGGGCGGATCCCTCCGCGGAACTTACCCGGAGCAGGCCCGTCAGTTCATCGCCACCCCCAAGCTTCATCCCCGAAACGCCCCGGGAACTGCGGCCCATGGGCCTCACCTGGTCTTCCCCGGTACGAAGGGCTTGGCCGTTCCGGGAGATAAGCACCACTTCGTCGGCGCCGGAAGTAAGCAGGGCGCTGACAAGCCTGTCCCCCTCGTCAAGGTTAATCGCAATGATGCCCCGGGTACGGGCGTTAGCAAACTCGCTGGTCATTACTTTTTTTACAACCCCCCGGGCGGTTCCCATAAAAATATACCGGTTTTCGGCAAATTCCTTAAGGGACACAATGGCGGTAATGTCTTCGTTGGGCAAAATTGTAAGGAGGGTTTTAATGTGTACCCCCTTGGAGGTACGGCTTCCTTCGGGCAATTCATGGACTTTCATCCAATAGGCCTTGCCCGCGCTGGTGATGAACATAATATATTCATGGGTGGAGGCAACAAAGATCTGTTCCACGAAATCATCGTCCGCCAGCTTAGCGCCCTGCATACCCTTGCCGCCCCTGCCCTGGTTCCGGTAACTGGAAACGGGCACCCGTTTTATGTACCCCAGGTTGCTAATTGTAATCATCATTTCTTCTTTTTTTATTAAATCTTCTATATTGAAGTTTTCTATTTCCCCCGCAACGACCTCGGTGCGCCGCTCATCGCCGTATTTTTGAGAGACCGCTCTGATTTCGTCCTGAATAAGCCCCAGAAGCTTTTTTTGATCCTCCAGCAGGGATCTGTAATAGGCAATCTGTACCTTAAGTTCCGCCAGTTCCTGCCGGATCTTTTCGATTTCAAGGCTTGTAAGCCGTCCAAGGCGCATATCCACAATAGCCTGGGCTTGAATCTCCGTAAGCCCAAAGCGCTGCTGCAGTTTTTCCTTGGCCGTATTGATGTCCCGGCTTCCTTTTATTATTGCCACCACCTCGTCTATATGGGCCAGAGCAATAACCAGACCTTCCAAAATATGGGCCCGTTCTTCCGCCTTTCGCAGATCGTACCTGGTCCGCCGAGTTACCACTTCCACCCGGTGTTCCACAAAGTAGTGAATAAGCTCTTTAAGGTTAAGGCACTGGGGCTTGCCATTTACCAGGGCCAGATTAATAATCCCGAAGGTGGATTGAAGGGGGGTGTTGGAAAAAAGCTGGTTCAGCACCACCTTAAGGATCGCTCCCTTTTTAAGCTCAATCACGATCCTCATCCCATCCCGATCGGTTTCATCGTTAAAAGCGGCAATCCCGTCAATGGTCCGTTCTTTTACTAAAAAGCCAATCCGTTCTAAAAGGATCTTCTTATTTACTCCGTAAGGAATTTCGGTAAATACGATAAGTTCCTTTCCTCCCTTGCCGGTCTCCACGGTAAACCTGCCCCGGATCAGGATCTTTCCCCGGCCGGTCCTAAAGGCATTCCATATACCTTGCCTGCCAAAGATGATTCCCCCGGTAGGAAAATCCGGCCCCTGAATATACTGGGCCAGCCCATCGATGGAAATATCCGGATCGTCAATATAGGCGCAGACCGCATGGCAAACCTCCACCAGATTGTGGGGAGCCATATTGGTGGCCATTCCTACGGCAATGCCACTGGAACCGTTTACCAGAAGATTCGGAATCGCGGCGGGAAGCACCGAAGGTTCGTTCAGGGATTCGTCGAAATTGGGAGTAAAGTCAACGGTTTCTTTGCCCAGATCGGCGAGCATTTCGTCCCCGATCCGGGAAAGCTTGGCCTCGGTATACCGCATGGCCGCAGCGGGATCGCCGTCCATGGAACCGAAATTTCCCTGCCCCTGCACCAAAGGATACCGGAGGGAAAAAACCTGGGCCATCCGGACCAGGGCGTCGTATAGGGCAAAATCTCCATGGGGGTGGTACTTCCCCATGGCGTCGCCCACTATGCGGGCACTTTTCTTGGTTGTCGCTGTGGGCCGCAAGCCCAGTTCTTCCATGGAGTACAGAAGCCGCCGATGCACGGGCTTAAGCCCGTCCCGCACATCCGGCAAAGCCCGGGACACAATAACGGACATGGCATAGGTAAGGTAATCGTTCTTGACTTCATCTTCGATGGCAACAGAAATTACTTTTCCGGTCTGCACAGGGGTGTCGGCACTATCTGGCATGGGGACAACGTATCATTTTTTAAAAAGATGGTCAAGTATATCCGAGTATAATACATGTAGTCCCGCGAACAGCATGTTAACCGGGCAAATCCATGTTCCATTGGCCATACCTTCCGGCTCCTTATTCGTATAGTATGCGGGTAGAGTGAGCCGTGGGAGATACAGCCGGCCTAGGCAGACGGAACCCTAGGGGGCCTTTGGCCCCGAAACGCTACCGGATCTGTTATGCGACATTTTTTATAAGAAGTACTTGCAAATAAGAAAATAGTATTGTAAAATCTTAACAACCTTTTACATAATATTAATGGTTACAATAGGCTATGGAGGAAAAAATGAAAAAAGTATTTGTTGGTATTTTAGCACTATTTGTTACGGTTTCTGCCACGGCTATTATTGCGGGCAGTTTGTTTTCCCCCCAACCTTTTGATATTGATCTAATCCAGCATCCCCATATGCTATCAATTAGTACTCAACAATTTCCTGAAATAAAAGTTGACTATACTTTTTCAGACACAAAAAATAATTATCAACTTAGATATTCATTATTCAAGCAAAATGAAGGCGGTGGAGAAGACATTCGAATGCCATTTTCTATGTATACTTTACCTATCATCCTGAATATTTCTGGAGAAGAAATGAATAATGGAAATGTAAATCGACTCAATGATAATGATGTAAAAAACGAGGTTAATGGGGATTTTGGAACGACCGTCTATATAGAAAGGCCAAAATCTGAATTTGGCAAAGGCTATAGATATATAATGATAAATTTTTATTGCAAAAAGAATCATGGTATTGTTGTACAATCTATTCTATTCAACAACGCTAATTTTGTTAAAAGTGAAAACTTTAATGATATACTTCATTCTTTTAAATTTAAAGATTAGAATTGTTTAGAAGCCTCAGTTTTTGAACAACAACCGCTTAAAACAGCAAAATGCGGAGCATTTTGCTTAGACTTGTTCAACAACCAACCGGGTTATTGAACAAGTCCATTGAACACGTCTTATGAAAAAAGAAACATTTTACATAGTGTCACTACTACTGACATTTGCGCTGGTTTTGACAGGCTGTGGCAGCAAAGACCCCGCCGAATTGCGAAAACAAATACCAGAGTTAGAGCTTAAGGTCCTAGATATAACCGGTGGGGTATACGGACTGGTTTTAGGCAGCGCCGATCCCTGCCGGTTCAAAATCGCCCCGGAGGGCGTGGAGAATACCCCGGTTAGCTTCTCCGGGATGTTCCGGTCTACTCCAGCGGTTTGTTTTTATAGCACAACCGTTTTTTTTTAATTATACTTAAGTACATCATGAATACACTAAAACAACTACTTATTATTCTTAGCTTTGGCTTTTTGGGGGAAATCTTGTCGTTCTATCTTCCCCTGGGAATGCCCGCCAGCGTCTTGGGGCTTGTGCTTATGCTGGCTGCGCTGGGTAGTAAACTGCTTAAGCCCAGCCATTTGGGAACAACCGCGGGTTATTTAAGCGCCAATATGGCATTCTTTTTCCTTCCCGCGGCTGTAACGGTTCTGGAAAATTACGGCCTTTTAAAGCCCGTAGTGGTACAGTTGATCATTATTGGTATACTTAGTACGGTAATTACCTTCTTTGTTACCTATGGTACGGTACGCATATGCCGGCTTCTGCGTGCCGGAAAGGGTTCCTGATCATGGCGTATCTTATTTCCCTACCCGTTGTGGGCATTATAATCACGATCTGCTGTTATTTTCTGGGACTTAAGGTAAACAAACTGCTTCCGTCGCCCCTAACCAGTCCCATGGTAATAGCCAATGCCTTAATCATTCTTGTTATTTGCATTACCCCGCTAACGACGGAACAGTACCTACGGGGAGGGAACATGATTACCCTGTTTATCGTTCCGGCCACCACCCTTTTATCCCTGCGGATATACCAGCAATGGAATTTGCTTAAAGCCAACATACTTCCGATCCTTTCGGGCTGTATCGCCGGTTCCCTGGCCTCGGTGGGAAGCACTTTTGGACTGTGCAAGCTTTTTTCTATTGACCCCCGGCTTATTGTGTCCTTGCTTCCTAAATCGGTTACCACCGCCATTGCTTTGGAACTTTCCGCAAAAAACGGCGGCTTTGGGGGGGTAACGATTTCGGGGGTAATTATTACCGGTGTCTTTAGCGCCGCCTTTGGGCCCTTTTTTATTAAAACCCTAAAACTGCAGGATCCCGTGGCCGGAGGGGTCGCCATGGGCGCCTCCGGCCATGCCATAGGAACCGCCGCCGCCTTGGGACTAGGAGACGTATACGGCGCCATGGGTGGCATAGCCATTGGCCTTATGGGTATTATTACCAGCCTGCTTTTTCTGTTTCTCCCGCTTCTATTCTAGAAGCCTGTGGCACTAGTGGATTTGTTCAATAACCCGGTTGGTTATTGAACAAGTCTAGGCAAAATACTCCGCTTTTTGCTGTTTTTAAGCGGTTGTTGTTTAAAAACTGAAGTTTTTAAACAACTCTAGTATAAAAATTCACATTCGTGAATTTTTATACGATTTTATGTGCGACGCGCCACAAGCTCCTAGGGCCTTGCGGCGCCGCGGAACGCTGTAAAATCGCCATAGAAACGTACGTTCATTCACCGCGAGGTCCGGGACCCAAGACCCGATCGCCGGTTCGCAGGGAACGTCATTCCTCGGTTTCGGTGATCTTAAAGGACTCCCGGGCCTTGATAACTTCTTCCGCAATGCGGCCAGAAATAGGCGCATAATGGGCAAAGGCCACGCTGAAAGATCCGGTGCCGCTGGTTATGGACCTAAGATCTATGGAATACCGGAGCAGTTCTGCCTGGGGAACTTCGGCGCTAATTTCCGCAATGCCTCCCACCGAATCCTGGCCCAAAATTTTTCCCCGCTTTCCCGAAAGATCGCTCATCACGTCTCCCAGATACTTTTCCTCCACAAACACCGCCAGATGCATAATTGGTTCCAGTAGCGTGGGATTAGCCTGTTTCATCGCTTCCCTAAAAGCATTCCGGGCCGCCAGTTTAAAGGACAGTTCCGAAGAATCCACCGGATGGTACTTACCGTCCACGATCTTTACTTCCACATCCACCACCGGATAATGGGCCATGGTGCCGTGGGCCATTCCTTCTACCACTCCCTTTTCTACCCCCGGAATATAGTTCTTGGGGATGGCCCCGCCAAAAATGCCATTGACAAACCGGTAGTTTTCTCCCCGTTTAAGGGGACTTATTTCCAGCACCACCTTGCCGTATTGGCCATGACCGCCGGTTTGTTTTTTGTGGGTATATTCGGCCCCGGATTTTTTGGAAATCGTTTCCCGGTAAGCTACTTTTGGGATGTGGGTTTCCAGGTCTATTTTCTGGTTTGTTTTGATCTTATCCAGAATAATATTGATCTGCAGTTCCCCCATGCCGGAAATTACCGTTTCTTTGGTTTCGGCATTAAACTGGTACCGGAAGGTCTTGTCTTCTTCCGCCGCCCGGACCAGGGCTTCGCCCAGCTTGTCTTCGTCTTTTTTGGCCAGGGCGTTAACCGCCAAGGAATGTACCGGTTCAGGAAGCCTCAGGGGAAGAAAATTAAAGTTCTGGTCCCCGTCGCTCAGGGTATCGTTGGTTCGCAGGGTTGCCGATTTTGTAATAATTCCCACATCGCCGGCGTTTAGCTCTTTTACCTCTTCCAGCTTCTTCCCCTGGCTGGTATACAGTTTGCCTATCCGTTCTTTTTTATTTTCGGAAACATTATGGGTTTCCGAATCCGCAGAAAGTTTTCCGGTAATAACTTTGATCCAGGAAAGTTTACCGGAAAATTGATCATAGGCGGTTTTAATAACCAGGGCGGTGAAGGGCTTGGCGGGATCAATGGCCATGGGGGTTTCTGTACCGTCTTCTTTTTTTATCGTGTCCTTAAAGCCCAGGGGACCTGGCCCCACATCGCAGATAAATTCTAAAAGGGGAATAAGCCCGGAATTTACCGCCGCCGCCCCCGCAAAAACAGGAAGAAATTTGTTTTCCGCCAATGCTTCAATGAGGCCGGTGTGCATTTCTTCGGGGTTAAGGGACCCCCGTTCCAGATACTTTTCCATCAGCGTATCGTCCCCTTCGGCGGCGGCTTCTATAAGTTTCTCCCTGGCCGCTTTGTAGGCCTCCTTGTATTCCTCCGGTATGGGGCTTTCCTTTTCCAAGACCGTGTCCCCTTGGACAAGATAGGCCGTGCCGTTAAGCACATCAATTACTCCCTTATAGGAGGCGCCCTTTCCCATGGGAATGGCAAGGGAGATGGGTTCTCTTTTTAGTTTTTCTTTTATGTCCTCCAGGACCCTGTTAAAATCGGCCCTGTCGTCGTTCAATTTATTAAGAAAGAGCCCCCTGGGTTTTTTGCGGCCTTCCAGGTTACGCCACAGCTTAATGGTTTCTATCTGTACTCCGTCCCGGCCGTCCACCAAGAGCAGGGCAAATTCACAGGCCCTAAAACTCAGGATCACATCTCCGGTAAAGTCCGAAGATCCGGGGGTATCAAAAAAGTTAATCTTTTTCCCCTTCCGGTCCACATGACCTAGGGCGGTATGGATTGAAATTTTCCGTTCAATTTCTTCCAGGGCATAGTCCCCCACGGTTTTGCCCGATTCCACTGTTTCGGGCTTGGAAATGCTTCCCCCGGCAAAAAGGAGCCGTTCAAAAAGAGTGGTCTTACCGGTTCCCCCATGACCGGCAATGGAGACATTTTTGATATTTTCTGTTGTGTAACTCATAGGTTTCTCCTCGTAAGAATCATAATGAAGCCCTATGGTCGTATTGTCAAGAAAAATATATACTTTAATATATGGATGAAGGCCGCAGAACCATTCGGGAGTTAAATGAAAAAAGACGGGAAACCCTTTTATTCAAGACCCGGACCCTGGAAGACGTGGGCAGATCCCTGGCGGAACGGCTTGGGGAAAGCTCCTTGCCCGGCCAACAGGGGAATTATTACCGCCGGTTTAAGCAGGAAATAGCCGATTCGGAAGCCTCCGTTGAATCGATCCAGGAATCCCTTAGGCGGATTAAGGAACTTGATGAAGAGATAGCCATAAAAAAACTCGAAAAGGCCGACAGAGAAGAAGAAACGGCGCCGCTGTATATTCAGCTTGGCAGCTATGTTTTGGATGCACATTTTAACCAGGTTCCCAGGGAACTGTATTTGTACAAGCGCCAGCAGGCGCTGTTTTTGGACCGGTCTGCTTCTTTTAAGCAGCGGCTTTTGGCTTTGGAGGAACCGGGCGGGGGAAGTGGTTTCCTCTGGTTTGGCAGGGCAATTCAAAGAGCGGTGATCCGGAGGGCGCTTAAGAAGATTGAAAAACAACTTGACCAGCTTCGCTATCTGGGAGGGGAACAGTACGCCGGAATTATGGAAAAGGCCGCCGGCCCGGCGGAAAGTGCCGGGGATCCAGTGGAAGAGGATAAATTCTCTATCATCCTTCGGGATGTCCGGGCAAAGCGGCAGAATATGGCGGAACTGGATGCGGCCATAGAGGTGCTGGAACAGGAAAAAAACAGAATCCGAAGATCTTTCCAGTTTAAAGAAAAACCGAAACGGCGCATTAAGATTCTTAAAGAGCGGGCCCGGAAACGGCACAGGGATCTTTTGGAACTGTATGGCAAGGTAGGAGAAGCAGCCGGTTCCGATCCGGTCTTACAAAAGTATCTTGAGGACGAAGAAAAACGTGCCCTGGAAAAAGTCCGGCAGTATGATCGGGACATGGAAGAAAACAACAGGGAAATAGGCCGCGTAGAAACGGCCATGGCTATTGATAGGGAACAGAAAAAAATAGCCCGGTTTGAAAGGGCGGTGGACGGCGAAAAAAAACGGGCGCTGAACAGCGAAAAAAATATTGCGGAGTTAAACCGCAAAATTGCCGAAGCACATAAAAGGATCGGCGAATTATCCGAATTATCTATTATTCTGTAAACAGGTTGTCTTGTGGATAAGCCGGACAGCTTGGTACGATTACGGGGGAACTATGGCAAAAGAAACCATTAAACGGCAAAAAGGACAGATCGGCGGCAAAAGCCAGGCTGTGTACGATGAATCAAAAATAAAAACCCTTTCGTCTTTGGAACATATCCGGCTGCGGACAGGAATGTATATTGGCCGCCTGGGAGATGGATCTAACCCCAATGACGGTATCTATGTACTGCTAAAAGAAGTTGTCGATAACGCCATAGACGAGTTCATCATGGGGCACGGCAAACAGATTGATATACAGATCAAGGACGATACGGTTAGAGTCCGGGATTTTGGCCGGGGCATACCATTGGGCAAGCTGGTAGAATGTGTATCGGTAATAAATACCGGGGCCAAGTACAACGACGATGTGTTCCAGTTTTCTGTGGGGCTTAACGGGGTTGGAACCAAGGCGGTAAATGCCCTGTCTTCCCATTTCCGGGTGGTGTCAATCCGAAACGGCGAATTTGCCGAAGCGATCTTTGAACGGGGGGACCTTAAAACCCAGCGTAAGGGAAAGTGCGCCCCGACCATGCCCAGCGCAGCCCGCCGGGACGGAACCTTTGTGGAGTTTACTCCGGATGCCGGGCTTTTTGAAAATTATAGCTTTAACCTGGAATTTGTGGAAAAACGCATCCAGAACTACGCGTATCTGAACGCGGGGCTTACCCTTACCCTAAATGGGCAGTCTTATATATCCACCCGCGGACTTTACGATCTTTTAACCGAAGAAACCGGAGACGACATTTTGTACCCCGTGGGGTACCACAGGGGCCAGCATATTGAATTCTCCTTTACCCATACCAACAACTACGGGGAAGAGTATTTTTCTTTTGTAAACGGCCAATTTACCGGCGATGGGGGCACCCATTTGTCGGCGTTTAAAGAGGGATTTTTTAAGGGAGTCCAGGCCTATTTTAAACGGGATTTTAGAAGTGAAGACATACGGGAGGGTCTTACCGCTGCGGTGGCGGTAAAGATAAAAGCCCCTATCTTTGAAAGCCAAACAAAAAACAAGCTGGGCAACAGCGATATTAGAAGCTGGATAGTTCAAGCGGTCAGGGAAGGTTCCGAAGACTGGCTTCATAAAAATCCCCAGGCCGCAAAAAAGCTTGAGCAGAAGATACTTTCCAACGAAAAGTTGCGGACCGAATTAAATGCGGTCAAAAAAGAAGCCCGGGAAGCGGCAAAGAAAATATCCCTTAAAATTCCCAAACTTAAGGATTGTAAATACCACTTGGAAGACGGCAAGGAAGGGGAACTTTCTACCATCTTTATTACCGAAGGAGATTCCGCGGCGGGCTCCATGGTTTCCAGCAGGGACGTGATGACCCAGGCAATCTTTGCCCTGCGGGGAAAGGTGGAAAATATGTATGGCAAAAAACAGGCGGCCATTTACAAGAACGAGGAGCTCTACAACATGATGATGGCCCTGGGAATTGAAAACGACATAGAAGGCCTTCGCTATGCCCGGATTGTAATTGCCACCGATGCGGATTTTGACGGATTCCATATCCGCAACCTTCTGTTAACTTTTTTTCTTTCGTATTTTGAAGAACTGGTTACCGGCGGCAGGCTCTTTATCCTGGAAACCCCCCTGTTCCGGGTTCGGACAAAAAAAGAAACCCGGTACTGTTACAATGAAAACGAGCGGGATGCGGCGGTACAGGACCTGGGCAGCACCAGCGAGGTAACCCGCTTTAAGGGACTGGGGGAGATAAGCCCCAAGGAATTTGGACAGTTTATCGGAGAAGACATGCGTCTGGTGCCGGTATCGGTAAGTACCCTTAAAGCGGTGCCCCAGGTCCTTTCGTTTTACATGGGAAAGAATACCCCCGAACGGCGGGACTATATTATGAAAAACCTGATCAAGGACGCGGGGTAAACGGCGCTTTGCGGAGCAAACAAGCAACCGGAGTGTCGAACAAGTTTAATAGAGTTGTTTAAAAACTTCAGTTTTTAAACAACAACCGCTTAAAAACAGCAAAATGCGAAGCATTTTGCAAGACTTGTTCAATAACCAACCGGGTTATTGAACAAGTCCAATGATAATGCTACAATACACCGGTAATGATACGCATCCACGGAACGGGCTGCTGCCTGATGGATTATTTGTATCCCCACACGGATTTTGGATCCCCCCAATTTCGAGCACGGCTTTCTAAGAAAGACGGGGATGGGGGGCTTGCCATCGGGAAGCTTGTTTTTGCCAAGGACTTTGAAGCCTTCACCGGTCTGCCCTATGAAAGGGTTCTGGCAGAAATTACCCAGGAAGAACCGGTCTGTAATTTGGGGGGTCCTGCGGCGGTATCCATGGTCCACGCGGCCCAGGTTCTGGGCAAAGCGGCCCGGGTTTGCTTGTACGGCGCCCGGGGGAACGATGCAGCCGGGGATATGGTGGAAGAAGCCCTGGCCCGGGCGGGTTTTTCGCCACGGACCCCGAAAAGCTCCGCGGTGGAAAAAGATACCGCCGGTCCGGCGCAGTATGTGCTTAAACGCTACAACGGGTTTACGCCCCGGACAGACGTACTTTCTGACCCTGCCTACGATAACGGCCACGGGGAACGGACATTTATTAACCTGATTGGAGAGGCGGAACAATTTGGACCGGAGGATTTGGGAGAAGATTTTTTTCATGCGGATATTGTGGTTTTTGGAGGAACGGCCCTTACCCCGCGGATCCACCGTAACCTAACGGAACTGCTTGGCAGGGCAAAACAAAAAAATGCGCTCACGGTGGTTAATTTGGTCTACGATTACCAAAGTGAACAGTCTGCGCCGGGAAAAAAATGGAAATTAGGATCACAGGACAACGCGTATCCGTTTATCGATGTGTTAATTGCCGACAGGAGCGAAGCCTGGCGAACTTCGTTCCGCGCTTCCACAGCCGAAGCGGCCCGGTGGTTTATTGAAAGGGGATGCGCCGCCGTGATAATTACCGAAGGAACAAAACCCCTGTACGTGGCCGCAGGTGGAACGGGGATATTTAAAGCCTTAGCGGAGACAACGCTTCCGGTTTCCCAAGGGATAAGCCGGGAACTTGCGGCACATCCGGAAAAACGGGGAGACACCACCGGCTGTGGGGATAATTTTGCCGGCGGTGTTATTGCGGGACTTGCCGAAAGCCTGGAACAGGATCCCCCTTTGCCCGGGACTCCGGCTTTGGGAAAGTTCGATCTGCGGGATATTTGTATTCCGGGAATTATCGCCGGGGGTTATGCTTGTTTTACCCTGGGCGGGGTCTTTTATGAAAAATACCCCGGAGAAAAACAGCAGCGCTTGGCTCCGTTTATCGAAGCAGATAAAACCGGCCTCCATGAAGGGCCCTAACCCACAGGAATTTCAAATTTTTTCCATTTAGGTGTAGTTAGCGTTAATCCGGTATCTCTAATCTAAAGTATAGGGTTGTTTAAAAACTTCAGTTTTTAAACAACAACCGCTTGAAAACAGCAAAATGCAGAGCATTTTGCCTAGACTTATTTCAATAACCAACCGGGTTATTGAAATAAGTCCTATGGTTTTTGTACGGTGCATGCCGTGTAAAACCAAACAAGCTATGTAAAAATCATGTAAAAATCAGAGCCGGTTTCAAACTGACGGGGTGTGAAACTGGCTCGCCCTTATTTTATCCCGGCTTACCCGGCATGATCCTTAGTGGCTGTAAGTTTTGACCCATTTCGCCGGGAAAGGTTTTTCCATGGCAGGATCACCCCCAGGGAAATAGCTGCCGAAAACCCCGCTTCTACCGTTCCGTTAAGGGAGGCCAGGCCCGCCACCACAGGCCATGTAATATCCGGAAGGGTTAGGGCCAGGGCGCTTAGAACAAGTACGGTATTAACCAGAGAACCTGTTACCGCCCCCAGGATTGTGGCGGCGGTTTCCCGGCCCAGACCCGCCCCTTTTTTTGCAGCTCCCTCCAACGCCCCCCCGGTTTCAGATTTGCCGCGGAAGAACCTTCCGCTTACGAGGGAGTAGACAAACCATGCAGCGGGCCCAATAAGAATCCGGGGAACAATGGCAATCCAAGGATACTGCAGAAAGGCCAAATCCACCGGGCTTGTTCCCATTATTGCCGCCTGGATAACGCTAAATATCCCAAAAAGCAGACCGATACAAAGCCCCGTCACCGGTCCCTCAAGTATGGCGCCGATGATTACCGGGACCTGTAATATTGTAATGGCCCCCAGGGGAAGAAGAATAAAACCCAAACCGGTGGTACCAAGCACGATAACCACCGCAGAAAAAATCCCCCCAATTACAATTTTCCTGATCCTGCTTTCCAGCATTTTCCCAGGGTATCAAAAAAACAAAACTCTGTCCAGCGAAACGGTAGAGTTTGCAAAGCGGATACAACTTGCGGGCCCTAGGGCAACACTGGACTTGTACAATACCCCGGTTGGTTATTGAACAAGTCTTGCAAAATGCTCCGCATTTTGCTGTTTTTAAGCGGTTGTTGTTTAAAAACTGAAGTTTTTAAACAACTCTACTGATTTAATCATGGTTATAAGCGCCCAGCCTCTCAGCCTAAAAATGATGGTATGAAAAAAAGCTCAAACGGCCGGTTTCGCAAGGAAATCCCCGGTTCCCGCTCCCGGTTTCCCCACCCCTCTGAAAAGGACGCACCTGTCCGGCCGTCAGGCAAACGACCAACTCCAGCGCAGCAGATTCGCGCTGCAAAACAGCATATACAACCGGGCCATGTTCTTCTTCAATCCCCGATATA
>JAISOA010000117.1 GCA_031275945.1 Spirochaetaceae bacterium
CCCGCTTTTAGCATGACAATTCCTCTCAGTCCGAAACAACCTTCCACCGGCTCTCTGGTCCCGTCGGTCCAGAGTACCACGTCTTCCCGATAATTTAAATCATAATATCTTTAGTCCGACCTGAGCCTGAATGCCACCGGCGTCGCCTCCGGTTGAGTCGAACTCCGACCTCTCCCCATAAAGCCTCAAAATGGATACTCCAAGCCCTTCCGGACATTAAAAACATCCCTCCTGTTCCCCCTTTTAGGCATCCACAGCGATAACGGTTCCGCACTCATAAATCATTTCCTCAGGTCCTGGCATGATTCCCACCAACTCGCCTTTACCAGTGCCACTGCCGCCCGTGAGTAATATGGCGATGGTTAGATTTCTTGTTTTGAGGCAACGGCCCTTACGGTTAGATTTTATTTTGAAGCATTTCGGTCCGCTCCGGGCTGCCTCGTGTTGTTTACTTCCGCCGCCCCGGCTTTCTCCGTCATGTTCCCTATCTTGTTGAACCGGTAAGCCTGCCGGTACTTCGCCCGGTATTCGGTGTGGCCCCCAACTCCGTTCGGGTGGGAGGTACTGCTCCCTTCCACCCCGGTCAACTGGTACAGGCCGTCGTAGCGGTATTGCGGGGTGGTTGTGTGGCCCGCGCTCCGGTTCTCGTAGCTTTTCACGTTTCCCACCTGGTCAAGGGTATACTCGATGTCCTGGTACGTGTTCCCCTGCTCCGGGCTTTCGGTGACTACCCGCCGCGGCCATCGCCGGTACTCGTCGTATTCGTACCGCGTCTTTACTCCGTTCCCGTATGCTATATACCCGCTGTCCGTAGGTATCGTACCCGATGTCTTTCACGTAGGGGAATATGGTGCCGTGCCGGTTCCCGGTTTCCTGCTGTACCTGCCCGCCCCCCAGGGGCAAGAGTTTGATGCTCCGCGTCTCTTCCGTTGTTTCGCCCAACCGGCCATAGTGGTACTGTATCCGCCGGCGCCCCTGCCGCCGCAATTCGCTGTCCGTCTCTTCCCGCAGGTTCCCGACCGCGTCGTACCAGTACTCCTTCTCCCTCAGGTCCGTACCCGCTATCCGCCGCTTCCGCCCCATCTCATCGTACGTTACGGTGAGCGCGTTCTCGTCCGCGTCCAGGGCTTCCAGCAGTCCCTCCAGTCCGTTGTACCGGTACGTTGCACTGAAATTTATCGGACTTGTTCAATACCCAACCGGGTTATTAAACAAGTCCATTATACCCTCCCCCGCAAACCGAAGACTCACCGGGGCGTTAAACCGGACCTTCGAATAATCTCCATAGTCCCTTCGCCATGCAAATTTAAGCCCATACAAACCAAATAAAAATTGCCGAAACTGTGGTTGTAAGTACCGTAAAGGGCAGCCCTATTTTAAGCCACTGGATAAAATTGAGTTTGACATTTTGACGGCGAAGTATTCCCACGGAAACAACATTGGCCGAAGCTCCAAAGGGGGTAAGGTTTCCCCCCATGCAGGAACCTATAAGAAGGCCAAACATATATAATTCAGAATTAAGGGAAAGCTCCCGGGCCAATGTGGCCGCCACGGGGAGCATTACGATGATATAGGGAACATTGTCCACGAAACCGGATATAAGGGTAGAAACCGCCACGATAAGCACAAAACCCAGAATAACATTGGCGCCGATAATCCGGGACAGAAAAGCGGCAAAGTCCTCTAAGAGTCCCACGGAAGAAACAGCCCCCACCACCACAAAAATTCCCACAAGAAAAAAGGCCGTATCCCAATCTAAACCCTTTACCAATTTCCAAACCCTTGCGGCACTTTCTTTTTGTACCCAGCGGTACCAGATAATACCCGCCAGGGCCAGGATAATCACAATAAGCCCCGACGCCAGGGATATGCCGCCATAGATAAAAGAAGCGGCAGCAAGCCCGGTAATCATTAGGATAAGCAGCCATGTGGGGACCATAGAAAGGGCGGTGGTTTTTTCAATTTCTACCTTTTTACCGCCGTCCCGGGCAAATATCCAGTAAAAGAAAAGGGCCCCCACAATCATTCCCGCCTGGACGGCAAAGAAAATAGACGGCCTGCCCTGGTATATAAAAAAATCGTTAAACCCGTAGTTGGCATAATCGGCGAAGATCATAGAAGGGGGGTCTCCTACCAGGGTGGCGGTACCCTGCAAATTTGCCATCACCGCCAGACCCACCATAAAATACAGGGGATTCATTTTAAGCTTGGAACACAGGGCCAGGGCAATGGGGGCCATAACCAGGACCGTGGCAACATTTTCCACAAAGGCGCTGATAATCCCCGTCATAATAAGGATCAGTACCATGGCAATGCCCACGTTGGGGGATCGCATAACCAGGCTGTCGGCAATAACCGCGGGAACCCGGGAATAGATAAACAGTTCGGCAATAACCAGGCTTCCCACAAAAATCATCAGAACGTCCCAGTTAATAAGCTCTGTTCCCGCTTCTTTAAGTAAAGAAAAAACTGTGTCCGTTGTTCCCAGGGACCGGAAAAAGATCATAAGAACTGCGGCCCCCAGGGCACTCCAGGATTTTTTGTCCGGGAAGATCACAATAAGGGCATACATAAGAACCGCCAGGGCCAGAACAATCCATTTAACAAACACAGGAAACTCCTTGATGTGTGTGGTTTACTTCCACCTTATTAAACCATATACTAAAAAAAAGGAAAAGCACATGATCATCGGCATCGATATAGGAAGTACCACCACCAAGGCCGTTTCTATCCAGGGGGGACGGGTAATTCATAAGGTTAAAACAAAGGCCCTGGATGCGGTTACCTCCGCCACCGGCGCCTTCGGTAAAATGATAGTGGAAAACGGCATTAAAATCGGCGACATTAAGCGTATTATGATTACCGGAGCAGGGGCTACAAAACTGAAGGATGATCTTTTCGGTATACCCACCGGTTTGGCCGGGGAAATAGAATCCATAGGCATTGGGGGAATGTTTTTGGCAGGCCGGGATAACATCATAATTACCAACATTGGTACGGGCACGGTAATCATTGATGCTCGCAGTGATTGTATTTCACATCTGGGCGGATCCGGCGTAGGAGGCGGTACGATCCTTGGGCTGGCAAAAAAACTTTTGTCCATGTCGGAATTCAGCGATATTATGAAACTGGCAGAACGGGGACGGCTTAATCAGGTAGATTTACTCCTGGAAGATATTATGGAAACAGATCTAAGTTTTCTTAATAAAGAAAGCACCGCTTCTAATTTTGGGAAAATGCTGGACAGCGCCAAGAATGAGGACATTGCCCTGGGGCTTCTTAATATGGTGTACCAGGTTATCGGCATGCTTTCGGTCTTTGCCGCCCAGCGCAGGAATACCGGCAGTGTTGTAGTTACCGGAAACGGCAGTAAAAATCTTATGGGCCGCCGGGTGCTTGGGGCAATTACGGAGATATATAACGTAAACTTTGAATATCCGGAGGATGCGGAATATACCACCGCCATTGGGGCGGCCCTTTCATGGGAGCGGAGTCTGTAAGGGTCCTGGAGTCTGCAGGGGCCGCAGAATCTGGATAACCGGGGCGCCGTCTTCAAAGAGCCGGCGCAGGTAGATGCGGTTTTCCAGTTTTTGCCGTTCCCACAGCCCTTCTTTTTGCAGTTCCATGGCCGTTTCGATAAAATCGGCCCTGGTAAAATATTCTTGTCCTGCGCATTCCAGGGCTGTTCCGGCAAACCCCGAAAGATCAAATCCCCGGAACTGGACGCCATAGTAGAGCCCCAGGGCCAATTCCAGCGCTGTTTCTTCTGCCGCCGGGGTTTGTATACCCTCCGGACAGAGAACTTGCCCGGCATCGGAAAACTTCCGGCCCGAAGCGGCAAGGGGCCCCAGGTACTGTTCCGGGCTGGGATCTATCCGCCGGGCCTGACGAAGGTCCAGGTCAAAACAAAACAGCAGATCCTCCGAAAGCCGGGGAACCATTGCGCCTGCCGCCGTAAAGGGGTTTATCTTTTCCCGCCGGTAATACAAGGGGGTTTTAAGAAAAAGCCGGAAAAAGTCCATATCCCATACAATACTAGAATTTTGTTAAGAAAGCTGCCGGCCGGCGGCGGTTCCTGGTTTAAAGATAGGACTTGTTCAATAACCCGGTTGGTTATTTCACAAGTCTTGCAAGAAACCCTGCGGGTTTCAATGCTCCGCATTTTGCTGTTTTTAAGCGGTTGTTGTTTAAAAACTGAAGTTTTTAAA
>JAISOA010000152.1 GCA_031275945.1 Spirochaetaceae bacterium
TACCTGCTTTCCTTTGAAAGCATCCCCATGGTTAATTATTTGGCGGAAACCAAGCCCTACTTGTATAATTCCTGGCCCATATTATACCTACCCTCTGAATTTCAGCGGGCCATGGATAAGGCCCGGCTTGAGCGGCCCGTATTGCCGGTGATCGTCCTGGCCAAGGTTCAAATACGCAGTAAAACCTGGCCGGATCATAACGGTGTAAGTGCCGACGGAACCGCCGCTAGGGACAGGGAAATACTGCGGGCTTTTATACAAAAAGAAAATTACCGCCGGGTATGGGAAAACGATGTTTTTCAAGTATTGATTCCTCCGCCGGGACAAGATATCCGGCAAGCTGCACGTCCGGCGAAGTAACGTGAAAATTGCTATTGTTCAATTTTATCCATACCATGAAGAGGTAATGGCGCCTCAGATTGATTTTCTTTTACCCGGCAACAACTTGTTTATTGCTGCTCCATCAAGCGTATTGCAAAATGACTATATTTCTTTTTTTAGTAAACAAATAACACCTATCGAATTTAAGGAAAATGTATTTAAAGGTAACAAAATTATCAATTTTTTCTTCAGAATTTTTTCAATAGTGTGTAAATATTTCCAAATATATAAGGCGCATAAAAAAAAGTGTTTTGATTTAATTATCTTTAATACGATAAATAAACCCTTTCACTTTATTTTTATTAGATCTTTTTTTAATAATATCAATAAAATTCATATTATTCATAATTCCGATCATTATTTGTCTCAAAAAAAATTTAAATCGCTTTATCTGTTTAAAAAAAATTTATTTATTTCCAATAATGTTTATGAGTATTTTATTGGCAGAATTAATAATCTGGCAGATCCTTTTTTTTTCGACTGGTTCCTACCTACTCTTTCGGGAATTCCGCTGGAAAATAATATTCCCAATGTTTTGCTGTCCTCTAAAATTAATATCGTTGTACCAGGATCCGTACATGACTATCGAAGAAATTATTCGGGCTTGTTTGACGCTCTAAAATCTCTGGCCGCGCAGGAATTCCCCTTTACTGTCATACTGCTGGGAAAAATGTCGTCTGAAAAACAAGACGAAATAAATTCCATAGGGCTGGGACATGTAATTAAATCTTTCACCAATTATATTCCGGGCCGGGACATGCTTTATTACATCAAAAACGCCGATGCCGTAGCTTTTTTGATCGACCCAAAAATTGGAGACGACTTTCAGTTGTATAATAAATATAAAGCATCCGGTTCATCCATACTTTGCTTAAGCTTTGGTACACCATGTATTGTATCGGATCATTTTACTGTTGATAGGGATTTAACAGAAAAAGCAATTACCTACCCTGGTACCCATATCGAGTGTGTTTTTAACGATATTCTATCGGGAAAAATAACAAAGGAACTATTAAAAAAACTCAAGGACATCCCGTTGCCGTATCAATACTCCCACGATTATCAAAAAAAACATTATAGAAAACTTATTGGTGTTGAATAATATGCGGGAAAAGGGCCTAATTACTATCGCCATCGGCAAAAAATATGCTTGCCAGGCAAAATATCTTGCCTATTCCTGTATGCTCAACTCACCCCATACGCTGCGTTCTGTAATTACAGATCAACCGGAATTTTTGACTGCGTTCTACGATATTATTATTCCCTTTGACCGGGAATGTAAAGACATTTTTTCGTTAAAAACACGGCTTCATCTTTATACTCCCATTGAAAAAACCCTTTATCTGGACGCAGATAGTCTTGTTTTCAATAATGTCGATTCTTTCTGGGAAATACTACAGGGCCGCTCTTTTGTTTATGAAGGTGCAATGTTGGAACAGGGCGATTGGTATGTTAACATTGCAGAAACAATTAAACAGTTAAATCTTCCGTGGCTTCCGAAATTTAATTCAGGAATGTTTCTTTTTACAAAAACTGAAAAATCGAGTGATATTTTTGATTCTGCATATTACTATTTTGTTAATCACAAAAAAGAAAATATTTACATGCCTTTTTTTAGAGAAAATATGTATCCCGACGAGCCGTTTTTGGCCATTGCACTGGCAAAAAACAACATACTGCCTGTCGATGATTATGGGCGCTTTTCCCGAACTCTAATAAGGGCCCGCAAAATTCATGTTAATATTATTAAGCGGTTATCCCGTATGTTCAAAAATGGAAAAATGATAAACCCCCTGGTAGTACATTTTTGTGGGAAAAAAGGCGGGCTGTACTATCTTCGCGAAAAGCTGCGTCTTTTTTTCTATTTTTTCCCATCCTCGTTTTAATACTTTTCCCACGATTCCCAGCTTTCCCTTTCCAGCACTTCCCTCCCCTTCAATTCCCGTATCCAGTCAAGATTAAACTCATAAGGCCCGTGCCGTAACGGCTGGGACGATGTTTCGTTTACCGCCCACAGGGATCGTTTTTTTGCCGCCTCTCCGCTTTTCGCCAGAGCAGCCGCTTCTTCCCTTCCTGCCGCGGCTTCTGTCTCCGTTGCCGCGATTTCTTCCGTGCCGCCGGGTTTTTCTGCGCCCCCTGACTCCGGCAGGGTTTTTGCCGCCAGGGCTGGGGTATCGGCATGGGTCATCAGTTCCGGCGAAACGGCAAGCCGTCCGCGGGATCCGGCTTCTTTTACCAAAAGCAGCGGGTTGTGGCTCTCCATTTCGCCGAAGTCAATCGACGGACTATGGTAGCCGCCCCCGTGATCGCTTACCACAATGATCCGAGTGTTGTCGTAGATTCCTTCCCGCTGTAGAAAACCAATCCATTTTATAAACTGTTTCATTGCGGCCATCAATGTATACATATACTCGGCATTTTCTTCGGAACCGTATTCGGCGATCTCTTCACCGGAAAACTGTACGGGATCCCGTTGGGGAAAAAAACGTGAATTATAGGCCCCCGATTCATGGGGTACGGCGTTCATAAAAATATTGAGGGTCCCCGGACCTTCATCTATGCCGCACAGATCGGGCAGATAATAAAGACTTGAAAATTCCGCCACGGCCCTGCCGTAGCTGTTGTACGCGGCTTCCCGCCACCACTGGCCCTTGTAATGGATCCCATAGCGCAGGGCCGGCGGAGCGGCACGAAAAATTCCGTACCTGAACAGTATGTCAAAATCAAATGAATCCACGGCCTCTTCGTCTTCCGCCGGGAATTCATCCCGAAAGCGGCTTACCAGGGTTCCCGAAAGATTTTTGGCGCTGACATTTTTCATCCCCCTAAAAATTGAAATGTCCGGCACGGATTGCATGTTGACAATCACAGGGTCGGTGATGGTGACCCTGTAACCGGCTCTGCCAAAAAGCCGGGGCAGAAGGCTTATGGCCTTATTTACCTTGTCCGTCAGGAGTTCTTTCTTCCGTTCATTGATTGCCAGCGGCGTATAGTCATAGCCGCCGAGCATTGCCGGAACCCCGGTGACGGTACAGCTTCCAAAGGACAGGGTATTGGGATAAAAAGTAAATCCATCAAGTTCTTCGGCCAAGAAGGGCCATTTTTCCAGTGCCGTCATCATTGCCGTTCCCTGGGCCCTGTCAAAAAAAATAATAAAAGTATTAATGCCGGTCCTTGACAGGGAGAAAACAGCGCCGGTTTGTATTTCCGGACCGGTACTTCCTTTACCAAGGGCGGCCAATTCCGAAAGTTCCCTCCGTTGCCGTTCCATGGAAACCAGGTTTATCAATCCTAATACTAAGGTCGCAGCGCAGGCGGCGCCCAAAAACCCTTGGAGTATTTTTTCCTTTTTACAAAACACCACAACTGCGGTTACCGCCACCGCACCGATGAGAAGGGCTCCGTTAACCCACGGGGGAAATGCGTGAAGCAGTCTTTCCGTATCGTCCAGTTTAAAATTGCGGTCCATTCTTCCATAGGACTTTGAAAAGACAAAATAGCAAAAGCCGCAGACTAAAGAAAGCACGACGTAAAAAAAGGAAAGCAACCGGCGCAGCTCCCGGGACGCCAGGGCCCGGATAAAAAGGGGTATAAGAACAAGAAAGGCCGCTCCTTGAAGAAAGGTCCTTCCCCAAAATACCCAGGGCTGTTCAAAGTCCGTTAGCGATGCGGAAAGCACCTGGGCAGGAGAAAGGACGCCTAAAAGAAGAAAAAGAAAAAGCATGGAGGACAGGTAAAGTCCCGCCATATCACCGGAAGCCGCAACAGAATTACCCGCGGAATTTCCGGCGGAATTACCAGCGGGGTTTCCGGACAAAGGGATGGAGTTAAGGAGCCTAACAAGGGCCTTCCATATAAAAGGGACGGCAATTACAAAAAGAGCGAAACCTGAAAACAAAAGCCGGTACCGTTCTACATTTGCCCTTCCGGTCCAGATAAACATAAAAAACAAGAGGGCAAATAAACTTGCTGTACCCTGAAGCACCAGGACAGGTCTTTTAAGATAGCGGGCGGTATTTTTAAAGAGGGAATACAGGTTGTTGACGGTCCAGTACAGCACAAGCCCTGAAGGAGAATTGTACAACAGGACCAAAAAAATCAATGCCATGGCAAAGAGCTGGATAATTTCCCGTCTGCCTAAATCTTTTGCGTATATAAGCGAAGAAACCAGATTTACAAGGGTCATTACAAGGGGCAGAATATTAAGGGATCCAAAGGGCAGGCTTATAAGGGCGTCGTTTCGGCTCAGGTTGTCGAGAAATAAAAAGGATGCGCCGGAAAGTATTTGGGTTCGGGAAAGAAACTGGTAGGCGGCGATAAAAAAAGGAATTTGCAATAAAAGGCCGATGCTTGCCTTCACCACAAAAACCGGCGAATACCCCATCTGCCGGTAATAGGTGTTGATGATCATCTGCCGCTCATCGCCCTTAAAAACCGCCCGGATATCCTCCAATTTTTTCTTCATCCGCTTTTGCAGTTCCCGTTCTTCTTTTTGCCAGCGATCCGCCAGGATATAAATAGGCAGAGTAAGGGTATTAACCACCACGCTTAAAAAAATAATTGCGGGCCCCGGGGCGTCAAAGATCCGGTTAAACAACACAAAAAGAAATTCCAATATAAAGCGGATGGGCCAAATAAAAAGCGTGTAGAGTATTTCACCGGTCACGGCAGAACTCCCCCGGCGGATCCACCGCCGGAAGCCTCCAGGCCCAGGACTTCCCTGTACACCCTGCGGTATCCTTCTCCCATGGCTTTTTGACTAAAATCTTTTTCAAGGATGCTCCTGCTTTTCTTTCCCAACTCCGCTGTTTTGTCAGGTTCTGCAAGCATTTCCCGTAGCCGCCGGCACGCCTCTTCCAGGGAGCTAAAGAGCCAGCCGTTTTCTCCGGGAACCACAAGATCCCGGTTCCCCGAAACATCCCGTAACAGCAGGGCGCAGGATCCGTTCATCGCCTCCAGGACTCCGTAGGGAAGCCCCTCCCAGGCGGAACAGGAAAGATACACCGCCGTCTTTTCAAGCAAATCCGCCACTTCCTCAGGGCTTTTCCAGCCCGTAAGGCGTACAGCGGTTCTGTCAATCCTGTCTTTTTCGGGACCGTCCCCTATCCAGTAAAACTCAAACCCCCGGGCCTTTGCTTCCGCCGCGCAGGCGGCGGCAATGGCGTTCCACAGGGCGGGATCCTTCTGAAACGATGCGATACCGGCAAAACTTATCAGGCGGCGGGGAGGCCGTTGATGCGGGGGTGGATCCCGGTCCAGGCGGGGAACAACGCCGTTTGATACATACACGGCATTTTTGTACATAAACCCAAGGCGGCGGTATAGTTCCGCCTCCGAGGGGCCGCAGCCCACAAGCCTTCCTCCAAAGAGTCCTCCCAGGCGTTCAAAAAACATATAAAGGCCCCGCGTAAGCCCGCCCACGTCGGTCCGTAGAAAGGCGCCGCAGTGGGGAGTGTACACCACCGCTTTAACACCCAAAAGACGGGCGGCCACACGGCCAAGAAAGCCGGCCTTGGACGAATGGAGGTGTACCACCGCGACATCCGGCGAAACCGTCCCGTCTCCCTTCCCGGCGGGGCTCCTGCGGCCCTTTTTCTTTGGCATGGCGGCTTTTAAAATGGAAATCAGTTCTCCCAGGGCCTTCCAGTCCCCGGCCAGGCTTATCTCTCTGGCAGCGTTCTTCCATTCGATAAATTCCACTTCTTTGGGAAACCGGGCTTTTACCTTTTCCATGCTGTCAACCCAGGTTCGGGAACCATGGATCACCGTATGCCGGCATTCGGATAATTCGGAACTTATGGAAATAAGCGCCGCTGTTATCCCCGACGCAAACGGTTCCAGCACATGAAAGATAATCACCTTACATTTATAGCATTATTTGGTATATTTCTCAATATGAGTAAAAAACGCTCCCGGTATACCATACGGGCCGTTATGGAATCCCTGCCCCCGGAAAAGGTAAAGCAGGATGGTTTGTGGACCCGGTTTGTACTACGGCCCCTTTCCTTTCCTCTATCCGCCCTGGCCTTAAACCTGGGTTTGCGGGCCGGCGCCGTGTCCTACTTTTCCGCCCTGGTAAGTCTTGCGGGGGGCCTGCTTTTCTCTTTTCCCGGATACCTGCTTCCCGGCCTAGGGGTTATACTGTTCAATTTCTTTTCCCTGTTGGACTGCGTTGATGGTAATATGGCCCGGACCGCTAAAACCGCAGGCCCCTGGGGGGGCTGGGCCGATGCGGTAACGGGGTTTATTGCCTATACGTCGGTGTTTTTTGGATCCGGCATATACATCTTTATCCGGACCCTGTGGTGGCCCGTTCTGGTAATCGCCGGGCTTAGCTCGTCGGCGAACCTTTTAACCCGGGTGGCTTACCAGATCTACAAAAACATTACCGGTCCGCAGGCCCACGAAACCGTGTCCTTTGAACGGATGCTGGCGGAAAACACCGGAATAACCGGATTTCTTATGCCCCTGCTGCTTATTTTTCATTTTTGCAGTTTTATATGGGGCGTATGGTTTATACTATGGTTTAATGCGGCGTTTTACGGGGGGGGCTGTATAGTTACTATAATTAAACTAGGAAGGATGGCTGCAAAGAGTGCCCCTGAACGAATATGAAAAATGGTACCGTGTACGGTACCGGAGAACAAGTTCCGCACTGACATCCCTGGCCATGATCATGGCGGATCTGGTATCGGTAATGCTCTGCTTTGGTGCGGGGTTTTTTCTGGTTAACTTTTACGACGAACACCTTATCAACTTCCGGTCCTTTGTTACCTACTGGCCTTACCTTCCGGTTTTTGTGGTTTTTTTCTGGGCCCTGGGTCTGTATCCCGGCGCATCCCAGGCTCCCGCCGAAGAATTCAAGCGGCTTACCACCTCGTCATTTTTAGTTTACGGGGGAATCCTCCTCTCCCGGTACGTGGAAGACAATGAATTTGATCCTATTTCGGTGGCCTTTATCATCAGTTTTATCCTGTCTATTCCGGGCCTGTTAATCGGCCGGTCCATAGCGCGGACCATCCTTTTTATTACCCGTTTGGGGGGCATACCGGCGGTAATATACGGCGCCGGGGATACCGGTAAAGCGGTGGTAGACCGGCTTCTGGACACTACAAGCGCCGGCTATGTTCCCGTCCTGATGCTGGATGACGATCCGTCAAAGGGCGCCGAGTACCACGGGATTCCCATTATCCACGATACCAGCGTAGGGCCGGAAATTGTACGGCGTTTTCACATCAGGATGGCCATAGTGGCCATGCCTTCGGCAAACCGCAGAACCCTGAACAGGATTATTAACCACTCCGTCTCGGCATTCAGGTACAATGTCCTTATTCCGGACTTTTTTAAGATGACCAATATTTGGATGAACGTCCGGGACATAGGGGGTATTCTGGGATTTGGAACAAGTTACAGGCTTAATATGTTCTGGAACCTGGTTTTTAAGCGCGTTATGGATCTGTTCCTTACAATTTGCGGAGGGATCCTGATCCTTCCGGTACTGCTGATCATAGCCCTATTAATAAAATTAGCTTCTCCCGGGCCGGTACTGTACATTCAGGAAAGGCTTGGACAAAACGGGAAAAAATTTAAGATGTATAAATTTAGATCCATGGTAATCGATGCGGAACATACGTTAGAAAAACTACTTAAGGATTCCCCGGATTTACAAAAAGAATACGAAACAAACCGTAAATTAAAAAATGATCCCCGCATTACCGGAATCGGCAAGATCCTCAGGAAGACAAGCCTTGATGAATTTCCCCAGCTGCTTAACATTCTTAAGGGAGAAATGAGCCTTGTGGGTCCCCGGCCCATCCTGGAAGAGGAACTTTCTAAATACGGCGAAGACTTTAAAAGAAACTATTCGGTAAAGCCGGGTCTGACGGGCCTTTGGCAGATTTCGGGCCGTTCCGATTCCGACATGGATTTTTTTAAAGCCCATATTTCCTTTGACACCTATTACCTGCAAAGCTGGTCGATGTGGCTGGACCTGTGGATCCTATACAAAACCTTTGGGGTGGTCTTTAAGGGGGAGGGGGCATATTGATACGTAAAGGACCTTTGGTTTTACTTCTTGTCCTAAACGCGACGCTTTATCTGGCGGCGCAGCCCCGCTCGGTACGGGATATTTTCCCCGCCATTAGGACCACACAGCTTAACGAAGCCTTCTCCGCCGGCGGCTACCTGTATTCCGGCACCACATCGGGAGGCCTTACCCTTAACCCCCGGACCGGTGAAACCCTGGGGATTACAAAAACATCCCTGGGAAATCCGGGATTTTTTGTGGAAGCCCTGCGGATAGTACCCCGCAGAGAGACTAGTCCTTTACAGATCTACAATGCCCTGCAGCACATCCGTTCCTTAAAGGAACAGCTATACCATTCGGCCACCAGAAACCGCTACATACCCCTTTTCCCGGATGCGGTACGCATCGAAGGGCCCAATCGCCTACGCTCCTTTCTTCCCGACCCTCCTCCGGCGGCACAGGCCCCTTCCCGGCAGCTTATGTACGTACGCTTTACGGACGCTAACTTTGGTCATTGTTACTATACTATTTTACTTTCCACAAATACTCAGGCCGTACTGTGCAGGATCAATAATTTTAAAGCCGTAAGCTTTGGGCCTATTCCGGTAATAAAGGAAAACGCCTTTGTAGCCCTGCTGTACATGGAACCGGTTACTGAAGGACTTGTGATATACTGTTTGGCGGGGGCGGAAGTTTCTGATTTTATTGCCAAGCATGTAAACATCTCTTCCGCATTACGTAAACGCATGGACGTGATCGTTGCCTGGGTACTTGACGGACTGCAATGATTACAATTCTAGCCCACTATGAACGGATATCCCTTTTTCACACCATGGAACCTTTTTTTCAACACCTGTCCGCCAAGACCCCGGGGGGGAAGAAGCTTTTTCACCTTACCCAGTCCGCATCCTGGTGTTTACGGCACGACAAAAACAGCATTCTGTTTATGGAACGGTGCTTCCAGCACCGGGAACCCCTGGATTTGACGCCGGAAGAACTGGGGCAGATACAAAAACTCCGGAACAAGTACAAAACTATTGTTTTTTTCTGCGGCCAAAGCGAAGCGGGAACAAACCGGCTGGATCTGCTTCCCTATGTGGACCGGTTATTTTATAAATCGATCTTTACGGACCGGAAGAATTATTTAAAAAACCTCTACGGAAAAAATCTGTTTGCAGACTACTACCATAGAACCTACGGCGTTCGCGATACCCCTTCGTATACCGGATCCGGTTCTTTGCCCGCACAGGCGGCGGACAAACCGGAACTTTCCTGGAATATCGGCATGGGATCCTATCCCCGGCCTCACTGGCCGCAACGGACGGGAACAGTCCTGGCCCGGCTGGGGTTTCCGCGGCTTGGCCGGTGCATAGGGACTTCACGGTCCCGGGAACCGGAAGATTTTTCCGGCCCCCGGCGGAACATCGGCATCCATGCCCGGATCGATCCGGTAAGCTGCCCTTCCATCGCGTACCAGCGCAGGCTGTTTTTAGATACAATCGCCGGTCATAGGCGGCAAGACCTTTTTCTTACCGGTTTTGTTTCCCAGGATCAGTACTACCGGGAACTGGAGGATTCAAAAATTGTCCTTTCCCCCTTTGGCTGGGGCGAAGTATGCTTCCGGGATTTTGAAGCGATCCTTGCCGGGGCCCTGCTGTTTAAGCCCCGTATGTCCCATATAAAAACATGGCCCGATGTGTATATACCCTATGAAACCTTTGTACCCCTTAAATGGGATGGCAGCGATCTTATCGAAAAGGCTGAAAAATACCTTGGGAATGAAGATGAAAGACGGCGCATTGCATCCAACGCGTACGAACAGTACCATAGGGAGCTTTCCGGTTTGGCGGAACGGTTTAAAAATCTTTTAGGGGTATATTTTTTATGACGGTTCTGTATATCGATCCCGGTACGGGAAGCATGCTCTTTTCTATTCTCATAGGAGCCTCCGCGACGCTGTATTTTTTTGCCCGAACCTTTATCATCCGGCTTAAGGTATTGTTTTCCGGCGCCGCCGGAGGAAGCAAAAATTATATCCCCCGGGTCATATACAGTGAAGGGGGCCAGTACTGGAATGTTTTTAAGCCCCTGGTGGATGAGTTTGAAAAACGGGAAATTCCCCTTAGCTTTTTTACCTCCGCCAGGGATGATCCGGTGTTCGGCGAAAACTACCGGTTTATCCATGCCGAATATATCGGCGAAGGAAACAGGGCCTTTGCCCGGCTTAACTTTCTTAATGCGGGGATCCTGCTTATGACCACTCCGGGACTGGATGTATATCAAATGAAGCGAACCAAGACCGTGGGTCATTATTGCCATGTACTCCATATGACAGGGGATCCCGCCACCTACCGGCTCTTTAACCTTGACTATTTCGACTCCGTCCTGCTTACCGGACAATACCAGGAAGAAGAAATCCGGGAACTGGAGAAAAAACGGAACCTTACACCCAAGGAACTTGTGGTGGTGGGCTGCAGCTATCTGGACGTATACGCCGAAAAGATCCGGACCCTGCCGGAAACGATCCGGCATACCCGGAATCCGGCGACAGGCCTTGAACAAACCGGAACCAGAACGCAAAGGCTGACCGTACTGGTTTCCCCCTCCTGGGGAGCCGGGGGGATCCTGCGCCGCTACGGGGAGGCGCTCCTTGATCCCCTGCTTGAAACGCCCCATCATATCATTATCCGTCCCCATCCCCAGTCAAAAAAAAGCGAGGGGACGATGCTGGAACGGCTGACGGACCGTTACCGGGGACGGCCTAACCTGGAATGGGATTATGAACGGGAAAACATTGTTTCCCTGGCCCGGGCTGATATTATGATCTCGGATTTTTCGGGCGTTATCTTTGACTTTATCTTTCTCTGCAATAAACCGGTTATATACGCGGGGGCGTCCATGGATACCCGGCCCTACGACGCGTCGGACCTGGATCACGAACTATGGCAGACCGCGACGATCCGGAACATAGGGATTGAACTGGAAGAAAAAGATTTTACAAGAATCGGCGAAGTATTAAACGCCGCCAGCACATCTCCGGAACAGGCCCGGATTGCGGCAAAGAACGAAGCATGGCAGTACCGGGGAGAAGCGGGAAAACGTATGGCGGATTTTATGCTGTCAAAAGCGGCTGATGGGAGTCGAACCCACGTCTCCAGCTTGGAAGGCTGGGGTAATAGCCGTTATACGACAGCCGCGCTATAAAACGATACCAAAAACACAAGAACGTGTCAATCCCCGGGACCTATCGAATCCGGTACAGTCCCCCTTCTTCTGCCACAAGCAGTTCCTTTTCCAGCGCCTTAAGGGCTTTGCAATAATCCTCTTCCGCAAGGGTTTTTAGGGACCCGGCGATTTTTTCTTTAAGTCCGGCGGCGTCTTGCCGTCCCCCTTCGGAAAGAGCCTTGATCACCGCCCCCCGGATCTGCCGGAGGGATCCCTGAAAAGGATTTTGCCGGACATAGTGGGCGCTCCTGCGGCCGGGATTTTCCGCAAGTTTTTTTAGTTCCGCGCCATAGTCCATAAGAGCCCAGTACCAGACCCGGGGATTGGAACGATCCAGGGTCTGAGCCAGCAGAGGAAAGAGTTCCCGATCCCCTACCCTTCCCTGATCTTGAAAAAAGAAGTGCAGCATCACCGACCGTATATTGGTTTCGATAAAAACCGCGGGATAATTCCAGGCAAAACAGGCAATGGCGCCGGAGCTGTAGGGGCCTATGCCGGGCAGGGTAATCAGTTCCTCCGGAGTTGCGGGGACTTTGCCCCGGTGTTTTTCTACAATTATTTTTGCACATTCCAAAAGCATTTTGGCTCGGCGGTTATACCCCAGACCGCTCCATTCCCTTAGCACCCCTTCCAGGGATGCGGTGGCCAGATCTTCGGGACGGGGCCACAGCCGCATCCACCGTTCCCAATACGGAACAACCCGCTGGGTCTGGGTCTGCTGGAGCATGTATTCCGACACCAGCACACCCCAGGCGCCCCGCCTTTCCGCGGCTTTTTGCTCCGGAAGCGAAGGAAGCGTTTTTTCAGTATAGCGCCAAGGAAAAGAACGGCCCGAATCTTCATAATGGCCAAGAATAATTTTTCTAAATTCGAGTATTTGCCGCGTCGATAATTGCATGGGAAATCTCTTCCGCCGTCATATTGTCGGTATCAATAATTAAATTGGCAAGGGAGTAATCGTCGTTGTCAATATTGTAAATTTTTAAATATCGCTCCCGGTCCTGCTTATCCCGCTCCCGGGTAAAGGCCGCAATATCCTGCAAGTTTCCCCCTTCCCGCTTGGCTATCCGCTTTGCCCTGGTTTCCGGCAGGGCCCTAAGATATACTTTAAGACTCGCCTCGCTTAGCATCCAGATGGCAAGCCGGGAGCCAAGAACACAACCCCCGGAGGCCCTGGCCAGGGCAATCTGGCGGCTGTCCACTTCCCTGTCCCACCAGTCATCCTTTGCCGCCCGGTCAAGGACCTCTGCCAGGGTCATGCCCTTTTCTTCCGCCAGACTGCGAAAGGTATAATTAATAAACTGTAATCCCAGCCGTTCCGCAACCATGCGGCTTACGGTGGTATTTCCGCAGCCGCTTTTACCGGAAACGGCAATCTGCAATTTTCTTCTCATATTTCCAGCCATTTCGATCCAGCCTATGCCTATTCCACATTCCGTAATTGTTCCCGGATATTTTCAAGGGCCTCTTTCATGTGTACCACTTCTCTACTTACTTCCAGGAGCAGGGCCTTTGATCCTAGGGTGTTAACTTCCCGGCTAATTTCCTGGCACAGAAAATCCAGCTTTTTCCCCGAACAGGGATCCCCGTCCGCTTCGGCCCGGAATTCCCGTATATGGGAATCCATCCGGGAAAGCTCTTCGGAGATCGTATACTTTATCAGTTGTGCCGCTGTTTCGGTATAAACCCGGTTTTCATCCATTCCGTCCCCCAGAAGTTCCATAAATCGGGACCGGATATTCTTCTTTACGATTTCTTCCATTTCTGCGCTAAGAGAAAGAATAGACGCCCGGGATCCCTCCAGGCCATCCAGACAAGAAAGAATATCGGCGCGGGTGTGGGCCCCCTCCCGAAGCCGGCTCTCTTCAAAGTCCGCCGCCGCTTTTTCCAGCAGGGGCATGATTCGGTCAAGAATTTGCCGGGGATTCCGTTTCCGGTCCGTTTCCAGCACCCCCTCCATGCCCAGCACCAGGGCAAGATCCGGCTGTTCCCGGGCACCCAAAATCCGGGCGGCTTCACAGGCCGCTTCCCAATACGACAAAAGCGCGTTCCGGTTAAGGGATACGTCCAGGGCCCCGTGTAATTCCC
>JAISOA010000180.1 GCA_031275945.1 Spirochaetaceae bacterium
TGCAACTTCAGCAGAATGTCAACAAGGCTATTCTGCGTTTGCGTCAGCGGCTCGCTCAGGCAAACCGTGTTCAGACGCGGGAGCAACAATAGCTACGGTAACATTTTCTAAATGAGGCACCCATGCCTTTCGGTAACATTTCAAAATGAGGCATCTCGGGTTTCGCATAGCCTTAGACAGCAATTCTCAGTTTAAAATAACCACAAACTACACGAACAAATTCACCGGGCTTTTTTACCGGATTTGTTTGTGTGGTTTGTGAGGGTTCGCGCCGTTCGTGGGTTTTTTCCTGCCGTTTGTCTAAACTGAGAATTACTATAGCCTTAGAAGCCTTAGAACTAAATTCCAGCCGAAAACCGTATCCTCTTTTTGGCGGTTTGTACGCAAGGGCTCCGCGATCGCCTTGTCCGCCAGCTCTTTAAGTTTCACCGGGTTATCGAACACGTCTATTCGGTGTGGCTACGTACAAGGCGGAAACCCATCCAGAAGTACCGATAGCCCGGAGACGCGAAGCTGCGGGATGCGGAACGCAAAACACTTGCAGATGAGTCCCAATTCCCGCCGCGGGACACACGACCCGACCCCGAGAATGGGCCTGAGTTCGGCGGACTTGCGGGGCTGCTCCGTCCGTAGTCGTTGGCATACTGGTCCCAGCACCACTCAGACACGTTTTCGTGCATATCGTAGAGGCCCCAGGGGTTCGCCGCAAAGGTTCCCGCCGCTGTAGCCTTTTCACGCTTTTGCCCATTTGGGCTGCCGTTATAGGTATCATTCGTCCAGCTAGCGTCGTAATTTGCCTAGGTGTCCCGAATTTTGTTGTCCCCCTCCGGGGTGTTAAAGGCCGTCGTGGTCCCGGCCCGGCAGGCGTATTCCCATTCGGCTTCGGTGGGTAAACGGTAACCGCCGGCGGTAAAGTCGCAACTTGTCTGCCAGGCACTGTCGTTGCCTTCCGGTACGCCCCCCCCCATTTGGCGGGGTCTGTCTCACCGCCCTTGCTGTATGCCGGGACGAGCCCTTCCTTTATGCTTAACGTGTTGCAGAATATGATCGCCTCGTACCAATTTACATAGGACTTGTTCAATAACCCGGTTGGTTATTGAACAAGTCTATTATCTTCGTAAAGATTTTACCACAGTCCTTTACACAAGTCCCGTATTGTGGTACGCTTAACAGGTAGGGAATCGGCCGATTCTTTACCTAACAAACGTAAGTCTATGGTGCATATATACCGTCTTACTGGAAGATAACGTGGCATACATTAAAAACCTATTTGACAGAAACTTTCTTGAATACGCTTCCTACGTAATTAAGGACAGGGCTATTCCCGATCTGGAAGACGGCCTAAAACCCGTACAGCGGCGTATACTCCACTCCCTCTTTGAAATGGACGACGGCAAATTTCACAAGGTTGCCAATGTGGTGGGCCACTGCATGCAATACCATCCCCACGGGGACGCCTCCATAGGAAGCGCCCTGGTGGTGCTGGCAAACAAAGAACTGTTTGTAGACCGGCAGGGAAATTTTGGAAATATCTATACGGGGGACGAAGCTTCGGCGGCCCGGTATATTGAATGCCGTTGTACTTCCCTGGCCAAGGAAATTTTTTATAATCCCAAGCTTACTCCCACGGTGGATTCTTACGATGGCCGAAAAAAGGAGCCGGTGCTTTTTCCCGCGAAGATTCCGGTGTTGTTAATCATGGGGGCCGAGGGAATAGCCGTGGGCATGTCTACCAAGGTGCTTCCCCACAATGTTCTGGAGGTGCTGGAGGCGGAAAAGGCTTGTCTCCAGGGGAAAAAATTCCAGCTGTATCCTGACTTTCTTACCGGGGGGCTGGTGGATGTATCGGGCTATCAAGACGGAAACGGGAAAGTTCTGGTCCGGGCAAAACTTGATACCTCCGACCCTAAGCGCATCGTAATTCGGGAACTGCCCTTTGGTTCTACCACGGAAAGTATCATCAACAGTATAGAAACCGCCGCCAAGGCAGGACGGATAAAAATACAGGGAATTAACGACTATACCACAGAAAACGTCGAAATAGAGATAAAGCTTGCCCGGGGGGTGTATTCGGAAGAAACGGTAGACGCTCTTTTTGGCTTTACCGAATGCGAACAGTCTATTTCGGTAAATCTCCTGGTAATTAAAAACGGTCTTCCTACGGTAATAAGCGCCACCGAAATAATCAAGTACCATTCCAAACTACTGGTGCAGATTCTTACAAAAGAACTGGAATTAGAACGAAGCGAATTACTGGATAAACTTCATCTGCGAACCCTGGAACGGATCTTTATTGAAGAGAGGATCTACAAGGCCATCGAAAAAATGAAGACTGCCAAGGGGGTAAGCGATTCGGTGGTGGCAGGGTTTAAGCCCTTTCTTAAAGAGATAGGGGAGCGGGGCGTAAGCACCGGGGATGTGGAACAGCTTCTTAAAATTCCTATCCGCCGAATTTCTTTGTACGATATCAACAGGGCCCGGGAAGAAATGGAAGCAATCCAGGGCCGGATTACGCAGATTAACCATCACCTAAAAAATATTACCGCCTATGCCCTAGGTTTTTTGGACGGGATCATCGCTAAAATAAAGGCCAATGCCGAAATCGGCGGAGGCAAACGGCGGACCATGGTTGAAACCTTTGAAAAGGTGGATGTAAAAGAAGTGGTCCGCCGGGACCTGCAGCTTAAATACGACAAAACCACCGGATACCTGGGCAGTTCCGTTTCCGGCGGTGAAGTGGTGGCGGAACTTTCCCCCTTTGATAGGATCCTGGTGATCCGCAGTAACGGCATATGGTCGGTTACCGGCATTCCCGACAAGGCCTTCGTGGGCCCCAACGCTTGCTATATAGGGGTCGCCGACAAGGATATCCTTGCTTCGATAATTTTTACCCTCATATACACAGAGCCGAAAACGGGCTTTCCCTGCATTAAACGATTTCAAATTACCGGATGGATTATAAACAAAGATTATGCCCTTCTTCCGGACGGTTCGACGGTGCTTCACAGCGACACCAGGACCAAATTTCCCTTTACCGTAAAGTACAAACCCAAACCCCGGCTTAAGGTGTTTACCGAAACCTTTAAGGCCCAGGATTATCTGGTAAAGGGCATTAAGGCCGGGGGGGTGCGGCTGGCCGTCAAAGAAGCTTTGGCGGTGGATGCAAGATAGGAGGAGGCATGGACGATACGAGGGTTTCCAAGGAAACGGAAATTGAAGTTTTTTCCGAAGAAGAACGGAACGAGATCAACGCACGGATAGAGGCCGCTTCCGTTCGGGAAGCGGTTGAGCCTCCCCGGCCTCCGGCAAAGGGAGAGGCCGCCAAACGGAGCCTGTTCCCCCTGCTGGTTAATGCCGTGGCGGCCCTGCTTTTGGGGGCAAGCCTCTTTTTTCTTTTTAATTTTCAGAAATCCGGCATGGTAGAAATCCGCAAATCCGCCTCTATTGTGGACGTCACCGCCCAGGCCTTGATTCAAGAGATTCGCCGGGAGGTGGATCTACAGATACACGAAAAGGACCAGGCCATTAAAGAGATGAACGACCGGATTGCCGAAATTGATACGGAACTGAAGCGGCTTGATTCCCTGGAAGAGCTAACCGGCGAACAGCGGGCCCTAATGGAGGACCTCCGCCGCCAGCAGGAAACATACCGGGATTCCCTAAACCGGCTTCAGGTTGAACGGGCCCGGATCCTGGCGGTGGCCTGGCAAAGGGAAACGGAAGCCCGCCGGCAGGGAGCGGGCTTGCATGTCCGGGTTGGGGTTCCGCCGGAATCCCTGGAAAATCTTTCCGCCGAAACCAGGGAAGAACTGCAGGCCGCAAGGGACGATTTGGCAAAACTTAGCGGTACCGAAGAAAAATCCGCGCTGGCCGAAACGCAGCTTTCGGCATACTATGCCAATGTTTCCCGGCAGATACAGGAGGGCCGGTACCGGGAAGCTGCGGAAACCATTGCCGCCCTGCGGGAGTATTTGTCTACCCCGGCTTTTCAGGATATACGGAGTATTCAGGTCCGCCGGGAAAGCGACGCCGCCGCGATTGACGCCCTTACGGCCCTGGTGGAAGGGGCCTTAAAAACAGCCGGGGCCCGGACGGAAACGGATCCTCCGGCGGAACTTCCCGCGGTATCCCCGGGGGCCGGAGCGGAGGAGGAACTGCGGCGGCAGCTTGCCGGGCGGAACGCCGCCTTGAACGCCCGGGAAGGGTCCTTGGCGGAACTGGAAAAGAACTACAATGCCCTGCAGGAGAAAAACACCGCGGTTCAGCAGGCCTTGGCGGAACGGGAACGGCAGATAGAAAGCCTCCAGGCCCAGAACACCGCGAACCTTGAGAAAATCGAATCTCTCCAAAGAACCATTTCTAATGTGAATGCGGCCCTGGGAGAATAAGCCGGGAACTGCTCAGGAGAAAAGCGAAGGCTGGTTCGTACACATTGCCCGCTGCCTCCGTTCCCTGGGCCGGGAAGCAGAAAGTCGCCGCATCCTGGATTATGCGCTGGATCTCGATCCGGATAACCTTGAGGCCGCGCTGGAAAAGCGGCGGCTTGAAAACCGCGGGATACTGTAATTCCTTATAGACATTCGATGATGGCTCTGATAAAGGCTTCGTAAGTTTCACAGTCCATAATTTTCGCTTTGTTGGGCGTTTCAAGCAGAAGAACAATCAAATTATCAAATATGTCGTAAAAAAGACTCCGGCTCTCTTTATTCACCGAAAACAGCAGTACAATGTTTACCGGATTTTTACCCCAGGGAATGGGCGTGCCGGTCAAAAGGACAAACATTCCCGTTTTCTTCGCGTTCATCTGCATTGTATGAGGAACGGCGATATTTCCGTAGGCGGTTGAATAGCTGTGTTCCCGTGACAGGACTTCATCGCCGAAGCCGTCTTCCGCATTCCCTTG
>JAISOA010000014.1 GCA_031275945.1 Spirochaetaceae bacterium
GGCCCGTAGTACCCCCCCAGCAAACCCGGAGATACCCGCCCGCCGCGGCCCCCCCCCCCCCCCCCGGCGTCCTTGTTTCCGCCGGCAAAAATCATCGGCAGCGGCGCCAGCAAAACCACAAGCAAAAACAGACCCTTTTTCATACTTCCTCCTCAGTTTTCCGGAATTCCATCGGCCTGGCAGTCCGTTACCCTAAAGGGAACGAAAGAGGCCGACTTTTCCAAATATTATTATACGTTTTCCGAAAAATGTCCATCTTTTTTTCAATTTATTTTAGACGCCGGTGACAAATGGGGGAGGGGGGCAATGCGAGCGTTTCCAAAGACCCGGTTGGTTCAGGGCAAAGAATCGTCTTGCCAGGCGATTCTTTGGGGTTTTACACAGGAAGAGCGACAAACTTTCAGGGTTATGCGGACCCGGGCCGGGCTAATTTATCCCTTCACCGATCCGGCGGCAAGGCCTGAAACAACCTGCTCCTGGAGGCAGATATAGACGATAATACTGGGCAGCGATACTAACACGATGGCGGCAAACATGGCGCCGTAGTCGCTGGCAAAGGCACTCTTGAAGTAGTACAGCGCCACCGGCAATGTGCGGGCTTCGTGGCCTGTGGTCAAGGTTAAGGCGAACTGGAATTCGTTCCAGCAGTGCAGGAATTGCATAATTCCCGCCGTAGCAAAGGCGGGCCGGGCCAGGGGCAGAATAATAATGCCGTAAGTCCGTATAAAGCCCGCGCCGTCAATATAGGCGGACTCTTCCATTTCCTTGGGGATTGTCATAAAATAACTGGACATGATAAAGACCGAAGTGGGAATTCCAAACGCCGTGTATACAAGAACGAGGCCCCATATATTGTTATAGAGACCCACCGTTTTAATGGTGGTGTAGAGGGGAAGCAGCAGGGCCGCGCCGGGGATAAGCAGGCCCAGCGAAAAGAGAATCCGGAAAAATGTTTTTAACCTGAACTCGACGCGGGCAAGCACGTAGGCGGCCATGCTCATCACCAGGAGGTTGATCACAATGCCAAAAAAAGTTACAAAGATGCTGTTCCAGAAATACCGGGCAATGGGGGCAATCCTGAATGCGTTCCGGTAATTCTGCCAGTAAATGCCGCTGCTAAAACCAAAAGAGAAGGTTAGTATTTCCCGGTTTGTTTTTACCGAGGACAGCAAAACCCATACAAACGGTACAACGGAAACCGCAACGATCAGAACAACAAAAAGACTAACCGGAATTTCCAATAAGGTCATTTTCTTTTTCATAGCAGTTTTGCACCTTGTGTTATACCGGATCATTCATCCGGTAGATTTTGTTGATAAAACCGATAGAGGCGAGGCCGATTAAAATAAGAACAACGCCATAGGTATTTGCCATCCCGAAATTGTTATCCTGCATGGCGGTAAGATAGATGAGCAGGGGAAGATTCATGGTCGTGTTTCCCGGCCCGCCGTTGGATGTCATAATAAGTATATCCATTTTTTGAAGCATTGACGTAGCCGCCAGAATGGTTCCCGTGCCAATCGCGTTTCTGATCATGGGAAGTTTTATCAGCCAATTCATCTGAAATTCGGTAGTGCCGTCAATGGTGGCGGCTTCAAATATTTCTTCGGGAATAGCGGCCAGCTCCGCGGTAACCAGAATGGAAATTATCGCCGCAAAGGGAAGCCACGTTATGGTAACGGCGAAAAAGGCGGTCTGGGGATTGGCGTACCAGTTGATGTTGAAACTCTTGTTGCCAAGAAGCTGGATAATTTTATTCACGGGTCCGTACATCGGGTTAAAAATATTAAAAAACAGCATACCGAGGGCCGCGGCGGAAATAATATTGGGAAGCATAAAAATAGTCCGGCTTATCTTGGTGTACCATTTTCTCCTGGCCATTATCAGGGCAAAAACAATACCGATAGCCACATGAATCGTAGACTGGAGGAGTATCCAGACAAGGTTGTTCCCCAAAGCCTTGTGGAACCGCTGGGAACCAAATATGGATATATAGTTTGCCAGACCGGCAAACCGGATACTCTGTCCTATTCTCCAATGGGTAAAGGATGTTCCAAAGACATTAACGATGGAAACGAAATATACAAATAAAAACAAGAGGACGCCGGGAGCAAGGAACAGGACAATCCATCTTTTCTTTGCCTTCATAACTATTTCCCTGTTTCGCGCGTTAAAGCGCCGAAAATCGCCCGATCCGGCGGTTTTTTACCTGCAACCGCCGGACAAAATGCCGGGCAACCGCCGAAGCGGCCTGCACGCCATGGTTTTGCGTCATTTGCGGCGCAAAACCGTAAAACACAGCAAACTTAACGGGCCGCCGCGGCCGCTTCATCGAGCCTTGCCGCCATTTGGGCGGGGCTCAGGGTTCCGGCGGCAAGTTCCGGATAGTAACGCCCCATCGCGTCAACAACCGATGCGTAGGCAACCACAGAGAAAGTGTCCCCGTGGTATTTCACTTTGCCAATGGCGTTGGCTATCTCCGCCACAAGGGGCATCGAATCCCGCACATCCCGGGGTATTTCCAGATCCGCCGCCAAGGGAAGCTGGCCCGACAAACGGAGCCGTTCCATCTGACTCTCCCGGCCGGATATTTCCTTGATAAGCGTCCAGGCAGCATCCCTCCGTTCGGGCGGGGCGCAGAGCACGTAACCTTCGGCAAAGCTCATGGTAAGGCCGTCGCCGGGGAACATGGACCAGCCGACTTTTTTATCGAAACCGGGAATGGTTTTTTGGGGATTGGAAAAATCGGCGATCATCCACGGGCCGTTGGAGATAATGGCGGCCTGCTCCATAAGGAAATTATTGGCGGCATTGGCGTATGCCGCGCCCAAAGCGTCGGGGGTAGTATATTTTTGGAGGCACCGCTGTATATCCGTAAGGCCGGCGATCATTTCCGGTATCTGATAGGTTTCAGGGTACTTCGTATTCATAAATGTCTGGCCGGCAGAGCCGCGGGAAGCCACCAGCGCCGACAGGATAAGATTTGTGGTCCACTGATTTTCGCCGGTCATCAGGGCAAGAGGCGCAACACCGGCAGCCTTGAGCTTTTCACAGTTGTTGAACCATTCATTCCATGTTTTCGCGGGACTTATACCCGCTTTCTGAAACAATTCTTTGTTGTAGTAATAGCCCAGAACCTGGGCGCTGGTTGCGATTGAATAAACCTTCCCGTCAATAGTATTAGTGGCGATGGCGCCCGGACCAATAACGTTGTCCCGAAAATCGGGATCGCTGTCCAGATAAGACTTAAGATCAACGGCCTGGCCGTTCTGAATCGCCAGGGTACGGACGCCGTCTTTTCCGTCAACCACGTCAGGCAGTTCCTTGGTGGCCGCCAGAACTTTCATCTTATCGGCATAGAGCGTATCGCTGGGCAGTTCTTCAATCCTAAGTTCAATCTTACCTTTGTACTTTTCGGTAAAACGCCGGTAGAAAGAGTTCCACGCCGGGGCGCCCAAGTGGGTTCCTACCGCATAGTGGGGGTGATTGATTACAATAACCCCCCCGGCCGCGGATTGGCTGTCGTCCTGTTTTTTACAGCCCAAAAACACAAAGACATTACCCAGAACAAGCAGCAGACACATTACCATTACCGATTTTCTCATATCAGCCTCCTCAACAGTAAAATTTAAAACAGGCAGCTATTAGAGTTGTTTAAAAACTGAAGTTTTTAAACAACAACCGCTTAAAAATGACAAAATGCGGAGCATTGAAACCCTGCGGGTTTCTTGCGGACTTGTCTAACCGCAGATTGGCAGAGAACCAACCGGGTTATTGAACAAGTCCGTTTTACCAATCGTGAAAAACAGCAAGGGCTTTTTTAGAAACGAATCCGGCAACCCCGCCGCACAGGCTCCCCCGCGAACCGGGTCTTCGGTATTAAACCCTTCGGCACGAATAAAGTTTGTTTGGAAACCTCAAATCGTACATGTATCAAATTATGGCTTGCTTTTTCCGGGTTTCAATCACTATTTTTTTACGGCTGGTACTTTCTTACGATCTTTCTTAATTAGAGTCTGTCCATAATGTAGACACATTATGGACAGACTACCTTA
>JAISOA010000024.1 GCA_031275945.1 Spirochaetaceae bacterium
AGAATTTCCGCTTCAAGACGGGTGTAGTGCTGATCCGGCCGTATAAGGGAAAGGATCGTTTCGGCGCTGGACAGGTCCGATTCGGGCATGTGGATGATAAGGCTTTCGTGGTCGTAGTAGTGTTTTTTTGCCATGTAGGAATAGGCCACAATCGTAGGAAAGCGGGCAATAAGTTCCAGGCATTGGCGCAGGACATTTTCCGGGGAAAGGTTTTCCGGCGCTTCGTCATAGGAATACAGGGTCAGCACCGAACGGGCAAGCTTGTTCATTATGTCCCGGGAGGGAGCCTTCATAATTGAATCTTCCGCGAAGTTTTTTGGCAGGGCCCGGGAGTTTCCCATGAGGTCGCAAAAATCCTCAAGCTCCACCGCCGCAGGAAGCTTGCCGAAGAGCAGCAGGTACACCGCTTCCTCGAAACCAAAGCGCCCTTCCGCCGCGGCGTTTTTAACCAGGTCTTCCACGTCTATACCCCGGTAATAGAGCTTGCCGTCCACAGGGATCTTTTCCCCCTCGTCGATAATGTAGCCGTGTACGTCGCCGATGCGGGTAAGGCCCACAAGGACCCCGGTGCCGTCGGCATTTCGCAGTCCCCGTTTAACGTTAAATTTAGCGTACAGTTCCGGATCTATGGTTGAGTTATCGGCAAGGGCTTTAAAATAGCTGTTAATAGGTTCCCCCTCAAGATTTTGAAAACCCTTAACGGGTACTGTCTTCTTCCCGTATCTGGATTCGGCGGATTTTTCCGCTGATCGTTTTAGGAAGTTCGGTAACAAAGTCCACAATCCTGGGATACTTGTAAGGAGCGGTGATCTTCTTAACATGATTTTGCAGTTCCTTTTTTAGTTCTTCCGAAGGGGACCAGCCCTTGGACAGAACCACCGTGGCCTTTACGGCCTTTCCCCGATCCGGATCGGGAACCCCGGTGATTGCACATTCCAGCACCGCCGGATGTTCCATCAGGGCGCTTTCTACTTCAAACGGGCCGATACGGTAACCGGAGCTTTTGATCACGTCGTCCGCCCTGCCCACGAACCACAGAAACCCGTCCTCGTCCCGCCAGGCCATGTCGCCGGTATAGTAAATGCCGCCGTGCCATACGCTGTTGGTAAGTTCTTCGTCCCGGTAATAACCGCCGAACATTCCCCAGGGCTGCCGTTTATCCGTACGAACCACTATCTGCCCTTCTTCGCCCATGTCGCAGGAACTGCCGTCGTCCCGAAGCAGGTCTATGTCGTAGCCCGGGGAAGGCTTGCCCATGGATCCCGGCTTTGGTTCCAGCCAGGGGTAGTTGCAGCAGGTTACGGTAAGCTCGGTTTGGCCGTAACACTCCCGGAGTTTAATTCCCGTACTTTGCCGGAACCGTTCGTAGATTTCCGGTTCCAGGGGTTCCCCCGCGACGGCACAGGACTTAAGGGTGGAAAAATCCCACTTGGAAAGATCTTCCTTAATGAAAAACCGGTATACCGTAGGAGGGGCGCAGAACGTGGTTACCTTGTACTTAACCACCACGTCAAGCATGGCCGGGGGAACAAAGCGATCGTAGTCGTAGACAAACACGGCGCTGCCGCAGAGCCATTGGCCGTAAATTTTTCCCCAGGCTGCCTTTGCCCAGCCCGTGTCCGCCACCGTTAGGTGAAGGCCTCCTTCCTGAACCTGGTGCCAGTATTTAGCGGTAACAATATGCCCCAGTGGATAGGCAAAGTTATGCTGTACCATCTTGGGCATGCCGGTGGTGCCGGAGGTAAAATACAGCAGCATAATATCGTCGTTGGTATTAACCGGGCCGGGAATGGTCAGATCCCGGGAGGCCTTTTCCATAAACGGCTTAAAGTCAACCCAGCCCTTCGCCCCGGCCGAAACGGTCGCCGGAGCGGTCGCCGGAGCGGCGACCGAATGAACCGAGCGGACAAAGGCTTTGTAACGGAGCATCGTTTTTCCGCCGGCCCGGAATTTTTCTTCCGCTTCGTCCACCGCGGCCATGATCTTTTCTTCGTCAACGCAAATGATCCCACAGATGTCCGCGGCTTCGCAGCGGTACACGATGTCCTTGGCGGTAAGAAGATGCGTGGCCGGAATGGCCGTGGCCCCGATTTTGTGGAGGGCCAGCAGTATGGGCCAGTACTCCCAGTGGCGTTTTAAGATAAGCATCACCGGATCGCCTTTGTTTATTCCCGCCGCCGTAAGGACATTGGCGGCCTGGTTGGAAAGGTTTTTTATTTCGGCGTAGGTAAAAAAAGCTTCCGCCCCCTTTTCGTCACACCAGACTAGGGCCCTTTCATCCGGTTTTATCCGGGCCAAACAGTCCATTACCTGGTAGCCAAAGTTAAAGTTTTCCGGAATATTCACCGTATAGTTCCGGTAAAAATCGTCATAGGAAGCAAATTCTTCCCGGGGCAAGAATTTCTGTAGCATTTCGTTCATATATCAATCCTTAAGAATTTCGTTACGGGAACTTTTAAAACGCAGGTTTTTTGGAAGTTCCTAAAGTATAACGGCAAGGAACCGGGCCCGTTTTCCCCCCAGGGCTTTCATGCCGTGGGGTTCGTTTGAGTCGTAGTATATGGCGTCCCCCGGTCCTAGTTCCTCTTCGTGTCCCCCCACAGACATAAGCAGCCTTCCTTCCAGCACATAATCGAACTCATGGCCCGGATGGGTGTTAAGACTTAGGGGCTTGTTTTCCGTTTCCGGATTTGCCTCCACAAGAAAGGGTTCTCCCCGTTTATTGTGGAATTTATATGCGAGGTTCCAGTAGGTATACATGGGCCGACGGCTTACCTCAGGAGCCCCGCCGGCCCTGGTAATGCAGTAGGTGGTAAGCCGCGACGGCCTTCCGTTAATAAGTTCCGTTAGATCTATTTTAAACCGGGCGGCAATTTCAACCAGGGCCCCTATGGGAAAATCCTTTTCTCCTGTTTCCCACTGCGCATATTCGGCGCTGTCAAAACCCAGTTCCCTTGAAAGTTCTTCCCGGGAAATTTCTTCAATTTCCCTAAGTACCTTAACTCTGGCAATAATATCCCGTGTTTCTTCTGTCATAATTACCCCCTTAGCATTTCCGCCAGCCTGGTGATAAGCTGATCGGGAAAGTCCCGGTTAAAAAAATACTGGTACTGGTATTTTGCCTGCCTAATAAGCATATCCATTCCATTCAGGACCCTGCAACCTACGGCCTGAGCCCGCGCTAAAAAGGCCGTCACGGGGGGATTATAAATAAGATCCATCACCGTTTCATGTCCTTTAAAATGATATGCATCAAAGGGATCGTCGTGTACCTGCGGAAAAGTTCCTACCGGTGTCGTTTGTATTATAATATCTGAATACCGTTCCATGCTGTCAAGTACTTGGCTGTCCATGTTTCCCCATTTGTACCCATAGGCCATGGCCAGGTCCCGGGCCCGGACGGCATTGCGGTTTAAGATAAGGCATTTTCCTTTTAGCCGGTGAATTTCCGATACCACCGCCCGGGCTGCTCCACCGGCCCCCAGGACCGTGAGCTTAAGGGAACGGAGATTTTTTCTTCCCGTAAAATAAAGCAGCGATTCAGAGAAACCCAGCGTGTCGGTGTTTATACCCTGCCAGCCCAGGGTGTCGAATTTAATTGTATTGCATGCCCCCATGTCCCGGACCGTTTCCGAGCTATCTCGAAGATAGGAAAGTATTTCTTCTTTGTAGGGGATGGTGATTGAAGCCCCGTTGATTTTAATTGTCCGTGCCAGGTTAAGAAAGGATTCAAGGTTTTGGGCCGGAAAGGGCACGTATACGGCGTCTATCTTTTCGTGGTTAAAAACGGAGTTAAATATCCGGGGGCTGTAGCTGGTTTTAAGGGGAAAACCCGTTAGACCGTAAATGCTTGTTTGACCGGTAATTTCCCGGAACCGGAAGTTTTCTACCAGATCCCGGGGATCCATCTGGCCTGCGGCGGCGGGAGGAATATCCGTATCCGTAAGGATCGACGTGTAGGTAAGGTAGGAACCTAGATGTTCCGCGAGGATCCGGGTGTTGCTGCCGAAGCTTCCCATGCCAAGAATTATTTTGTCCCTTCCCCTGGTGTCGTATGCGGCCTCGTATATTTTAACGGTCTCCTCAAGGCTCTGGGGTTTTACCGCGGCCTTGGCAATTTCGTCCCCGATCCTCCACAGCCCCTTAAGCCGTTGGACGATATTAGTAACGCCGCTTAGATCATGGAAGGATCGGATGATCCTGGTACCGGAGGTCCTGGCCGCCTCTTCCAGTCCCGGTACTTCCAGGTCCTCCTCCAGGTCCACATACGCAAAATTCCGCCGGGTGTCGGTTTCAGCAAAGGCCAGTCCCATGGATAACAGGTGTACCCGGGCACCCTCGCCGTTTTCAAACAGACCGCCGTCTATTTTGCGCCGGACGGTAAGAATAACCGGAAGCCCCGCCTGTTCTGGAAAACGCCGGATAAGAAACCGTTCATTTGGATGAAGATAATCGACCCGCAGTTCGGCCATATCAATGTATCTGCGGTATTTTTCTAATGTCTCAAGGTTCCGGGAAAGGGTTCTTCCGGTTAAACAAAGACAGATCTTGGCCATGGAAATTAAAAATCGGAACGGTAAATATAGATTCCCGCCGCCCTGTCCGACGCGTCCCAGTTCACCCTAAGCATGATGGGCCACACCTTGCTTGGAAGTTGGAAAAGGGTGTACCCTTCAAAATTCCGGCCCTCCCCCAGAACCCGGATCACCGTGGCCTTTGTATCGCCGTCTTTGATATTGTAAGCGGACCGGAACTTTAGCTGCCAAACCCGGTTTCCAAAGATATAAAATTCGCCGGTGTCGTACACAAACACCACGTCATCCTGCCAGGCAGCGATTCCCCGGACCGCATACACCTGCTTGGGGATGCCGTAGCGTCCAATCAAATCGCTTAAGGTGGTGCCGATAAGAAGGGCCGGGTCCTGAGCCGCGGAGCTGTCCGTCTGCCCGTGGACCTGAATTCCCAGGCAAAGGAACAAAAGAAAAAAGCCCCTGCCAAGCTTTAATCCCTGGAAAGCCGAAGGCCCCGTACAGTCGAAGGTTTGGAGTTTCATACTATAACTCGTCCATGGAAAGGGGTTCTACCTGTGCCGCTATCGCCTGCCGGTAGATTTCCCTGCCGACTACAGAAAGAATAACGGAAGAACCGTTGGGGAGCCTGTAGGGTACGGTGATTTCTCCCCCGGAATGATTGGTGTTTACTATTTGCTGCCGTGTGCCGTTTGGAAGCTCCGCCTCCACCGTCATCGGAAGGGGGTAGGGGCTGGCGGGAAGGTTAAACCTAAACAGGCCGGCGGTTTCCCCCGGGGCCGGCGCCGGAGCGGTAACATTAAGGGTTATTTTGTCGGTGGTATAGATCTCCGTGCCGTTTGCGGGATTCTGGGAGGATACCATTCCGGGACTTTCCCCTTCGGCGGCATTTCGCATGGTAAAGATAAAGCTTGCTTTAAGCTGGCTAAGCCTGGACAATGCATCCTGGATTGAAAGGCCCGTAAAATTGGGAACCGTGAGCCGGGCGTTTTCCTGGCCCCGGCTGACCACCAATTCCAACGTAGTGTGGCCGGTTATCTCCGAATCCGGGGAGGGATTTTGCTGCAGAACAAGCCCTGCAGTTTCCCCGGAGTACTGGTACATAAAAGGTTCTTTTAGGGTAATGAGCGTATTCCCGGCCTGGGCATTACGGGCCTGGATCTCCTGCCTGACATCGTTAACGTTTTTTCCCAGATAATTACCCACCGTATCCAGCGCCATGCCCTGGCTTATAACCAGACCGATCCGCCGTTCGGCCTTGACGATGGTTCCCCCCTTGGGGTCCTGTTCAAGTATTAATCCCCGCTCTTCCCCCTCCTGGGAGGACCGCAGTTGAATTTGGGGATACAGTTCTTTTACCTGCAATTCCAAGAGGGCCTGGGTTAGTTCCTTGCCGGTTACGTCGGGAACTACCACCTGCTCTTTCCCCCGGACGGCGATAAAGAAAATTGAAAGGGCTATGAGTCCTACAAAGACCAACAGTCCTATTGTAAAGGAAATGAAAAGCCGCAGATGGTTCCCCATATAGTCTTCCAGACTTTCCAAATCGAAGCCAAAGTTTTTAAAGGCCATAACGCTACCCCTCCTCTTGCAAACGGGAGCCGATGAAATCTCTGGCGCCATTTAAAAACGCCTGCCAAGGAAGGGCTTTTCTGGTTTGGTACTGAAGCAACGTAACCGAAAGAATTCCCTTGCCGGTCTTTATAAGTATACCGGATTTCTTATCGATGCCCAAGACCCTGCCGGGCTCTCCGGGGGGATACGCCGGTTCCGGCCCTTCCCAAGGGGCCGCCTCGAGGATCTGGACGATCTGCTTTCCATGGCAGGTTCTGGCCAGGGGCCAGGGATTGCAGGCCCTGATCTGCGCGTCAAGTTCCAGGGCGCTCCGGTTCCAGTGGAGGACTCCGGAATCTTTTCCGATCCGGGTGCAGTAGCTGGGGTCTCCCTCCTGGGGAATCCCCTCGGGGATCCGGAACCCTCCGCCGGCGGTCCCGCCGGTATGCCCGGTTTGGCACAGATCTTCCAAAAACTGCCGCAGGACCGCCGCGCCTTCCCGGCCGGCGGTTTCACCGAGGGAACCGGCGGTTTCCCTGCCGGACAGGGGGATTATTTTCCGGCCCAGGATATGGCCGCTGTCCATTTCCGGGGCTATGCGCTGAAGGGATATGCCCGTAACGTGGTCCCGGCGTAGAATAGTCTCCTGGATGGGGGAGGCCCCCCGGTATTTGGGAAGCAGGGACGGGTGGATATTGATCCCCCCCAAGGGAAATATCCCCAGGAATTGGGGGCCGAAGATCCGCCCGTAGGCAAAGCAGATCAGCAGATCCGGCTTTAGGGCCGCCACCGCCTCCCGGGCTTCGGCTTTCAGGACGTCCGGTTTAAGGATCGCCGGCGCCGGAAGCCCCCTGCGGACAAAAGACCCTTCTAATTCACCCGCTACCCGGCCCACGTCGGTGGGCTTGGTTCCCCTTCCCCGGCCTTGGGGTTTATCGGGGTTTGTAAGGATGCCCGCCAGCGCCCAGCGTTTTGCCAGGGCGCCCTCCGCCGCTATACGGAGGGATTCCAAGGCAATGGCGGGACTTCCCGCAAAGAGAAGCCGCAATGGAGCGACCCCGAGGCTCTTCATGGTTACCCGGCTTTTTTTTGTTTTTCCAGCTTAGACAGGACCTTTGCCCGCCCGGCGGTATCCAGCCGGTCAATAAAAAGGATCCCCTCCAGGTGATCATATTCATGAAGAATAACCCTGGCCAGGAGTCCCGAGGCTTCCAGCGTAAAAGCCCGGCCTTTTTCATCCCAGGCCTGGATTTTGATTTTTTCCGGTCTGGTTACATGGGCCCAGACCCCGGGGATGGAAAGGCACCCTTCTTCGTAACGTACCTGATCCTGACTGGTCCATATAATAGAAGGGTCGATGAACACCCGGGGCTGGTCCCCCTCCGCATGGGTAACAAAGATCCGCTTTAAAAGACCCACCTGGGGCCCCGCCAGGCCCACTCCCTTGTCCCTATGCATGGTGTCCAGCATTTCTTGGGCCGTTTTTCGTATTTCGCCGCTTATATTTTTTACAGGTTTGGATTTTTGCCGCAAAACCCGGTTATTTTCTGAATTGTCCTTGTTTTCCAGCCGTATTATTTCCATATTTAAATGATACAGAAAAAGGGCGGTATTGTGCAAGAAAGGGATTGTATAAGCCCTAAAGGAACAGGGTATTGACAAAATCTTTTTCATGCGGCAATGTACCAAACACTTTAACGTATACGTAAAAACAGGGGATTATTTATGGAAAAAAGCTTCACTGAAAAAATAAAACAATCACTTTTTACCCTCAAATCCGAGATTATTTCGAATTTAATGTCAAGTAATGAAGATTTTAAAGCGATTGTTGAAGGGATGGATCCCAAGGATCTGGCCGATATTGCTTCCGACGATATTGACCGGAAAATGATAGAAGCCCTGGGGGCCCAGGAGATTAAGCGGCTTAAATTGATAGATTCCGCCCTAACCAGGATAGAACAGGGAAAATACGGCCTGTGCATGAAGTGCGGCAAGCGCATACCCCAGGACCGGCTTGAGGCGATTCCCTATGCCCTTATGTGCATTGAATGTAAAACCGCCGAAGAGCGGCGAAACCGCTGACCCGGAAACTCCGGTTTTTATACTCCCTAGGAGACTGTTGCGCTTTGCGCATAAAATAGAGTTGTTTAAAAACTTCAGTTTTTAAACAACAACCGCTTAAAACGACTTGTTCAATAACCAACCGGGTTATTGAACAAGTCCAATAGATATTTTTACATGTTCCCGGCAGCCCGGGTATCCGGGTGATTCCTTTAAACATACCGGCGCTTCGGGAATTTGGGCCCCGCCGCAAGTTCTTCAAGGGCCTGTTCCGCTTCGCTTATTTCGTCGTAGTGTACTGTCCGGTCCCCGTAAATAATCGAATTTTCATGGCCCTTGCCCAGTAGCAAGACCAGATCCCCCGGGCCGGCCAGAGCAAAGGCCCGGCGTATGGCTGCGGGCCTCGCGGGGATAAGAAAAAGATTTTTCCCCCGGCACAGGGGCTTTCCTTCCCCGGTTTTAAGATCTTCGCAACCCGCGGCAATTTCTTCCAGTATCGCCATCGGTTCCTCCCCTCTGGGGTCTTCGTCGCTGAGGATCACAATGTCCGACCATTGGGCGGCGATTCGTCCCTGTTCAGGCCGCTTTTTTCTGTCCCGTTCCCCGGCGGAACCGAAGAGGATAATAATCCGCCCCCCGGTTTTGTCCAGCCGTTCCCGCAGGGGGGGAAGGATCGCGGCGAAGGATGAAGGGGTATGTGCGTAATCAACCAGCACTTCAAAGGATTGTCCCCGGTTTACCGCGGTCATCCGGCCCCTGACTGGTTTTAGGGACGGAACCAGGGGAATAAGTTCCTCCGGCTCCGTATACAGCAGTCCCGATACGGTAAGAAGGGCCGCAAGTACATTGGCCGCGTTAAAGGCCCCGGGGAGGGAATCTTCAATTACCGCCGTAACGCCGCTGCGGGCGATATACACCCGGTACCGGTTCCCTCCGCTGCCGCTCTCTATGGAAAGAACCCGCAGGTCCGCCTTCCCCGGGGCCTCCGGAAGGGTACTAAAGCTCAGGGTTTTTTGCGTTGTGGCCGCGGAAAAGTAGGGGGCGCTGGGATCATCCCCGTTGATCACCCCAAAGGGGGAGAGGGAGAAGGTCTTCATTTTTGCCCTCCGGTCCAGGGACCGGAACAGGTTTGCCTTATCGCTGCGGTATTGCTCCCAGGTGCCGTGGAACTCCAGATGTTCGTGGGTTACGTTGGTAATGACCGCGGCGTCAAAAAAAAGGTCCCCCAGCCGGTTGGTCCGGGGCGAAAGACCGTGGGAACTTGCCTCGACAACCGCGTATTCACAGCCCCCGGCATACATTTCCGCCAGCCGCATGTGTACCGTAGGGGCCTCGGGGGTGGTTTGATGTTCGCTGTTCCATTCCGCCTCCCCGCCCCGGGAGTATTGGACGGTGGAGATAAAGCCCGCCTTCTTTCCTGCCAGCCGCAGGAGTTGCCAGATAAGGTAGACGGTGGTACTTTTTCCTTCGGTACCGGTTACTCCCGCAAGAATGAGCTTTTCGCCGGGGAAGCCATAATAGGCCGCTGCCACCGGGGACATGGCAAAGCGGGAATCCGCGACCCGGATGCATACCGGACCGGCGATTTCTCCCGGACCGGCGATTTTTTCCAGGCCGGCAATTTTTTCCAGGCCGGCAATTTTTTCCAGGGGCGTTTGGTGAATTACCGCGGCGGCCCCCTTTTCCATGGCCCCGGCGATAAAACAGTGGCCGTCCGTATGGATCCCCGGCAGGGCAAAGTATAGATTTCCCGGTCTAATCCGCCGGGAATCGTATTCCAGGCCGGAAACCGGGGGGTTTCCCCGGCCCCGTTGTTCAATAAACCCCGCCTTGGCGGCGGTTTGGGGCGTAAAAAAATCGTTAAGCTTCACGGACGGCTCCGGGTTGTTATTTTTGCTGCATGATACGCTATACTGGATGATATGTACAGTGTCCGGGTAGAGGCGGATTTTGCCGCGGCCCATTTTTTAACATGCTACCACGGAAAATGCGAAAGACTCCACGGTCACAATTACCGGGTGCGGCTTTGGGCCCGGGGCAAGGACCTTGATGGGGGGGGTATGCTTGCCGATTTTACCCGGTTAAAGGACGCCCTTAGGAAAGTCTGCGCCGGCCTGGATCATACAAACCTAAACGACAATCCCGTCTTTGCCGGGAACCCCAGCGCGGAACGCATAGCCCGCCATATTTTTGAGGAAACCGCCAAACTCCTCCCCGGGGAACCCCTTTATGCGGTGGACGTTTACGAAACCCTCGCCAGTATGGCCCGGTACGAGCCCTAGCGCCGTTCTTTTATGGTCCCGATCATATCTTTTAATTCAGATTCATTAACAAACGGCCCAGGCCGTTTGTTAATAGAGTTGTTTAAAAACTTCAGTTTTTAAACAACAACCGCTTTAAAACCAGCAAAATGCGAAGCATTTTGCAAGACTTGTTCAATAACCAACCGGGTTATTGAACAAGTCCAATAAACAACTCCCTTTCTGGACAGGACCCTTTTAGGCCCGGATGCCCGCCGTTATTTCGCGGCTGCTTTTTTTACAACCGAGCCAATGGCCACGCAGCCCAGTATGAGGAGGGTTCCTCCCACCAGGGTTTCGGCCATCCAGACCAGAGGTACCGGCGTTTTAGCCAGAAACCCCGGCGCGGCATCGGACTTAATGCCGAGGGTACCCGCCAAAAAGAACAGAAAGGTGAAGGAGTTGAAAAACTTTGGCAGTACATCTGTCAAGAGTACGATAAGCCCGACAAAGATCAACACAAAGACTATTACGCCGATAAAGGTTGCCGTTGCGGTGGTTCCGAAGCTGGGCTGCCAAACCGACGGTACATAAACAAGATAGAGAAACAGGATGCTCAGTTCCCCAATGGCCCCGCCCAATACGATATGACCCAGTTTTTCCCGTTCCTGTTCGGCTAGAAAAAACGCAACTATACTGAGCATCACCGGCCACGCCGGAAACTTACACGCAAAAAGCAGGCCTTCGGTCATGGCAATCAGCGGCAAAAGCAAGGCGCAGGTTACCAGGTTTTTCTTATTAAATATTTTATCCATGTGTCTTCCTTGTTTAATGGGCGGTGTAACCGCCGTCCACGACGAACTGCGAGCCGGAGACAAAGGACGCCTCGCCGGAAAGCAAAAATACCACCGTGTCGGCCACTTCCTCCGTGGTACCAAAGCGCCGCTGGGCGTGCTGGGACACCAGATACTGGCGGGTATCTTCGGTCATACGGGAAAGCAGGGGCGTATCAATGTAACCCGGATGTACGGAGTTGATCCGTATCCCCTTGTCCGAGTATCCCAGGGCCGCTGCTTTTGTAAGGCCCGTAACGCCGTGTTTAGCGGTAACGTAACCCACGGCGGTGGCATTCCCCACCAGCCCAAGAACCGATGCGGTGTTGACGATGGCGCCGCCGCCGGCCCGCAGAATTGCCGGAATTTGCGCATGCATCCCGTAAAAAACCGCGTTGAGATTCACTTCGATAACCTTGCGGTACCCTTCAATGTCAATGTCGGCAAGAATCCCCGAGGGACCGGTGATACCGGCATTGTTGAAGGCCAGATGCAGGGCCCCAAGGCTTTTTTCCGCAAAAGCCACAATGGCTTCGTTGGCCTTGGGATCGGTTACGTCGGCGGCAAAGGGCAGCGCCTTGCCTCCGGCGGCTGTAATTTCATCAACCACCGCACGGGCCGCGTTTTCCTGTAAGTCTACGACCACAAGTTGAGCGCCCTGCCGCGCCAGTTTTACCGCGGTGGCTTTGCCAATCCCTGAAGCGCCGCCGGTAATAATGGCGGTCTTTCCTTCAAACCGTTTTGAAATTTCTTTTTCCATATTGATGCTCCTTGAGTCTCAGTATATTTAAACATGACAATAGTTGTCAAATTTTTGGGTTTTTTTTAAATATTGGACTTGTTCAATAACCCGGTTGGTTATTTCACAGGTCTTGCAAAATGCGGAGTATTTTGCTGTCTTTCAGCGGTTGTTGTTTAAAAACTGAAGTTTTTAAACAACTCTATTGTTAAAAAATCAAAGCTAATCTATACTTTGTTCGTGAAATTTGTGAAATCCTAGTGTTATTTTGTTAGTGGTAAAATTTTTCATCACCCCATCTGCGCCAGAATCGCCGGGTCTTTGATCTTTTCGTCTTCGGAAAGGAGGATGATCTTGGACATGACTTCCGCGGTCCGGGGGTCCTCGTCGGCAAAGGGGAGGAATATCCGGCCCCGGTGCTGGCT
>JAISOA010000137.1 GCA_031275945.1 Spirochaetaceae bacterium
CATAGAAATTAAAGGTCAGGAGATCCGCAACTACCGGGACATACAGGAAAATATAACCCTTAACCCGGATCAGGATCTGCCGATGACGGTGCTGCGAAACGGAACAAGGGTTACGGTAACGGTACATCCGGACCTGGACAAAACCGGTGCGGGAAAAATCGGCGTCTACTACTGGGCGGATCCCCTTGTAAGCGCCCTGGGGCCGGGAAGTCCTGCGGAAAAGGCAGGCCTTATGCCGGGAGACAGGATCCTCAGCGTCAACGGAGAGGCCTTTCCCTATACGGTGGCCCTGTACCGTATTTTTAAAGATCAGAAGCCCACGGAAATTCCGGTGGAATACCAGCGAAACGGCGAGCTTAACACCGTTACCCTTCGCGGCGTGGAATACCTTGAGGATCTTCCCAACATGGGCATTGAATATCCGATTGTCCAGTACAAGACCCCCGCCCTTTCCCCGCCCCAAGCCCTTGTCAAGGGTACTTCGGAGGCCCTTAAAATTTTTGCCGTATCCGCGAAAAGCCTGGGGCTTTTGTTTAAAAAAGGCGTGGACCTAACCGAATCGGTATCGGGGCCTGCCCGGATTACCTATATGTTAGGGGATATTGCCGCCGAAGGATTTGAAGAAAGCGCGGAAACCGGTTTTAGTTCGGCCCTTAACTTTCTTGCCCTTATATCTATTGCCCTGTGCCTGATGAACCTTCTTCCCGTACCGATCCTAGACGGGGGTCTTATCGTCCTTTTTTTAGTGGAACTGATCCGGCGCCGGCCCCTTAACCCCAGGGCGGTTTCGGCCTTTCAAACCATCGGAATGGTAATTATCGCCGGTCTTATGGTCTTTGGAATCTTTAACGATATTCTTTTCTTTACCGGCCAATAGCCGTAATTTGGCCCTGGATAACCGGGTTTTACGTAAAAGAATAAGGAGTACAAAATGCGTCATAAAATTCCCTGTTTTTGCGACAATACCTTTACCATAGATGTGCCGCAGGAAATTGACCTCGATACGGATCCCCAGTACATCGAAGATATCCTTGCGGGGAATTTTATGAATTTTATCTGTACCAGCTGCGGTAAAAAACATAAGCCCGAATTTCCCTTGACCCTTAACTGGCCCAGTAAGGGGCTTATACTGGAGGTGCTGCCGGAACTTGACAGGGGCGAATTTTACCGCCGCAAGGAACCAAAAAACATGTCCCCGGAAAAGGAAACGGTTATTTCCTATCCGGAAATGGCGGAACGGATCGCCATTATTAGGGACGACCTTTCCGTGGAAGCCCTGGAGGCTTTAAAATACTATCTCTTTGTAAAGGCCGACGAGGCGTATCCGGAAAACGAAATAAGCGTCTGGTACAATGCAAAGACCGGCGAAGCCTTGGAATTCCACATCCATGGAATTAAGGACAACGAAGTGGCAGTTATGAAGACCCCCTTGAATCTCTATGAAAAAACCCTTGAGGATTATAAGAAAAATCCCAGGACCGATCCTTTTGCGTCCCTGCGGATAAAAAGCTATTGCTCCCTCCAGAATCTGCTCCGTCCCGAGGAATTGAAATAGGCTCCGGATATGAAGCAGGCCTATGTTTTTGACCTTGACGGCACCCTGACCGACAGTATTTGCGATATCGGTGACAGCGTAAACTATCTTCTTGCCCAGCGGGGACTTCCCCTCCACACCTACGAAGAATACCGTACCTATATGGGGATGGGCATAGGGGTCACCCTGCGCAAGGCCATGCCGGGCTATGACGGCTTAACTTTGGAAGAACAGGCGGCCCTGCGGGGGGCCTACACGGCCCACAACGAAATTCACTGTCTGGATAAAACCCGGCCCTATGCGGGAATGAGTGAAACCCTTAGGGCGCTGCAGGAGCGGGGCGCCATCCTGGGAATTTTTACCAACAAGCCGGAACTGCTGGGCAAAAAAATTGTTGCGGAACTTTTTAAGGAAATCCAATTTGCCTTTATTCTGGGAAGCCTTGAGGGGGCGTCGATGAAGCCTAACCCTGGGCGAGTTTTGGCGGAACTGAAAAAGCTTGGAATTGAACCGGCCCGCACGGTTTTTGTGGGGGACAGCAAACCCGATATTGATACCGCCAAAAACGGGGGTATGACAAGCTGCGGCGTAAGCTGGGGTTTTATGGGTCCCGAAGAAGTAAAGGGGGCGGATCTAATTGTATCCCACCCCCGGGAACTGCTTGATATTCCCTAACTCCCGGCGGGGCTTTAAAACCAGGACCGGGCCTCCTAAAGGCCCTTGAGTTTTTTTACCACCTCTTTTCGCTTTTCCCGTTCCGCCCCAAAAAACGTATTCCCCGCGACGATCACATCGGCGCCCTTATCAATCACAAGACCAGCGTTTTCCGTGGTAATCCCCCCGTCCACGGAAAGCAGGTAGGAGTATCCCCGTTCTGTCCTAAGGGCCGCAAGTTTTACAATCTTTTCCAGGCAGGAGTCTATTATCGTCTGGCCCCCGAATCCGGGGTTTACCGTTAATACCAGAATCAGATCCAAATCGCCGAGGATCTCGTCTAGGACATGCACCGGGGTTCCGGGAACCAGGCATATCCCCGGTTTCATTCCTGCGGCCCGGATACGCTGGATAATCCGGTTTGAATGTACCGCGGCTTCCACATGGAAGGTAAAAAAATCCGCCCCGGCCACGGCAAAGCTTTCGACATACTCCTGGGGATTATCTACCATCAGGTGACAATCCATGGACAGTTTTGTCAATGGTTTTAGATCCGCCACCGTCTTGGGGCCAAAGCTTAAATTGGGGGCAAAGTGGCCGTCCATCACATCCACATGGATCCAGTCCGCGCCGGATTCTTCAACCGACGCCACCGCTTCGGCCAGGGCGCCAAAATTTGCCGACAGCAGGGAAGGAGCCGCCAGGGCCGTTTTTCTCGTCATCTGTGCCTCATCTATTAAAACTACGTATCTGTAACGCCGTTAATGTATCTGCCCTTCATAAGCATCCCCACCGAAACAGCTTTTGGAAAACAATACACCGGCGGCGGCACAAAATCAACAAGCCGTAGGCCGGTTAGAGGGGTCCTGCCCTCTGTGGACGGCAACATTTCTATATGAAGTACCATGGCCGCGGATTAAAAAAACGATTCAATGGCGGCGGCAATTTTTTCTTCCGTAGGAACCACCTGGGCTTCCAGGCGGCGATTGTGGGGGACGGGCACATCCAGTCCCCCAAGCCGGCGGACCGGAGCCTCCAGATGGAAAAATACATCGCTGCCGGCGATACACGCTGCAAGTTCCGCTCCGAATCCGCCGGTCTGGGGAGCCTCGTAAACCACCAGACAGCGCCTGGTTTTTTTTACCGAATGCAGTAAAGCATCCGTATCCAGGGGAACCAGGGTACGGATATCCACCACTTCGATATCATAACCCCTGGTTTCCGCCATGGCATCCGCCACCTGTATACACCGGGGAACCATGCGGCCATAGCTTATGATTGTAAGATCCCCCCCGGGGCGCTTTATATCCGCCTTACCCAGAGGAATGGTGTACTCTTCCTCCGGCCCGGGTACCGGTCCCGTGGTCCGGTACAAAAGTTTTTGTTCCAGAAACACCACCGGATTCGGATCATAAATCGAGGCCTTTAAAAGCCCCTTGGCGTCGTAGGGGGTGGAAGGAATAACCACCTTAAGGCCCGGAACATTGGTCAGCCAGGCTTCGGGGCTTTGACTGTGCTGTTCCGCCGCTCCGGTACCCGATCCTTCCGGTGCCCGGAGCACCAGGGGTACCGAACCCTGCCCCCCGAATTGGAAGCGGTTTTTTGCGGCCTGGTTAACCAGGGGTTCCATGGCCAGGGTAATAAAATCGCTGAACATGATCTCTACAATGGGAAGCAGTCCCGTCATGGCAGCTCCCACGGCGCAGCCGGTGATGGCAAGCTCCGAAATCGGCGTATCCAGCACCCGTTCCGGCCCGAATTCCTCGATCATGCCCCGGGAGACCCCAAAGGCGCCGCCGTATACTCCCACATCCTCGCCCATAAGAATAATCCGCGGATCCTTTCTCATTTCTTCGCACATGGCCTCTTGAAGGGCCGCGGCATAGCTTATTTCACGCATGACATCCCCTTACAGCACAAAACCCCGCTTGGGCCTTTGCTCCCGCACATCCCCCGCCGCATAGAGGTCCTCAAAGATCCGGTCCATGGGCAGTTCCGGCGACGCGACGGCAAAGGCCACCGCCGCCGCTATATCATCCCGGGCCTGTTTGTCAAAATCATCCAGTTCCGTCCGGGTAAAAAGCCCCTCTCCAAGAAGGTATTGCCGGTAGCGTTTAATGGGACACTTTTCCTTCCAGGATTCCACTTCTTCTTTGCTGCGGTACACCTGAGCGTCGCTCTTGGAATGCCCCATCCAGCGGTAGGTATTCAGCACCATCAATGCCGGTCCTTCCGCCAGGACATATTCCCTGAGTTTTTTCGTTTCCTCATAAACCGCAAGCACGTCGTTCCCGTCCAGGGCAAGGCCCTTTATTCCGTAGGACACAGCCCGGATAGAAATATCCCGGATACGCATGGATTTACTTACATGGGTAGACATGCCATACAGATTGTTGGTACAGACAAATATGAGGGGAAGCCGCCATACCGACGCGAGGTTCAGGGATTCATGAAAGGCCCCCTGGTTGGATGCCCCGTCGCCAAAGAAACTAACGGTAATGTTCGGCCGTTTAAAATACTTTTGGGACAGGGCCGCTCCGGTAGCAACGGGGATGCCCCCTCCCACTATTCCGTTGGCTCCCAGGCTTCCCACGGAAAAATCGGCAATATGCATACAGCCGCCCTTTCCCTTGCAGTAACCGGTTTCTTTTCCCAGAAATTCGGCCATCATTCTTTTTATGTCCATTCCCTTGCCTATGGCCTGATTATGCCCCCGGTGGGTTTGGGTAATCATGTCTTCTCTTTCCAGGGCGCCACAGACCCCCACTCCGGTGGCCTCTTCTCCTATACAAAAATGGGCGGTTCCGTGAACCTTTCCTTCCGCAAAAAAACCGGCGGCGGTTTCTTCAAATGTCCGGGTTTGGACCATCTTTAAATACAGATCTCCGTATTGTTCTTTAGACAGTCTCATCCGCCGCCTCCTTAAAACCATCCGTTAAAGTAAAATCATCTATAACTATACTTAAGATACCACAAGGCCGTAAAACGTGAAGCGTTTTGCAGGACAGTGAGGTAAGTCCAAAAAAACAGGAAAAAGGGGCGAAAACCCGCGCCGGCGACAGTAAAAACACGATCCGTAGAGAAAAGCCGGTTTTAGTCGTGGGCGGGGTTTTTACGAACCCGTTCTATGGCCTGGGAAACCGCGTCCCTCAGCGACTTTGCATAGGACGTTTCGTTCATAGCCTGGGCGGCGTACTGGGCCCCTAAAAGGGAAACCCTGTACAGGGGCCGGACCGTATTCAGCGCCACCGCGGCCATATCCACCACACATTCGCTACAGCGGCAGATTGTACCCTTATAGGCCCCCAACTGCTGTTCCAGTTCTTCAATAACCAGTTTTTCCGATTCGTTTTTTAGAACATCAAAATCATATTCATCTGCAAAAGCCATAATTTCTCCCCCTTAAATTATAGCGTTATTGCCGGTCCCTGGCAAAGGGGACAAAGCGCACATACCGGGGCAGAAAGACAACTTCCAGGGTTCCCACCGGGCCGTTACGCTGTTTGGCAATAATCAACTCCGTCTTGCCGTCGTGTTCCTTGCCGGACTTTGCGTCCGATTCCCGTTCCCGGTGAAGAAAGATCACCAGATCCGCGTCCTGTTCTATCGAGCCCGATTCCCGGATATCCGACAGATTGGGCCGCTTGCCTTCTGCATCCCGGCGGAGCTGGGACAGGGCTACCACCGGTATGTCCAGTTCCCGGGCCAGGCTTTTTAAGGACCGGGAAATTTCGGCAATCTGCTCATGCCGGGGCAGATTATGGTTATCCGAGGTAATCAAGGTTAAATAATCAATAAAAATGATCCGTACCCCCTGCTGAGATCGAAGCCGCCGGGCCTGGGACCGGAGGTCCAGGAGTTTGATTCCCGGAGTATCCACAATATAAAAAGGAGCGTCGTAAATTTTTCCTGCGGCGTCCAATAGACTTTGAAAATCCTGGGGCTTCAAAAGGCCGGACCGTATCTTTTCCGATTCAATTTTGGCCTCGGAAGAGATGAGCCGCAAAACCAGGGCCATATCGGACATTTCCAGCGAAAAGAACGCCGAGGGGATTTTTTTTTCGATGGAGATATGGGACGCCATTGTCAAGGCCAGGGCGGTTTTTCCCACCGAAGGCCGGGCCCCGATAATGATCAGCTCGGAATTTTGAAAACCCGAAGTCTGAACATCCAGATCGTCAAACCCCGAAGGAATGCCCGTATAGGCTTCCTTGGACCGGTAAAGGTTTTCGATCATTTCTATGGCCCGGGGCATAAGATCCCGGGCGCTCTTAAAAGAAAGGGTTTGCCTGTTTTCTCCCAGTTCAAAAATCTGCTGCTGGGTCTCTTCAAGAACTACCCTGGATTCCACGGATTCGTCGAAGGACCGGGTATTCATTTCCGCGGAAACCCGCAGCAGAGCCCGCCTAAGGGAACAATCCTGGACCAGCCGTGCGTAATGATCTATGTTGCTGCTGGAAGGAACCACATTGGTTAAAGATGCCACATAGGCGGCCCCTCCGGCGGCGTCAAGCTCCCCCATCTGGCGCAGTTCCGCCACCACGGTAATAATATCCGCCTTTTGCCGGCCCTGGTTGTTCAGGTTTAGGATCGCCTGGAAAACCCTGCGGTTGGCGTTGGAATAAAAATCTTCCGGTTTTATATACTGCAGGGCCGTGTCTATGACATCGTTATCGAGTAATATGGCCCCCAATGCGGCCTGTTCCGCCTCTTCGTTATGGGGTGGAATTTTATCTTTAAGCGGGGGCATGGCTTAGCTGTCCGTCGCCACCCCGATTTCGGTTTTCTCCGGCTCCGGCGAAGGAGTTTCCGCCGCTGGTTCCCCGGCGTTTGCAGCCGGTGTTTCGGTTCCCGCGGCTGCCGGCGCCGTCTCCCGGGTCCCGGCGTGTGCAGGCGGGGTTTCCACCGCCGGAGCTTCCCCCATCGCCCCCCGGCGTCTTCCCCGCTGGGGAAGGCCTGCGGTTTTTGTTTCCGTTTTTATTTCCTGGCCCTCCACGATAAGGGAACATTCAGCCGAAGCGTTCTCGTAGAGTTTTACCGTTACCTTGTACCTGCCGATACTTTTAATGCTGTTACCGGGAATTTCTATTCTTTTCCGTTCAATTTGAAAACCCTGTTTACCCAGTTCGTCCGCCAGGGTCTGGGCGGTTACGGCGCCGTAGAGTTTTCCATTTGCCCCCGCCGGCATGGTAAGTCCCAGGCTAAGGGCTTCAAGTTTTTCCTTAAGGCTCAATGCGTCCTGCCGTTTTTCCTGCTTTCGCGTTTCAATCGCTTCTTTTCTGGCTTCAAACAGTTTAATGGTCCTTTCATTGTAAGGAAGAGCTATGCCCCGGGGAAAAAGATAGTTCCGTGCATAACCCCTGGCTACTTCCTTAACATCCCCCTCTTCACCCAGGGTAGCAAGGTCTTTGTCCAAAATTACCTTCATAATCCAAGCTCCTTAACCGGAAACAAGCCCGGCACCTCTATTTGGGGGTCCGCAAAGACACCCAGTTTTCCGCTATTCCCAGAAGAAGAAACAGGCCCAGCAGGGTCATCATCGCTCCCGGAATAAAAAGCAAAAAAATAATTCCCACATTGGCAAGTATGCGGAAAAAAAGCGGCGTTTTAAGCAGATAATAAAACACAATGGCTCCGCCTTGAACGCAAAACAGTATACCCGAAACGGTTAGAATATTCCAGCCGCTTATTTCTACAATCTCCCAGTTCCCTATCCGGCCCAGCACCACCGCCCCCAGGGCCGCGGAAAAAATCCACACAAAAAAAGGAGGAATGTAAAACGACAGGATGCTTCCCCCCGGAAGGGTATGCCGTACAATTCGTACAATGCCCACGGCTATTTGCCGGTTTATCCACCAAAAGATAATACAGGACGCGAGGATCCCTCCCCGCAGGCCGATGTGTACCAGGGTGGCGGTAAATTCCTCCGCCGTAATCCCCTCCCGGCCGGAAAAACCATTCAGCGCCGTCAGCTGATTTGCCACCAGACGCTGCAGTTGCGAATCTTCGATTAAAAAGCGAAGGGCCACAACAATGATCAGCGTACACAGTACCGCCCCTGCGGCCATACGGTAAGGAATATCCTGGAATATCCAAAACCGGCTTAAGGGGGCGTTAATCCACGTAAAAACCAGTACCATCACCGCATAGTAAAGGGCGCTCCATAGAATGAAAACCGGGTTAAGGTTCTGATACAGGTATACCCACAGGGACATGATGACGTTGGCCGTCACCGCCGCAATACCCCCCGCCCACGCCGTCTTTGCCCCCCCCACAAAGGCCCCCAGGGCCAGGGGAATCAAAAAAAAGAAACTAAGAAAACCGGTCCGGAAGCAAAAAACCGAGGCCCCCGCCCCTGCGGCAGCCAGCAGCAGAGAAGAGGCCGCGGAAAGGGGCGGTGAAACTTCGTCCCGGTATTCCACTAATCCGCCACAAAAGGAAGGAGTGCGATAAGCCTGGCCCGTTTTATAGCCGCCGCCAGGGAACGCTGGTGTTTTGCGCAGGTTCCGGTAATACGCCGGGGAAGAATTTTACCCCGATCGGTGATAAATTTGCGAAGCATATCACCGTCTTTGTAGTCGATCTTAAGCTTTTGCGTACAAAAGCGGCAAACCTTTTTTTTAAAGAACACCTTGCCCTTGCCCCGGCCGGTTTTATCGTCCCCATCCCGGTCCCGGTCCCGGTCTCTATCTCTGTCCCGGCCGTCCATGTGGGCTTCCAGGACCCGTTCCGGCCTGGAAGGCTTTTCTTGGGTATATTGTTCATCAGACATGTACTAACTCCTTAAAAGGGAATATCATCGGTAAAATTGTCGTGTTCGCCGGAAGAGGCCGGAGCCCCCTCGGACCGGGGACCGGGGGATCCCCCGCCCCCTCCGCTAAAGGAACCGCCGGTTCCCCCGGCATAGGATCCGCCGTTTCCGCCCCCGGGATTACCCCCCAGAAGCTGAATATTATTGGCCACAATTTCGACCTTAGAGCGGTTCTGACCATCCTGCTCCCAGCGGTCCTGGCGCAGTTCGCCATCCACCCCCACCAGTTTACCCTTCACAAGGTACTGGTTAAGGGATTCCCCCTGTCTACCCCAGAGTACGATGTCGAAAAAACTGGCCTCGTCCACCCATTGATCCCCCGACTTCCGCCGCCGGTTTACCGCAATGGAGAATTTGCATACCGCCTGACCACCGGCGGTATACTTAAGTTCCGCATCCCGGGTTAATCTGCCAATCAACATTACGTGGTTAAGGTCCGCCATATTATTCCTCGATTTTTACAAAAAGGTAACGCAGGAGCTTTGCGTTAAGCTTAAAGGCCCGGTCAAGGTGTGCAATTTTGCGGGGATCCGTCTTGAGGGTAAAGAGTACATAGCGGCCCCGGTGCCTCTTTTTTATCTCGTAGGCAAGATCGCGGTCCCCAATTTCATTGGTTTTGACTATTTCCGCCCCTTGGGCGGCAAGATCGGCCAGAAGCGTTGTTTTTCCGGCCTGATACTGGTCCTCTTCCAGCGGAAAGATGACCGTCAGCTCATACTGACGCATAGGTCCTCCTTATGGACTTTAATTACCTGTCCCGAAACCCGGGACAACTACCGCCGCCACGGACGGAAGGCCTGCCACTTGACAGCAGGCAAAGAGGTAAAGCTATACTATAACAAATAAAGGGTAGTGTCAAAGGGTCTTCCTTTGTTTTTCCGGCCGGGCTGCCGACAATATGGGTATGAATAAGTATATCAATTTTGAAGACAATATTTTTATCCTTAATATACGGATTCGCATGATCCAGGATCTTCTTATTCTTGATACGGATACGGATCTTTTCCTGAACAAAACCCTGGACGACCTTGACTTTATCAATTCAAGCCTGGCAAGCCTGCTTATGAGCTTAAAAGAAAATCTGCGGCTTATTGAACGGGACGAACAGTTCCATAACCTTACCGGCACGGAACGAATGTTTTGCGAGGTCCTCAATGAGTTGGATCACGGGGAGGGGAATATTTCGGGCCTGCATTATCCGGAGCTACGGGAACGGGTGGGTTTTTTGCAGAGCCGGTCCCTGGACAGGCAACGGTCCATCGAAAATTTAATTATGGAAGCAAAAAACATGACCCTGGAACCCGTGGTAGGATACGACGAACTTCATGAACTTTTAAGCCATTGATGCGGGTTTCCGGGGGCACTCTGACAGGCAGAACCATTCAGATCCCGCCTGGAATTATCCGGCCCGCTATGGACAGAATGCGGGAATCGGTCTTTGCAAGCCTGGGAGATCTAAGGGGCTTTTCTTTTCTTGATCTGTTTTCCGGGTCCGGAATCATTGCCCTGGAAGCGGCTTCCCGGGGGGCATCCCCGGTGGAGGCGGTTGAATCAGATCCCCTAAAACGCAAAACTCTCATCAAAAACACCGCCATTTCCCCGGTTCCCATTATATGCCGTTTTATGGCGGCAGAATTATACATTCAGCGGGCAAAACGGAGCTTCGATATTATTTTTTGCGATCCTCCGTTTTCATATAAATACAAATATAAACTTCTTGCGTCCATTGCGGAATCTTCTCTTGCTGCGGAGGGCGGTCGTGTTTTGCTTCATCGCCCCAGGACGGAACATATTGACAACGGCTTTCATAAAAAAGACAAGTTGTTTCATTTGCAAAAAACAAGGCACTACGGAAGTTCTGCAGTAGATTTTTTGCTTTTGCAAAAAAAAATACTTTGATTTTTACAGCGATGCTGGTATGTTAAATATGCTGATAAGATGATCGATCATTTAACGTTTCTAAAACTGTGGTAAAAATTGGTGACAACTTAAAAGGATAATGTAAAATGGATTACCGGAAGATCTTTGAACGGTTTGAAAATCCCCAGGGATTTATAAAAACCACGGTTAGACCTTCAATCGACGGAACCACAAAGGCGGCCCTTAACCGTAAGGGAAACACGCTTTTTAATACCGGCGACGTGGAAGGGGCTAAACGGATCTTTTTAACCACCGGGTATTCCGACGGCCTTTCCAGGATCGGGGATTATTACAAATCCCGGGGACGGCCTTTGGATGCCCTGCGGATGTACTGGATCGCTCCGGATCACACTAAAGCAAATCCTATGATCCAACAGCTTTCAGAAATAATCAGACACTTTATTTATGAAGAGGATATCAATGAATGAACCTTTTGAACCCTGGAGCCAATCTGCGGAAGTTCTTGTAAACACCAGCGTGCAAGAATATTCCGCCGGGCCGGGCCGGACGGATGCCACCGGGGATTGCTGTCCCCCGTTCTCTGCCGATCACAACCGGCTGGAAACTCCGTTTGGCGAAGAAACCCTGTCGAACATATCCGACTGGTCAAAGCGGGGATACCAGTTACTGCGAGAAAATCGCATTAAGGAAGCCCAAGACTATTTTGTCCAGATCCTTGCGGTGGACGAAAACAACAATTATGCCCTGGTGGGCTTAGGAGACGCGGCCCGCAAACAGGGGGTTTACCGGGAAGCCATAAACAGCTACAGCCGCTGCCTCCAGCATCATCCGGGAAACAACTATGCCCTTTTTGGACTTGCGGACTGTTATAAGAGCCTAAACCAGTTCCACAAGGCCATTGAAATTTGGGAACAGTACCTGCTCCATGACGATCAAAATATTACGGTACTTACCCGGGTTGCCGACGCCTACCGCAAAGTCAGGGATTTTAAGCATTCCAAAGAAATATACCTGCGGGTTCTGGAAATGGAAGAAACCAATGCCTACGCGATCATAGGGCTGGGTCATCTTCATTACGATTTTAAAGAATACAAGGAGGCCCTGTTCTACTGGAAAAAAATGCTGGACATGGACAGGGAAAATACGGATATCCGGGTTCTTACTTCCATTGGAAACTGTTACCGTAAACTTAAAACCTTTGAAAGCGGCATTGAATTTTTTGAAATGGCCCTAAAACGGGATCCCCACAACTTCTACGCGTTCTTTGGCCTGGCAGACTGCTACCGGGGCATGAACCGGCAGGAGCAGTCCCTGCAGTACTGGAATCGCATTTTAGAACAGGATCCCCGGAATAAGGTTATCCTTACCCGGGCCGGAGACGCCTACCGCAGCCTGGGAAGCTATGATACCGCCATTGAATACTACCAGCGGGCCCTTAATATTGAATTCGACACCTATGCGGTCCTGGGTCTTGCCCTGGTGGCCAAGGCCCGAAACAAATTTATCGATGCAATTGAATCCCTTAAGCGGCTTATCCAGCAGGACCCCCGGAATTACCGGCTGTACATCGAACTTTCCGATTGCTGGTACTGTAAGGGAGAAAAAAACCTGGCCATTGAAATCCTTGGCAGTTTCCAGAAACAGGGTATCCGGAATGCAAAAATATCAGAGCTCCTGGAACGGTACCGGAACTAGGCCGCTCCTTTCCGGAATGACTATTCCGGAACTGGAAAAAGCCCTGACGGGGATTCCGGGAGGGATCCCGTACAGGGCGCGGCAGATCTTTTCCCGGATAAGCGGAGGGGCCGCTTCTTTTGAAGAAATGACAAACCTTCCCGTTCCACTGCGAAGGGAACTGGCGAAACAATTCAACATCCGGGGCCTGACGGTGATGGAAAAACAAGAAGACCGGGACGGAACCGTAAAACTTCGCCTGGGTCTGGCCGGCGGGACCGCTGTGGAAACGGTGCTCCTGTCTTCGGGGCCCGGGGAACGCCTTACCGCCTGTCTTTCCACCCAGGCGGGATGTCCCATAGCCTGCGTGTTTTGCAAAACCGGAAACATCGGCTTTGTTAGAAACCTCGAAGCAGGGGAAATTGTTGAGCAGGTCCTGATCCTGTCCGATCTGGTCCGGAACAGGAATAAACGGATCTCCCATATTGTGGTAATGGGCATGGGGGAGCCTCTGCTTAACCTTCCGGCCCTGCGAAGGGCCCTGGAAATTCTCTGCGATCCCCGGGGCTGTGGGTTTTCCAAACGGAAGATCACCGTATCCACTTCGGGGATTTACCAGCCCATTTTAGACATGGCGGAAAACGGCCCCCGGGCAGAATTGGCCCTTTCCATTACCACGGCCCGGGAAGAACTGCGGCGGCGGCTTATGCCGGGTTCCGCAAAAAATCCCCTGGACCAGATAAAAGCAGCTTTAAAGGTTTACCAGGAAAAACAAAAACGGCGGATCACCCTGGAAACGGTACTCCTGGGAGGAATTAACACAACCGAGGCCGACGCCCGGGCCCTGGCGGACTTTGCCCGGGGGCTTCATACCCTGGTTAACCTTATCCCCTGGAACCCCGTGACGGAACTGCGGTTCGATAATAAGCCGCTCCAAAAGCCCCCGGCGGAAGAAACCGGAAGATTCCGGCGCATGCTGGAGGATCGGGGACTTGAAGTAAGCATCCGGTACCGCCGGGGCCGGGGTATCTGCGGAGCCTGCGGGCAGCTGGGAATGGCCCCGGCTCAGGGGCCCGATGCGGCGGTGGCGGCTTTGCCTTCGCTGTCGTACAAGTCCACAACCGATTCGGGAAGCCAGCCCCGGTAGTCTCCTTCGGTAAGAACCCAATAGCTTAGGGCCTCTCCCTCCCGGACAAGCCGGCGCTCGAGAATCGTCAGAATGGTCCGTTCCCGCACATACCCCAGGGCTACCCCCTTATTGTTTGGCTCGTCCAGTATCCGGGTATAGGAAGCCGTTACCACTCCGTAGCCTAATATGGTCCGGGAAAGTGGAGGATCCGGAGGGGGAATAATCTCGATCCGGGGAGAGCAGCTCCACAATAAGACACAAAGTGCCGCAGAAAAAAATAAAACGCCAAAGTCTTGACTATATTGATTGTCCATCCCCATAATCCTAATAATGAAAATCATACCGCTTTTTAGCTGCTTCGTCATCCTAGGATTTTTCGCATCCCCCGCCTGCCACGGGCAAATACGAATCTTCCACCGGCCCTATGATTTTACCCTTACTCCCCGGGCGGGGGTGTTTTACGGAACCCTGTACGAAATTGTATATAAAGACGCCACAACCAAGAACTATCTAAGCGAGCTCCGGTGGGAGCAAAAACCCCTGTGGTACCTGGGCTTTGATGTGTTTCTTGGTCCCCGGGATCCCCTGCAGACCTGGGGCTTCTTCTTGGGTTCATCTTTTAAAGCGGCCATTCCCATGGGAACCGGGCTGGTGGAAGACCGGGACTGGTTAAGTCCCCTTAATCCACCTTCCGCCGCCGGATCCCTAACCCATTTTTCACAACACGACAACAATACCCTGGGGGCGTTTTTTGTTACGTTTAACACCGGGTTTTCCGTTCCCCTGTGGAAGATCTTTTTTTTACAGCTGCCTATTTCCTTTGGGTACCAGTTTATAAAAATGGAAGCCCGGGACGGGTATACCCAATACGGGAACAACCTGTCGGAATCCGGTCCTTATGATTCCTGGAACCCGTCGTGGCCCAAAGATTCTTTTTCCGGCGCGGGGATACGGTATTCCCAGCATTGGTTTACTCTAAGCCCCGGACTGGTTCTGGGGATGAACCTGACCCGGTTTACCCTTTCGGTTTCCTGTAAACTAAGTCCCTTTGTCGCATCCATTTCCATTGACGACCATCTGGTACGGAAAATTGTCTTTACCGACGTTATGGCAGGGGGCCTCTATCTGGAACCGGCCTTAAGCGCCTCGTTTATTTTTAATTCGCGGCTGCGGGCCGGTGCGGCTTTTTCCTACTGCTTTATCAGGGGAACCAGGGGCGATGAATTTATTGATTATTATGGATCCATCAATGCCGGCAAAACCGACGGCGTTGCTTCGGACTGTGCCGGCGCGGGAATGGAACTCTTTGAAGGATCCGTTTTTTTCAGTATCCGCTTATAGGACCGGCTTACAAGGGCCTTCCTTTATCGTTTATAGGGCAAAAGCCCTGTCAAGGGCGGGAAAAAGCAGCCGATCCGAATCCGCAAAATCCAGGGTTTTAAGTTCCGCGAAAGAAGCCCAGCGCCACCGGGAATGGACCGAAAGGGTAAAGGATTCACAAAGCAGCGTTACCCGGTAGGCCCGAAGGGTAAAACGGGTATCCCCATGTATAAATTCCGCTGAGGCAAGATACGAAAGGACCTCTACCGGGGCCCTAAGCTCTTCTTCAAATTCCCTGATCAGCGCATCCTGGTCCGATTCCCCCTCCCGGACCTTGCCTCCGGGAAATTCCCATTTCCCCCCCTGGTCTCCGCCGGGAAGACGCCGGGCAATAAAGAGATCTTTCCCCCGCAGGGCAATTCCCGCCACGGAGTTACGAAGCTTCATAACAAAGGAATGGAATAAAAAATAAAATGTAGCGCCGCCGAGATAATACAGATAAAACCCGTAAGTTTTTTATTTTTTTCAACGAAATCTTCAATTCGCTCAGCGGCCGGTGAAGCTATGGTACTGCGGTTCCGGTAGAATTCAAAAACCAGGATAAGCCCCCCCGCCAGATTGGCCAGAGCCGGAACCAGGTCGCCCAGCACCGGAATGTTTCCGGCCACCGGTGAAAGGATCTTCAGGATACCCGTTATTACCGCAAGAATGCCTATCCCCAGTCTAACCGTTTCGTTATTAAGGGCCGAAAACAGAAGCAGTATGCCCCTCGCCTCTCCCCCGCCCAGGATAAAAAGACAACCCGCCAGAACATTTATAACTATGGACAACAAATAAACCGGATACATCGTACCGTTAGTATATCACAAAAACCACAAAAGCCGCAAGTACATATCCCCCGATGCCGGGGCCGCCCGGTCAATCGGGAACCACGGTAAAAAGGGCCCGTTTTTCCTTTACTTCCACAAGGATAAGGATCTTTTTTCCCGTAAAGGGGACGGAAAACCGAAAAAGCTCCGGGTTTTCCAGGGTAAAGTATATTCGTTCCCCCTGTACCGGCCCGTCCTGTTCCGCGGAAATGGATACCGCCACATCCACCATCCCGGTATATGCGTCCCCGGTCCGGGCGTTTTTTTCAAGGCTTATATATGACATTCCCCCCAGGGCAATGGCGGAAATTGTTATTTCATTACCCCCCAGGACGGCGGTGGTTCCGCCGCTAAGGATCCGGGAAAGAATAATCATGGTAACGCACAGGGTAATTATTGAAACAAAGAGAAACGCCAGGGGAGGGGTTGCGGTAAGGGTCTTCCATAGATTGGGTTTAAAGGGCGGCGACGGTTTGTTTAAGTCCTGTACCGCCGGGGAAGCCTTTTCCAGCCGGGCCTCCCGGGAATAGTAAAAGACCAGCCTTCCGTCGTCATCTGCCGGTTCTGCCATGGTTGTGCTAGGGCCTCCGCCAAGCAGGGATCCCCAGCCAGGCATTTCCGGCCAAGCCGGCGGCGGTTTTTGCCAGTTCCAGGGGATCAAAAAAGGCCGGCCCTTGCGCTTCCGCCGCGGCAACCAGAAGGGTGGCGGCAGAAGCGGCGGCGGCATAGGGATCAAAGCTTCCCCCGCCCCGGTGTTCCATGGCCCGTAAGCGACCGGCCACGGCGGCGCAAAGGCCCGCAAGGAAATCGCCGCTTCCCCCCGCCGCCAGGGCGGGATTCATGCCGTCCACAAAACCAATTCTGCCATCGGGTCCCGCCAGGACCATCACATGGCTTTTAAAGAGAATAAGCCCCTGATACTGCCGGGCCAGGCCCCGGATCAAGGCGGGTTCGGAAAGCAGCCGTTCTTTCGGGATCCCCGAAAGGGCCTCCAGTTCCCCCCCGTGGGGGGTAAGTATGGCCCGGCGGTGAAAAACAATTTCTCCGGACCCCGCCGGCGGGGCTTTTAGCAGCCCTATCCCGTCGGCGTCCAGTACCAGGGGAGTCCCCGCTCCTTCCGCTTCCAGGGCTCCGGCCAGGGTCTCCTCCCGGCCCTCCCTGCCCCAGCCGGGCCCCAGCAGTACCGCGTCACAGGCACCGGGCCTTTTCCCCGCCCGGGACAGGGGAACCACCATGACTCCCCCGGTGGCGGGGGCTAAAAGGGGGTACAATTCATCGTCCGCCACCAGCCGGATAAGCCCCGCCCCGGCGGCGGAGGCCCCGGCGGCGGCCAGCCGGGCGGCGCCGGTAAAACCGGGACTGCCCGCGTGGATCTCCACCACCCCCCGGCTGTACTTGTACGAGTCCGGCGCCGCCGGGGGAATCGTCCCCTTCACCGTCTCCCAGTCCAGCAGATCCGCGTCCCGGTAGCGCCCCAGCAGGGCCGGGGGAAAAATTCCCCGTACCGGAACAATCATGCCGCACCGGGGCCGCAGGGCCGGGGTATACAGTACCGCCTTTACTGGTTCCACCGCCAGGGTACAGCCCGCCTCTACCACAGGAAAACCCGATCGCCACTGTTCGCCAGCCCCGGAGGGCAAATCAATCGAAATGATCCGGTCTTTATTTTCCAGAGCCGCCAGGGCCCGCACCATTTCCAGGGGACCGCCCTCCAGGGGTCCCCGGATCCCCGTCCCGGCAATACCGTCTATGATCAGCGAGGCATCCCTAATCGCGGCGTCGCTGCCATTCCAGGAAAGAACCGGAACCCCCATGGCGCCAAGGGCCTGGACCGCCGCGGACCGGGGACTCTGTTCCCTCTCTCCGGGAAAACGGCTTAGCAGGGCCGCCGCCCCGGCCACAAGGGAAGGTTCCCCCATTAAAAGCGCCCGGAGCATCACCAACGCGTCGGCGCCGTTATTGCCGGGACCGGCGCAGGCCAGTATCTTCTCGCCCCTCCGGAGCAGGGAGCCGACCGCGGCGGCGCAGGATCGGCCCGCCGCTTCTACCAGAGCAAAGGGACTAAGCCCCCAGGAAATCGAAGCCTCCCGGTCCAGCGCTACGGCGCTTTCGGCGGAAACCAGAGCTTCCGGCAGGATCCGGAAACTCGATCCGGTCATAGGTTCATTTCTCCCAGCAGGCGGTCGGTACGCCACCATACCAGCTTGACATCCCATTCGGTGGCCAAAAGCCCCGACAGAATGCCCTCGGCGGAAAGATTAAAGGCATTGTATTTTAATTCATCATTCCGGACCTGGATAAATCCCAGCCGCTGTTCCCGGGAACCGGCGGTTAATACCAAAAGGGAGTAACCCCCGTCCACGGGAAAATATAAGAAGACCCGGGAATCTTTAACAACCCCCAGCAGGGCATAGGGCAGCTTTTGGGTAAGCTTTTTTTCGTTTTCCGTGGTGGTATATTCAAAAAAAGGAACCGTAACCGGAGCCTCATAAGAACCGTTTTCCACATCCATGATCCAGATTACCGACGAATCGGGGATCGCCATGGAATTGTTGTTTTCGTCCACCGTATTCCGGTAGTAGTCCACTTTAAAAAAGAGTTTTCGTTCATCCGGCGAAACCGTCACCGCATCCATGGACGCGTAGTTTGCTTCGGAACCGGGAGGAACGGGGATGCTGTCATTCTGCAGATGGACAAGGTACAGCAGGGTCCCTTCGGAATTAAACCAGTAGATATTCCACCCCGAAACAAGCAGGCAAACCACCGCTATCTCGTCGTCCCGGGAAGCGTAGATCCCCATGATCCGGGAAAAGGGTTTGCCCCCTATTCCTTCCTGTCCAAGAAAGTTAACAAAGCGGCCCGAATCGTTAAAATGAAGCACCACATTGTCCAGCAGGCTGTTTGTCTCCGCATCCACAACCCTCTTGTCCCCATCCACCTTGTCCGCAGTGTAGATATGCTTCCGGGAGTCTACGGTAAGGACTCCCGGTTCTTTTAAGGGATGGGTAATGGACCAGCGGGTGACCATCCCCTCCTCATCGATTCCCCGGCGCAGGGCAATGGGGGGCGGGTTGGTCTCTTCATTGTAGATCACAAAGAGCAGATCCCCGTAGGAATTATACCGGACAATCTTTCCTCCGGAGGTGTCGGAGATATAAAAGAGCCCGTCCCGCATGGCCAAACTGGTCCTGTTAGCGGATTGGCCCATCGCGGTACCCACAAGGTTTACCTGGTCTTCCAGGGGTCCTATCTCAAGATTAAAAAGATC
>JAISOA010000040.1 GCA_031275945.1 Spirochaetaceae bacterium
GCGCCGGCAGCGCCCACCGGGGCACAGGGCCTTTCATGGGTGTTCCCTGCCGGGGCGGACGGGGGGACAAGATGCCGCTACGTGTTATTGAAAGAGCAATTTTCGTGTGAAAAAACCCACGCATGACGGCCTCTGCTTTGACAGGAAATTTTCCTCTATACAGCATACCATGGACGGGGAAATTGTGTAAAGGGGAAGGGGGCTACAGGCCGGCGATTTCCTTTGCCGCAAGGCCGGTGGCCTGTTCTATCCGGGCCGCTGCCCTCTGCGGGTGTGGTAATTAGCCGCAGGCAGTGGATCGTTTGATCACCTCTCTGGTCATTTTATCACAGAGTTCATTGTAGCGGTTACCCTCGTGGCCCCTAACCCACTTCCAGTCCAGGGTTAATTCCCCGGCAATTAAATCCAGAGCCTTCCACAGATCCTGGTTTTTTACGGGCCGTTTATCGCCGGTCCGCCAGGAATTTTTTTTCCAGGTATGGATCCACCCGGTTATGCCCTTTTGAACATACTGGGAGTCGGTATGGACTACCGCTTCGGAGGCTTCCAGGGACTTTAAGGCTTTTAGGGCAGAGATCACCCCCAAAAGCTCCATGCGGTTATTGGTGGTATCCTCTTCAAACCCCGACCCTTCCGTCAAAATTATGTCGCCCCGGGAACTTACCTTAAGGATCACGTAGGCCCAGCCGCCGGGACCAGGATTGCCCGAACAGCCCCCGTCGGTATAAATGTGCAGCGCCATGGGGATCTATACCCCGTAGATCCGGCTTGTCAAAGGGCATACCGGCGTACCGGTTCCCACTTACCCGATTCGGCGGAGGCAAACAGGGCGTCCAGGACCGCCATATTAGAGACCGCATCGGAAACAGGGGTGGGGGCTTCCGGCCGCTTTTCCGACACCGCTTCGGCAAAGGCCTCAAATTCCAGCAGGTACTGGTCGGTAATTTCGGTTTCGATGATCCGGTCCCCTACGCCGGTACTAACATGTATCCGGCCGGGAACATCTCCGTACATATTAAAGGGCACTTCCACCGCCAGGGTTCCCCCGGTTCCCAGGGCCCTAACCCGCTGCCAGGGATAACACTGGGTTCCGATAGTAAAGACCGATGCCCTGCCGTCCCCAAAATCCAGAATCGCCGATGCAAAGATGTCGGTTTTAAAGGCCCGGTCCCGGTTAAGGGTACAAATTACACGTTCCGGCTCCGCCCCCATAAGGAGCCGGGCGCTGGAAACGGTGTAACATCCGATATCCAAGATACCCCCGCCCCCGGTTTCCGGGATATTACGGATGTTCTTTGCATCCCTGTTATCGTAGGAAAAGATCCCCTGGGTAGACACAATCTTGCCCAGCTCGCCGGATTTGGCTATCTCTGCGGCCCGGATCCATTGGGGATGGAACCGGTACATAAAGGCTTCCATCACTAGAACGCCCTTTTTTCTGCCATATTCCGCCGCTTCAAGCGCTTCCGTGGCGTTCATTCCCAGGGGTTTTTCACACATAACCGGTTTTCCCGCATCCACCGCCTTTTTTATGTACTCCAGATGGAGATTATTTGGCAGGGGACAATAGACAAAGTCGATTTCCGGGTCCGCCAACAGGGCTTCGTAGGAACCGTAGGCCCGCTTAAAACCCCATTTTTCCGCATATTTTTCGGCTTTTTCCCGGTTTCGGGAGGCGATTCCATAGGTTTCTACTAATAAGGAAGATTGTAACGGTATGGCGACCCGTAACCCGTAGTGTTCCGAGGTCCCCAGGACCCCCACGCGTAATTTATTCATCATTTAGGCTCCTAATATTGACTTTTTGTGGCGGATTTTGCTATCTTATAATCGGTTCCTAACAGGGACATAATCCATTCAATATTATACCGTTTTCAGGTACTTTATTAAAAGAGGAGAAAGAACTATGGCTAAGCAGTTGTTGTTCAATGAAGAAGCCCGGCGCAAGTTGCTTGCGGGGGTTGAACAAATTTCCAAGGCGGTCAAGGTAACCCTAGGCCCCAAAGGGCGAAACGTCCTGCTCGATAAGAAATTCGGCGCCCCCACGGTAACTAAAGATGGCGTTTCGGTGGCCAAAGAAGTGGAATTGGCGGATCCCTACGAAAACATGGGCGCCCAGCTTCTTAAAGAAGTGGCAACCAAGACCAACGACGTGGCCGGGGACGGCACCACCACCGCTACGGTACTGGCCTATTCACTGGTTAAAGAAGGTCTTAAATCCGTAGCCGCCGGAATGACCCCCATTGAGCTTAAACGGGGCATCGATAAGGCTGTAGAAATTGCCGTGGATGAAATAAAAAAGAACTCCAAGGAAATTAAGGATAAAGAAGAAATTTCCCATGTGGCTTCGGTTTCCGCCAATAACGACATTGAGATTGGGGGAACCATTGCGGACGCCATGGAAAAGGTCGGTAAAGACGGGGTTATAACCGTGGAAGAGTCCAAAACCATGGATACCACCATCGATTTTGTCGAAGGCATGCAGTTTGACCGGGGCTATATTTCCGCCTACTTCGTTACCGACCGGGATACCATGACCAGCGTATACGAGGATGTGTTCATTCTAATCCACGATAAAAAAATCTCTACCATGAAGGACCTGCTTCCCCTGTTGGAAAAGGTTGCCCAGAATGGAAAGCCCCTGCTTATTATTGCCGAAGACGTGGACGGGGAAGCCCTTTCCACCCTGGTGGTAAACAGCCTGCGGGGAACCCTGCGGACCTGCGCCGTCAAGGCCCCCGGATTCGGGGACCGGCGCAAGGCCATGCTGGAAGACATTGCCATTCTTACCGGCGGAGAAGTTATTTCCGAAGAACTGGGACTTAAACTTGAAAATACCGAAATCTCCCAGCTTGGAAAGGCCAAGACGGTAAAAATCGACAAGGATAATACCACCATCATCAACGGCGGCGGTAAACAGAAAGACATTCAGGACCGGATCGCCCAGATTAAAGCGCAAATCGAAGATACCACCAGCGACTATGACCGGGAAAAACTCCAGGAACGGCTTGCCAAACTGGCCGGCGGTGTGGCGGTAATCAACGTAGGCGCCGCCACCGAGGTAGAACTGAAGGAGAAAAAACACCGGGTAGAGGATGCCCTTTCCGCCACCAGGGCCGCCATCGAAGAGGGGATCGTCTCCGGCGGCGAGCTTGCCCTTATCCAGGCTGCCATTGCCCTGGACAAGGCGGACACGGCGGGGCTTACGGACGACGAAAAAGTGGGCTTTAAGATCGTTAAGCGGGCCCTGGAAGAGCCGATCCGGCAGATCGCCGAAAACGCCGGTCTTGACGGCGCCGTCATTGCCGACAAAGCCAGGTCCGAAAAGAAGGGCATTGGGTTTGACGCGGCTAAGATGGAATGGGTGGACATGGTAAAAGCGGGAATCATCGATCCGGCAAAGGTAACCCGATCGGCCCTGCAGAACGCCGCATCCATCGCCAGCCTGTTGCTTACCACCGAATGCGCGGTTACCGACATTCCGGAGAAGAAAGAGGCCCCCGCTATGCCCGGCGGCGGTATGGGCGGCATGGGAGGCATGGACTACTAAAAGAAAACCCCGGAAATTTCCAAAGCCCCGGCCAGGCCGGCGAATTTTGGAAGATTCGGGACAACCGTGACATAAAGCCCTCCGGCTCCGCCCGGGGGGCTTTTTTTATCCGGAGTTTTTGTTTGCAGAACCCGTCTTATGACGGTGCCAAAAACATAAAGTAAGCCCGTTAAAAACCCGGGTAGCCGGGCAACGATTTAATTTTTTAAAATATACTTGACAGTCGTATTAATTTGATATACAATAATATTTGACAGTAATAGATAAACGACAAACAATATCTATACCTAAGGAGGAATCGCCTATGGATATACCGCAGAACCCTTGGACAGAGGAACCGTATAAACCAAAGTTATCGCCGGATCTGCTCCGGGGCCATACGGAAACTATTGTACTGGGAATTTTACACGGAGGAGACGCCTATGGATTTGAAATCTACACCACTATTCTGGAACGGACCGGGGACCAGTACGAACTTAAAGAAACAACCCTCTACTCCAGCTATAAGCGGCTGGAACAGGAAGGCTGCATCAGTTCCTACTGGGGGGATGAAACCCGGGGGGCCCGGAGACGGTACTACCACTTAACCGATAAGGGCCGGGAAAGCTACCGCCGGAATATGCAGGACTGGGAATTTACCCGGAAAATTCTTGAAAGCCTTATGCAAACCGGCGGCGCCGTTACAAAGAGCCGGAATATGCTTGGCCTACAATAGAGTTGTTTAAAAACTTCAGTTTTTAAACAACAACCGCTTAAAAACAGCAAAATGCGGAGCATTTTGCTTAGACTTGTTCAATAACCAACCGGGTTATTGAACAAGTCCAATAACTTAAGGAGCACATATGAATACCGGAACGTACGTTAAATCCCTTTTTGCGGATTACGAAGAAACCTCTGAATTAAAGGACTTTATGGAAGAACTTAAAAGCAATCTCGACGATCGCATCGCAAGTTTAATACACAAGGGCCTGTCCGAAAACGAATCCTTTGCCAAAGCTTCCGGCGAACTGGGGGACATTAGCGCCCTGGCCGATGAACTAAGCCTAAAACGCCGCCAAGAAGTATACCAGGACGCCTACATGGGGATCCGCCGGTATATGAAGCTCCCCCGGGTCGCTGCCTACCTGTGCTTCGGCGTCCTGCTCGCCTTCGGGTTTATTACCGCCCTACTGGCGTATTTTTCGACATATCAGGAGGGAAAAATAGTTCCGGTCCGGGAAGCTTTGGTCCCCATGTTCGGAACCCTTATGATCTTTACCACCCTGGGGATTGGCGGATTTGTCTTTCTGGGTCTTACCCAGGAAAGTTCCGCGATGTATCCGATGAAGAAAAAACGAGCTTGTCAAGCCGGGGGGGGCTTCCTTCATTTCCAATATAGCGCTGCACCAGA
>JAISOA010000070.1 GCA_031275945.1 Spirochaetaceae bacterium
CTTGATGGTCCTGGCAAAGAACCCCAGGGTATACATTAGCTCCGGCATGTGTACTAAAATCTACCATAAGTGGGGGATCCAATGCTATACCGCTCACTGTCCCCGGAGTTTTGCGATCCTTGCATAGGCGCCGGAACAGCGCTGTGGCTCACCTTGTTTGGTATGCCGGTCCGCTTAGCACCCTATTTGTTTTGGACGGAACACTAACACAGCAGTTTGCGCAGTTTTTCGATCTGCCGCTTGACTTCTTCCGGTGCCGGCCCGCCGGGAAGATCCCGGCGCCGGACGGAAACCGCCGGATCCAGAAGGGGGTACAGGTCCTCCGCAAACAGCTCCGACCGCCCCTGTAGTTCCTCCAGGGTCCGCTCGCGTATGGATGCCTGACCCGCGGCAATGCAGTCCCGGACAATCAAGGCCGCCGTCTCGTGGGCCCTGCGGAAAGGCATGCCCTTCCGGACCAGGTATTCCGCCGCATCGGTGGCTTCCAGGAACCCCCCGGCACAAGCGGCCTTCATCCGTTCCCGGTTAAAGGCCGCGGAGGAAACCATGCCCCGGAACATCCGCAGGCATGTACGGGCCGTATCAATGCTGTCAAAAAGGGCCTCCTTGTCTTCCTGCAGGTCCTTATTGTAGGCATAGGGAAGCCCCTTAAGCAAAGTTAGGAGCGTTACGAGGTTTCCCGCGGTCCGCCCCGCCTTGCCCCGGATAAGTTCGGCAAAATCAGGATTCTTTTTTTGGGGCATGATGGAAGATCCGGTACTCCAGCTTTCCGCCAGGCGGATAAAACCGAATTCTTCCCCGGCCCAGAGGCTTATGTCTTCGCAAAACCGGGAAAGGTGTACCATCAGGATGGAAAGGGCCCCGGCGCATTCAAGGGCAAAATCCCGGTCTGCCACGGAATCCATGGCGTTTACGGTGGGCCGTTTAAAACCCAGGGCCCGGGCGGTCCGGTCCCTGTCCAGGGGCAGGGTCGATCCGGCCAGGGCACAGGCTCCCAGGGGACATTCGTCAAGCCGTTCCAGGGTATCCCAAAGCCGGTCCCGGTCCCGGCTCAGGGCACAGGCCCAGGCGCTCAGGTGGTAAGCCAAGGTAACCGGCTGGGCCCGCTGCAGATGGGTATAGCCGGGCATGATTGTGTCTAGGTGGGCTTCCGCCGTGTCCAGCAGGGTCCCCAGGGTTTCCGCCAATTCCTCCCGTACAAGAGAAATGGCCCGTTTTATATACAGCCTTAGATCCACCGCCACCTGATCGTTCCGGCTGCGGCCCGCGTGGATCATGCGGCCCGAATCTCCCAGCCGTTCGGTCAGGAGCCCCTCAATAAACGAATGGATGTCTTCGGCTTCGGGGTCGATGGCCAGGGTTCCTGCCGCCAGTTCCTCGCCGATACGGCGCAATTCCTCCTCCAGGGCGGCGGCGGTTTCCGGGGGAATTACGCCCTGTCTGGCCAGCATAGCGGCATGGGCCCGGCTGCCTTCAATATCTTCCATGGCAAGGCGGCTGTCCACCCGTATCGAAGCCTGGAACGCAAAGGCCTCTGCTTCGGGCCTTTCCGCCAAACGGCCCCCCCACAGTACCGGGACCCGGTGCGGCGTATCGACTTTGTTTGTCATAATTCCTTCTCCGTTTTTGCCCGGTTCTACCCGGCGGTTCCCTTGGATTTGGCATCCCCGGGCCGGGGGATTTTGCCTTCGGTGTTCTGTTGCCCGCCTCCGCGCTTCTTTCCCGGTTTGGGAGCGCGCTGCATAAGGGCCCTAACCAGAATGGGCAGGCCGTACAGACGGATAAATCCCTTTGCGTCCGCATGGTTGTATAGCTCGCCGGTGGTAAAGCTGGCGATGGAGGCATTGTAAAGGGAGTAGGGCGATACGGCCCCGGCGGAGGAAATTAAACCCTTGCAGAGCTTAACCCGGACTGTGCCGGTAAGGGTTTCCTGGGTGGAATCGACAAAGGCCGAAAGGGCCTCCCGCAGGGGGGTAAACCACAGACCGCCGTAGATCACTTCTCCCAGTTTTCCCGCCACAATCTGCTTAAACGCATAGGTTTGCCGGTCCAGGCAAAGGTGTTCCAGTTCCTGGTGGGCATAGTACAGTATACTGCCTCCGGGGGTTTCATAGACCCCCCGGCTTTTCATCCCCACCACCCGGTTTTCCACAATATCGGAAATTCCTATTCCATTGGCGCCCCCCAGTTTATTTAGGGCCAGGATCAAAGAAACGCCGTCCATTTTTTTTCCATCCAAGGAAACCGGTACACCTTTTTCAAAGCCTATTTCCACATAGGCTGCTGTGGCGGGGGCCCGTTCGGGGGATACGGACATTTTAAGCATGCTGTCCAGATCCGGCTCCTTGGCGGGATCCTCCAATTCCCGGCCCTCGTGGGAGATATGCCACAGATTGTCGTCCCGACTGTAGGATTCTTGCCTTGTCATGGGTACCGGGAGTTTACGCTCTTCCAGGTACCGGATCTCGTCTTCCCGGCTTTTCAGTTCCCAGCTTCGCCAGGGGGCGATGATTTCCATTTCCGGCGCCAAGGCCATGATCCCCAGATCAAAGCGAACCTGATCGTTTCCCTTACCGGTGGCGCCGTGGGCTATGGCGGCGGCCCTTTCTTTGCGGGCCGCTTCCACCAGTACCTTGGCAATCAGGGGCCGGGCCGTAGAGGTTCCCAAAAGGTATTTGTCTTCGTACAGGGCGTTGGCCTTAAGGGCCGGCCATATATACTGCTCCACGTACTCTTTTTTAACGTTCACCACCACACAGGAACGGGCTCCCGTATCCAGGGCCCGTTTTTTAATGGTCTTCCAATCCGCCTCCTGACCCAGATCCACGCAGACCGCCGCGATATCGCAGTCGTAGTTTTCTTTAAGCCAGGGGATAATTACCGTGGTGTCAAGACCCCCGGAATAGGCCAGTACTATCTTCTTTTTCATGGTGCCTCCACAGGTTTACAGTACACGGTTTTTCGGGGCTTTTCCATATCCGGATCTTCTAAAGCCCCGGATTCACCGCAAGCTCCGGAACGAAGGCATGAAATATACTATTTTTATAGGAAAACTATAATATATATTGCATTTATTATTTTAAGGTAGTATAGTATACTGTCCCGGCGGTGTATAAAGCCGTACCATTCGGGGCCATTTTATATATGTTTGGAGGGTAAAAATGGGGAAAAAAGGCATTTCCGTTAGAACGGTCGTCGCCATCGGGATCGGCGCCGCCCTGGTGTTTGTGCTGATGCGTTTTGTGGCGATCCCTTCGGGGGTTCCCAATACGAATCTTAATCTGGGTATTGCCATACTAACTATTTTTGCGGCGATTTTCGGGCCCCTCGCGGGGTTTCTCATCGGTCTGATTGGTCATACCCTAAATGACCTAACCTTTGGCGGGGTGTGGTGGAGTTGGGTTATTGCCGACGCCGTTTACGGGCTTCTTATCGGTCTTTTCTGGAAGATCTATAAAATCAACGACGGAAAATTCGCCATCCTTCAGGCGGTATATTTTAATCTAATTCAGATCGTTGTTAACGCCGTGGCCTGGATAGGGATAGCCCCGGTTCTGGATGTGTTGATCCACAAGGAACCGGTGGATAAGGCCTTTCTACAGGGCGTTGTGGCAGGGGGGCTTAATGCCGGGGTGGTACTGATTCTGGGGACCCTTCTGGCATTCGGCTATTCAGCCACCCGGGTTAAGGCCGGGAGCCTCAAGGCCGAATAGTTTTGCATTGTATCTGCGGGGTGGTCTCCAAAGACCGGTTTTTGAAGGCGCCATAAAGGAAGGGAGGATTTGGTGAACGATGCCGCCCTGGAATTTAAGGATTTTTCCTTCCGGTACAGGTCCCAGTCGGAGCCTACCCTGCGGAACATAAACCTTCGCTTTGAACGGGGCGAAAAGGTTCTTATCCTGGGACCCTCCGGTTCGGGAAAGTCCACCCTGATCCATTGTATCAACGGCCTTATTCCCCATGCCTTTAAAGGGGAATATACCGGAACCCTAACGCTTCTGGGGAAAGATATATTCAGCCTGGGGAGCTTTGAAATTTCCAAAAAGGCAGGTACGGTCCTGCAGGATACGGACGGACAGTTTGTGGGCCTTAGCGCCGCCGAAGACATTGCCTTTGCCCTGGAAAACGACTGTACGCCCCCGGCGGAGATGTACCGCCGGGTCCGGGAAGCCGCCGTATCGGTAGGTATGGAAGAATACCTGGCCAAGGCCCCCCAGGATCTTTCGGGGGGACAAAAACAGCGGGTTTCTATTGCCGGGGTGCTGGTGGATAATGTGGAGATTCTGCTCTTTGACGAACCCCTGGCCAACCTTGATCCCGCCACGGGGGAAGAGGCGGTGGAACTTATCGATTCACTGCACCGGGGGGGGGGCAGGACCATCATCATAGTGGAGCATCGCCTGGAGGATGTGCTGCACCGGCCGGTGGATCGCATAGTCGTTATCGACGGGGGCCGCATTGCCGCCGACCAATCCCCCGAAGCACTGCTTTCATCGGGGCTCCTGCGAAAAACGGGGATCCGGGAACCCCTTTACCTGAGCGCCCTCCGGTATGCGGGAATTACCGTAGATCCCGGTATGGGCCCCCAAAGCTTGGATACCCTGAACCTTGACTACGGTCCCCTCCGCAGCTGGGACAGGTCCCTTGCCCGGGGACCGGAGACGCCGGTGGAAGATGAAGAAAAGGCCGAGGGAAGCGGGGTAGAACCGGCGGAGGATACAAGGGCCAAACACGGTGGATCCGGAAAGCCGGCGCCGGATCTTCTTGAAGTACGGGACATCCGTTTTCGGTATTCCCCGAAGGACGAAGAGGCCCTTAAGGGAATTTCTTTTTCTGTGGCCAGGGGGGAGTGTATAGCCCTGGTGGGTAAGAACGGCTCGGGTAAATCTACCATGGCCAAGTGTATCTGCGGTTTTGTCCGTCCCGATTCGGGGGCCATGTACTTTGAGGGCCTTGATATGGCGGGGCTTTCTATAATGCAGCGGGCGGAAAAGATTGGCTATGTGATGCAAAATCCCAACCAGATGATTTCGTTTCCCCTAATTTATGACGAGGTTGCCCTGGGCCTGCGGACCCGGGGCGCCGGCGAAGCGGAGATCCGGGACCGGGTGTACGATGTCCTTAGGATCTGCGGCTTATATTCTTTCCGGAACTGGCCCGTAAGCGCCCTAAGCTACGGGCAAAAGAAGCGGCTTACCATCGCGTCCATTCTGATCGTGGATCCCTCGTTTATAATTCTTGACGAGCCCACCGCGGGCCAGGATTTACGGCACTACAGGGAATTTATGGAATTTCTTCTAACCCTTAACCGGCGCCGGGGCATAGCCCTGCTCCTTATTACCCACGATATGCACCTGATGCTTGAATATTCCCTACGGGCGGTGGTCCTTTCCGGAGGAAACCCCGTGGCAGATGCGGAACCCTTTGAAGTGCTAACCGATGACGGGGTAATTGCACAGGCCCGCCTTAAACGGACCAGTCTATACGGCCTGGCGCTACGGGCGGGCCTTCCGGACCCCCGGTCTTTTGTGGCCCGGTACATTGGCTATGAGCGCCGCCACCGGGAATCCGGGGCTTCTTTTGGGGGCGGCGCATGAGGATGCTTTCGTACATCGAAGGAAACACCCCCATACATGCCCTTAGCGGAGCGGCCAAGCTGGTGGTATTTTTGCTGTGGTCGATCCTGGTGATGGTCAGTTTTAAAACTCCGATCTTATGCGTATTGGCGGTTCTGGGGATAATTCTGTTTTTTCTATCAAAGATACCCCTGCAGAGCGTTTCGTTTGTTCTTAAAATGATAACTTTTTTTCTTCTGCTTAACCTGGGGGCAATTTATCTTTTTGCCCCTGAACAGGGGGTGCTTATTTATAAAACCCGGCATGTAATTTTTGAAGGGATAGGCCGTTTTACCCTTACCCGGGAACAGCTCTTTTATGAGTGTAACGTGCTTTTAAAATACCTAACCATTATACCGCCGGCGGTATTGCTTATGGTAACCACCCACCCGAGTGAATTTGCCGCCTCCCTTAACCGCATCGGGGTACCGTATACGGTTTCCTATGCGGTAAGCCTTACCCTGCGGTACATCCCCGACGTTCAACGGGACTACGAAGTAATTTCTCAGGCCCAGCAGGCCCGGGGGATAGAACTTTCCCGTAAGGCATCCTGGATAAAACGGCTTAAGCGGACCGTTCCCCTTTTACTACCCCTGATCTTTTTATCCCTGGACAGGATTGACATTATCAGCCATGCCATGGAACTTCGGGGTTTCGGTAAGAATAAAAAGCGTACCTGGTACTCGTCCCGCCCCTTTAGCAGACTGGACATGGCGGCCATGATCGGCAGTGCCCTTTTTTTCGTCGCGGCCATGTGGTTTACGTTTAAAGACGGGGACCGTTTTTACAACCCCTTCAGGTGATCGATCCTGCCGGAACTAGACTCCCAGGCAGGTTCCTACGGCTATGGCGGTGTCCAGCAGCGGATCGTCCCGGGGAACTTTTTTTATCTTTCCCGCGGGAACCGAAAGATCCACCGGGGCAATTCCGCTGCCAAGCTGGGCCACCATTTTTCCGTATTCACCCCGGGCAAGCAGATCCGCGGCCGCGGTTCCCAGCCGGGTTGCAAGCACCCTGTCCGAGGCGCTGGGTATACCCCCCCGCTGGACATAGCCCAGTACCGTGGCCCTGGTTTCCATTCCCGTTTCTTCTTCAATTTCCCGGGCTACCCGGTAAGCAATGGAAGGAAGCCCCGTCTCCATCCTGTATTTTTTTCGGTCCTTTTTTTCCATTTTAGCTTCTTCCGCAGAAAGGGCCCCTTCGGCCACCACCACGATGGAAAAACTTTTTCCTTCTCCGGCCCGGCTGTTCAAGTGCCGGCCTATGGCTTTAATGTCGTAGGGAATTTCCGGTATAAGGATCACGTCCCCGCCCCCGGCTATGCCTGCATACAGGGCCAGCCAGCCGGCCTTGTGTCCCATGGTTTCGATCACCATAACCCGGTTATGGCTTGCGGCGATTGAATGGAGCCGGTCTATGGCGTCGGTACAGATGGCTATGGCGGAATGAAAACCAAAGCTTCGTTCGGTTCCCTCGATGTCATTGTCAATGGTTTTGGGGAGTCCCAGGATATTAAGACCCTCTTGGGCAAGAAGATACCCGGTGGTATTGGTTCCGTTTCCTCCTAAAACCACCAGGCAGTCCAGCTTGTGCTTATTGTAGTTTTCTTTGATCGCCCTCACTTTATCTTCCCCAATCTCCGAAGACTTAAAGGGCTTTTCGCGGCTTGTTCCCAGGATAGTTCCCCCCCGGGTAAGGATCCCGGAAAAATCCTCCGGCGCCAGGGGTCGTACATCCCCGTCGATCAAGCCCCGGTAACCGTTGGTTATTCCCAGGATATTCATGTGATACCGATCGTAGGCGGCCCGGCATACCCCCCGGATGGCGGCGTTCAGGCCCGGACAGTCCCCCCCGGCCGTAAGGATACCGAAGGTTTTCGTAATGCTTGGTTCTCTGGCTTCCATAGGTATAAGTATATACTGCCTGGAGAGATCAACCAAGTCTAATTATGCTGTATGAAGCTTATTCGTGTTGAGGGTTTAATACCCAAGAGCCCGCTTGCGCGGGGGAGCCTCTGGGCTAAACTTGACCCACAGATATGAAGATAAAAACCACGACGAACCTTCGGTTCGAGCGCACCAAGGCGCACGAAGGTAAGGAGGAATAGTTAGAGAACAACTCTCCGTACTCCGGTTTTAAAGTGCCGTACATTGAAATTAGAGTTGTTTAAAAACTTTAGTTTTTAAACAACAACCGCTTAAAAACAGCAAAATGCGAAGCATTTTGCAAGACTTGTTCAATAACCAACCGGGTTATTGAACAAGTCCATTGTAATCAGGTCTTGACTTGTGGGTCAAGTTTAGCCCTCTGGGGCGGGGTTGTTGATTAACAGAAAATATTTTGCCCGGAAATACAATAGGGTTGTTTAAAAGCTCAAGTCTTTAAACAACACCTGCGATATTCATGACCGGTGAACATGCGTTACGGCCGGTTGATCTTGGAAGTACCCTGGGTTCTACGGAGCGATACGGGCGCCGCCGGTATTAGCGGGTTAACTCCGCAAAGGCCTCCAGGACCGCATGGGCCACCGCCTCATCCTCCGCCACGCTTCCGCCGCTTACCCCGATGCCTCCCACGGTTTTACCCTTTACCTGCAGGGGAAAGCCGCCGCCGAAAATAACCAGCTTATCGTTTGTAACGTTAATGCCGAAGGCGCTGCCCCCTACCTGGGCTATCTTGCCGAATTCCGCGGTGGATTGGCGAAGCACCGCAGCGGTATCGGCTTTTTTGGGAGAGATCTCCAGGCTGAGAAGAATGGCGTCCCCAAAGCGCTGGAGCAGTCGCAGGTTGCCGTTTTCGTCGGAAACGGAAAAACTTACCCCCCACCCCCAGCAGCCGGGATTTTTGCTTGGCGGTCCGGGCCAGCTCCTCGCAAATTTCTTCGGTTAAAATAAAATCACTCATGGCGTACCCTCTGCCTTACTATACCACTGAGCCGTAGTTCTATCTATGTCCGGTAGCAGTCCGGCGGACCTTTTACATTGGACTTGTTCAATAACCCGGTTGGTTATTGAACAAGTCTAGGCAAAATGCTCCGCATTTTGCTGTTTTTAAGCGGTTGTTGTTTAAAAACTGAAGTTTTTAAACAACTCTATTCA
>JAISOA010000109.1 GCA_031275945.1 Spirochaetaceae bacterium
CGGGGCGGGAAAAACAAGCGCCCTGCTTTCCCTGGCCAGGCTCCCCAGGCCCGAAGCGCCGCTTATTTCGGGCGGCGAAATCCTCTACGACGGAAAGAGCATCCGCAAAACCGAACCCCCTGTGCTTATCCAGAACCACATGATGGCCCTGGTCCCCGAAGGCCGCCACATTTTCGGCAACCTGTCGGTTCAGGAGAACCTCCAGCTTGCCGCGTTTTCCCACCGCCACGATCCCCGCAGGGCGGAAATCGCCGCCGAAGCCCAGGAACTGGTCTTCGAGCTTTTTCCGCGGCTTAAGGAACGGCGCAGGCAGCGGGGCGAGCTCCTTTCCGGCGGTGAACAGCAGATGCTTGCCGTGGGCAGAACCCTTATGACCGGCTCAAACTTTATCATGCTTGACGAGCCTTCCATGGGGCTTGCCCCTAAACTGATGTACGAAATGTTCCGGGCCCTGCGGCGTCTTAACCAGGAAAAAAACATCACGATCCTTGTGGTGGAACAAAACGCCAAAGTCGCCCTGGAATTTGCCAACCGGGGCTATGTGCTTAAAACAGGTGAAATTATCGCCAGCGGCACGTCGGAACAACTTGCCGCAAATCCCGAGGTTAAAAAAGCCTACCTGGGTGGTTAGCCGCCCCCGCTTCACTGTCAGGAAAGACTGGAGTTGTTTAAAAACTTCAGTCTTTAAACAACAACCGCTTGAAAACAGCAAAATGCAGAGCATTTTGCCTAAACTTGTTCAATAACCAACCGGGTTATTGAACAAGTCCACTATAGGAACCTACGTGCAAAGGGCCGGAACGAAGCTGTTCCAAAATTTGTCCTCTGGAACAAGTTTAAGTATATGGGATATAAAACAATGGGCGATGGGGGACTTGAACCCACGACCCCTAGCATGTCAAGCTAGTGCTCTCACCAACTGAGCTAACCGCCCGGAAACTTGTACCGCCCTGCATGCACGGCGGCAAACCCTTACAGGAATCTATAAACCACAATTTTTAGATATTGAACAAGTCTTGCAAAATGCTCCGCATTTTGCTGTTTTTAAACAACTCTATTTTTTTACGTCCTTTCCCGAATAGCGACGTTGATCTCGATTTTACCGTTACCCCCCAGTTCCATGGGCACTATCAGGGCCTCTACCTCGTGGTTGGAAATTTCCATATTTTCCCCGGAAAATAAAGCCGGCGGGGTAAGGTCGAATTTAAAGCCCAGATCGTGAAGCTTGGTTACCGCCTGGGCGGTGATCATATTGGCAAGTTCGGTAATAGTGGCCTTGGCAAGTTCATCAAGCTGGGTAAATTTATCGTTATTCATGGCTCCGGCTATATTCAGGGCGGTTTCTTTGGTCATGTCAAAAAGGACCCGGCCTTCCACATCGCCGGCCAGGCCGACTAATGCCGCAACCCCCATAATAGACATGGTGGTGGATTTTAGGTAGAGATCCCCCCGTTTAACGTCGGTATTTACCACTTCTTTAAGGACGTTGAATGCTGCTTCCACAAAGGGATTAATATACTCAACACGCATAGTATTCTCCTTTTACTCTCTTTGCGTAAAAGCGGATACCGGCCGCTTTGCCATGGACCGCCATTCCGCTTCGGTTAACTCTTCATTCGTTCCTAAAATCACAAGGCCCCGGGTTTTAAGCCGTTCGGCAAACTCATGGACCAGCTTTACCTGTTCCTGTACCGGAAAGAACGACAGTACATCCCGGGCCAGAATTATGTCTAAATCGGGCAGGGAATTATCGTTCAGGACATCGTGGTATTCAAACAGGATTGAATCCTTGATCTCCTGGTTAAAGGTGTATCCGTTGGGACCCCTTACCATATGGGCCCTGCAATATTCGGGCACTTCGTCCAGATCAAAAAGCATGTTGGGCGCCTGGGAAATGGCCATAATATCGTTGTCGTTTGCCCAGATCTTAAAACGGCTGTCCGGATACTTCGATTCGAGTATACAGGCAAACGAAAAAGTTTCATAGCCCTTGCCGCAGCCCATATTCCAAACCTGTATGGTGTTTGATGAAGACTGGTCCGGCAGAGCGGTCTTTACCGCTGTCGCATACTCATCCTCCCAGAAGCTTCCCGTGGAAGGCGAATAGAAGCGGGCAAGGAACTTATCCGCCTCCTCAAGGTCCTTAAGCTGTAGTTCCGGTCCCTGCCGGCCTATGCTCCAGTCGGCAAAACGGCTGCGCAGCCAGGTTTCGTTAATCGAACTGGGATAAAACCGCTTTATTGCCGGCAGGCTTTGCCGTATAAAGTCCAGGGCCGATTCAGCCCGGGATATGTCCGTTCCCGGAATTTCCTGGGCCGGCGGCGCGTATGCCGGCGGCATGTAGTATGTATCGCCGCCCTCCGGAAGCCGGGACTTGGTTTTGTCATCTTCGCTGATAGAAAAGATCCGCACCCCGTCCAGAATAATATACAGGTCCCCCTGTTTCTCCACCACCCCGCTGATAAATTTAATGTTAATATCCCCGAATATGGGATGGGGAGGTTGTATGGATTCGGAATTAATGCCCACAACCTTATCGATCTTGTCTACAATGGTTCCATAGACCCGGTCTTCGATGGCCAGAATAAGCATGTTCTCTATGCCGTTTTCCTTTTTCTCCACCGGCAAATGAAAGAAGGAGCGAAGGTCTATCACCGGGATGATGTCTCCCCGAAGGTTGTAAACCCCCCGGACATAGGACGCCGCATTGGGAACGTAGGTAAATTTATCGGCCTTGGCAATTTCTTTGACGTTCATAATATCCACGCCGTAGTCCTTACCGGCCAGAGAAAAGGTGATCATTTTAAAATCGACATTTTCCACCCGTTCTTTTTGTTCCTGCAGTTCCGCGTTTACCGTTTCCAAATCCCGTACTATGGCCATATACTGCCCCTACCGTATGCCTTCGCGGATTTGGCGCTGTTCTTTTTCTTTCCGTTGCCCCAGTTCCAGCAGTTGGCTTACGTCGATAATAAGGGATACCGATCCATCCCCCAGGATGGAAGCGCCGGCAATTCCCGGAGAGTTGGTAAACTGATCCCGCAACGGCTTAATAACCACATCCTCTTCACCGATAAGACTGTCCACCATGAAGCCCATCTTTTTTTCGGAGGTGCCCACAATGACAATAAAATGAAAGTCCGTTTGTTCTTCGGTTTTTATGCCAAAAAGCCGGTTAAGCCGGAGCAGGGAAATAACATCGTTGCGGACATTAACTACTTCGTAGTTGTCGATAAATTTAATTTCGTCGGGCTTAATCCGCAGGCTTTCGATAACGCTGGTAATAGGAATGGAATAGATTTCTTCTCCCACCCGGACCAGAAGACCCTGGATGATCGCCAGCGTCAAGGGGAGTTTAATAATAAACTTGCTGCCCTTGCCCTTTTCGGAGTTTACGGTAACGGTGCCGTTAAGCTTTTCAATGGACCGGCGTACCACATCCAGACCCACCCCCCGGCCGGAAATACTGGTAATCTGTTTGGCGGTGGAAAAACCCGGTTCAAAGATAAGGTTATAGGCCTCCACATCCGAAAGCACCTTGTTGGGGTTAATAATTCCCCTGTCAATGGCCTTGGCTTTAACCGCCTCCACATCGATGCCCCGGCCATCGTCGCCGATCTCGATGATGATCATGTTTCCCTCGTTGGAAGCCTTAAGAAGTACCCTGCCTTCTTCGTTCTTGCCTGCGGCTTTTCGTTCCTCTGCGGATTCGATGCCATGATCCACCGAATTACGGACCGAATGCATAATCGGATCCAGCAGATCTTCGATCACCGATTTATCCAGTTCCGTCTCTTCCCCTTCAATAACCAGGTTGATCTTCTTGTTAAGGGATTTGGAAAGATCCCGCACAAGCCGGGGAAACCGGCTGAAGATCTGGCTGATGGGCACCATGCGGATCCGCATAACCCCTTCCTGGAGCTCCCCGGTGATGCGTCCCAGGTTTTGGCTGGTGGAACGGAATTTACTAACGGTTCCCTTAAGATTTGTTTCAAAACCGTCAAAGAGCGAGAAAACATCCCCGTATTGCTCGCCGATTTCTTTTCGTATATCTTTGATGGACCGGCCTTCCTGGATGCCTTCCAAATATGCGGGCAGGTTATCGAAAAGGCTTTTTATCTTTTCCCGGTATCCGGCTTCTATGGCGTGGAGTTCGTTAAGCAGATCGTTAAACTGTAGATTTATCTGGTTAAAGGTTGCCTTGGTAATAACCGTTTCGGACACCAGGTTAAGCAGATCGTCTATGCGCTTGGAATCTACCCGTAATATGGACCCCGCCTCTTTTCCCGCTTTTTTGGCGTCTTCTGTGGAAGTCCCCGGTGCAGGGGCCTTTTCTGCAGCCGGCCGGCCTGCTGCCGGCGCTCCCCCCTGCGGGGGGGCCGGGGCCTGTGCAGGGGCTGCGCCGGCGGACGCTACGGAACCGGATGCCGTCGAAACGGCCGCCGCCGGCCCGGGCACCGGCTCCATCGCCTGCATAGGAGTCCGGGAAGGCGGTTGTACCGAATCGCCGGGCCTTAGGGACCGGATATTTGTTATCTCCGCCGAAAGGGATACGTCGGGGATAATGACAAATTTTTGCAGTTCCTCAGCGCTTTTTTCAGAGGCAATATAGTAATATACAGTCTTAAAAAAAGTATCTTCGTAGAGTTGTTCAAATTCCGGCTGGGTACGGAGTATAGTTCCCAGGCCTTTTAGGGCCGCATAGCATTGGATGCCCCCCACGGTATTCATGGGACTGTTTTCGTCAAATTCCACCGAAACCTGGTAAATGGGTGTGCCGTCCTTCACGGAATTTTTAAGTTCCTGAATGTCCCCCTCCGTAAGAACCGGAACCCCGGCGTTTATCGCCGTTACGGGTGCAGGGGCGGGGGCCGCCGGCTTCGGTGTCGAGGCCTTGGGTACAGCCTTCTTCCCCCTGGAAGATTCGGGGATCATACTTTCCAGCCGGGCCTCCATCTGGGAGGTATCCTCCTGGTATACCGCCCCGTTCATTCGCTGTTCCAGCATGGCCTTAATGATGTCGATGGCCGCCAGCAGGGTGTCTACCACACCCCCGGTAATGGCCAGTTGATCGGACCGGATGGCGTCAAGTACATCCTCCACCATATGGGTAAAGTGGGACAGTTCCATCATTTCGACCGTGGCGGAACCGCCCTTTAGGGTATGGGCAGCACGGAATATCTCGTCTACCGCATCCTTGTTAGCCCCTTCGTTTTCAAGGACCAGTATATTTTGTTCCAGGGTATCAACCTGCATTTGAGCTTCACTGAAAAAATCCTTTAGCAATTCTTCGTTGTTTGGATCAAGATAATCGCTCATAGTTTCAATGTTTATACACAATTGCTTTTACGTCAAGCCTATTGAGAGAAATACTCTAATCTACCGATAGTATATACATGAAGAAATCATTCTGGATGGCCCTTTTTGCCGTCTGTGCCCTGGTCCCGGGGCTTTTTGGGGCGGAAATTACCGTTTCCCATCTGGAATTGGCCAGCCGGGGGGCCATGGAAGATGGCGATTTTGGCATCAGGACCTCTGCGGAGGCCGGTATAAGCCTCCAGGGGGGCTACAAATACGGAATTGTTTTAGGCCTGGGGGCGGAAATTCCGAATTTGCAAAAGGCCCTTTCCTATGGCCGCCTTGAATTGCCCTATGCAAGCGGCAGTCCCGGCCCAAGCACGGGTGAATACGACAGCCTGGTGGACGAGGTAAACGAGCGGTTTAATAACCAGGCTACTCTTTCCGTTAGATCCGTGGCCGCCACGGTTCGGGATCTATTCGGCAGTCCCCTGGAGGCTAGTTTTTTTATCGGCCATTACGACAGCCTTGGTTCCGGGGGCGACTTCCAGGAGCTTTTTGGTTCCCTGCCGGTAACCACCGATCTTCGGGGCTTTTTGTATTACCCCGAAGGATTGGGGGGCGATCCTTCCCTGCGGTTTAACGGCGCCTTCCACAGCATCCTGGGAACCGGACTAGCCCTGCGGGCGATATTTTTGGAAAAATTGATCCCCTCTTTGTATATCTACCACGATGTATCGTTTCGTAACGAAACCACCGGCGCCTACCTGCCCGGCCATTATTCGGCGGATTTCCGGCTGCTGGCGAACGGCGCCGTAGCAAAATTCGAATTCTTTACCGGAACCACCTATGTTAACGGGGACGATCCGGTTATCCGGGGGGGAATTCTGGCCTTTTTTGACGCCGGTCCCCTGGCCCTGCTTATGCAGGCGGGGGTGCCCTATTGGGAAGTGGGGGACGATTTTGACATAGATAACTGGTATTTTCTTCTGGAACCCCGGTTTCGCATCCGGCAAATCGGATCTACCCTGACCTTCTTTTACCATCCTACCTATTACATGAACCGGATTATCCGGGATGAAAACGGGGATACGGAGCGGGGAAGGGCGGACATAAACTTTAAGATTTTTTACGGGGACATAAACCGGTCTTCCTTTGAAGGGGGAATCGAAGCGACCCTGGGGCTTAAGCTCCATAATGGGGAGGATATGAACCTCTGGCTTGCCCCCTTTGTACAGGTAGCCGGGGCAGGGCTGCTCTGGAATTTTAAACTAAGGTTTAACGCCCTGTACTTTAGTGAAGGGGGCGATTTTGCCGAAGGTTTTATCGGTATACGGACGGCCTATTAGGATGAACCTTTTCCGGATACAACGGACCTTTTTGGCGGTCATGGTAATTTTTCTGGGTTCCTCCCTCTGGGCCCTGGATTTTTCGGCCGTCGCCGGGGCGGGCAATTTATCTTTTGACAGGGAATCCGGCGCCCCCATAGGGGGGGGGGAATTTTCTGGACATCCCTATCCGTTGGGCCGGATCGGCGTAAGCGGCGAATTTTCGGATCTGTTTAGCTTTTCCGCTTTTTTTCAGCGGGACCCCCTGCTGGGAAATATCCTGGAGGGCATTCTGTGGATTGATACGGGGTATTTACGTTTTTCCGTGGGACCCCTTTTCGGTATTGCCAATACCCGGGGAACGGCCATTAGCCCCGGCATTATCGCCGGCATGAGGGCCGATATTCCCGGGATTATTTTTATTGAAGTTAACGGAATGGGAAACCTTGGACCCCTCCGCGAAGAGGGGGATTATACCATAGAAAATTCAAGCGCCGCCCTGGGCTTCTGGCTTCCCCACCTGGTAAATACCTTGAGCGTTTCGTTTAAGAAATTCGCCGTTCTTCGGAAGGGGGATCTGTTTACCGAGGACCAGTTATGGCGTTTCTGTTACCGGGGGGAAATTTATGCAAAAAATGTTCCCTATACCATCTTTATTGACATGGGATACCAGGCTTTAACCCGGTCATACGACGATCAGGGGTTTAAAACAAGCGATCGTATCCGGTCGGTTTTTCTGGGCTTTGAAGCTTCCGTTAAGGTTCGGCCCCTTTTTACGATTGTCTTTGGAGCGGAAATTCCCCTCTATACCTGGGGGAAGGAACCTCTTACCAGATCCGGCGGGGCATGGTTTATCCAGGGATTTGCGGGCTTTGTCTGGAGTTTGGAGCCCTCCTCCTAGGGAATGGTAAAAACGCCGGTGGGGGTTTTTAGCGCCCGGTTTGCAACAGACCGCCGGACCCCGGGAGATTTCCGCGGGGGATCAGCCGGTAAAAGTCTCCAGTTCTTTCAGCGCCTCTTCCTTTCGGCGGGTAAAGAGCCGCCGCCGGTCCTCAAAAAGGTTGTTTCCCCGGACGTCGATGGATACAATCAGGGGGCCAAAGTTCCGGACCCGCATAATCCACATGGCCTCGGGCATTCCCAGATCCAGCCATGCTACCCCTTCCACCGCTTCCACCTTGTCTGCGGCTAAAACGGCGCACCCTCCGGGAAATACCGTGTGTACCGCTCCCAGGCTTCGGCATGCTTCGGCGGTTTTCCCCCCCATTCCTCCCTTTCCCACCATGAGCCGGACCCCGGTGGCCCTAAGAAATTCCGCTTCGCACTGTTCCATCCGCATGCTGGTGGTGGGGCCTATGGAAATAACCCTGTAAAGGCCCGATTGGTCTTGCCGCATGATAGGTCCGGCATGAAAAATAGCTTTCCCCGCCAAATCTACCGGCGAAACCAGTTTCCCGCGGACCACCCGGTGGTGTACTTCGTCCCGTCCGGTTACAAGGGTTCCGCTTAGGTATACCAGGTCCCCGGTATTGAGCTTTGCCGTATCCCCCTCCCCAAGGGGAGTTGAAAGATGCCATGTATTCATAGAACCGCGTTCCCGTGGGAAAGTATGTTGCAGCTTAGATCCTTCCGTATTTCAATAAGCCCCCGGCGGTGGGCCCAGCAGCCGGTGGAAAGGCCCATGGCAAAGGTTGCGGTATGCCGTCCCGCCTGTTCGATATGCACCGCCATAACCGAATGGTTCCCCGAAAGACCACCGGGGCCTATGCCGATTTTATTCAAAGCCTTCTCCAGCCGTTCTTCCATCTCCGCCGCCCGGGGATGGGGGTTCCGGGTACCGATAAAACGGAGCAGCGCTTTTTTAGAAAGCCTGGCCGCGGTGTCCGCCGAATTTCCCAGTCCAAGGCCCACCAGCAGGGGAGGGCAGGCGTTGACCCCGTAGGCTACGATCTGGTCAAAGAGGGCCCTGTAGACCCCGTCGTACCCCTCCAGGGGCATCAGGACCCTGGAAAAGCCCGGCAGGCTGCATCCGCCCCCGGCCATATAGGCAAAGAGCCGTATGCCCTCCGATCCGGGAAGAAGTTCCCAGTCAACCCAGGGGATCCGGGTTCCCGTATTATTGCCGGTATTTTTTTCCTCAAAAAATTCTACCACATTGGGGCGCAGAGGAACGGACAGCGTGGCGCGGATAAGCGCCTCTTTAAGGCAGTCCTCCAGTTCGTCCAGCAGGGGAAATGCGGTACCGGCCCGGACAAAAAACTGGAGAATCCCCGTATCCTGGCAGCAGGGCCGGTCGAGGGCCCCGGCCATATCCAGGTTTGTGAACATGGCGGCATAGATTTCCCGGCCCAGGGGGGAATCTTCCCGGGCCCTAAGCTGTTCAAGCCGGGTTTGTACATCGTCGGGAAGGCGCCTTCCCAAAAGGGCCATGAACCCTTCAATTATGGAGGTAAGCCGCTCTACCGCCTGCGGCTTGTCCTTATACGGTCCGCGCTGATCCCCGTTCATGACCGGAGTATACAAAAAATGCGCCGTTACCGGTAGTATGGTAATCCCTAGGTCCGGCATGAAAGAGCTCTGTACGCTAATCCAATCCGCCCGGTACTGTACCGTCCTTACCGGGGCCGGCGTAAGTACCCTCTCGGGGATTCCCGATTTCCGGGGAGCCTTGCCGGCGGAATTGACGGGGAGATTTGCCCCTGGGGTGGTGGAGCTTTACCTTTCCGGTCTGGAGGATCTGCTGCCGGAAGCGAGGGAAGATCCGGCCCCTTCCGTTCTTTTTCCCGAAAGGATCTTTGACAGCCGGCGCTTTGAGGAGGATCCTGCCTTTTTTTACCGGGCCGCGGGACCCCTGGTGTATTCCCTGGATACAAAAGAACCTTCGGTGGTCCACAGGGTTCTGGCGGAAGCGGAACGGCAGGGTATGGTAAAATCGGTGATCACCCAAAATATTGATATGCTTCATCAAAAGGCGGGAACCAAGCGGGTAATAGAGCTCCACGGTTCGCCGGGAATCCACTACTGCCTGCGCTGTCCGGGGATCCGGCTTCCCTATGCCGATGCGGCGGCGGCTCTGCGGGCCGGGGACATGCCCCGGTGTCCCCGTTGTAGAAGGGTTCTTAAGCCGGCCATCACCTTTTACGGCGATCCCCTGCCTCTGGAGGCCCGGCGGGCGGCGGAGACCGAAGCCCAGGAGACGGATCTGATGCTGATACTGGGTACCAGCCTAACGGTGTTTCCCGCGGCGGACCTGCCCCGGACGGTATTGCGCCGGGGAGGCCGCATTGTGATCGTCAACAGGCAGCCGACCTTCCTTGACGGTAGCGCCCGGATCCGCCTATGGGATCTGGAGCAAACCTTTAGCGGCCTGGAAAACTATGTGAAAGATCCGGACCATGCCCCGTAGGTTCATTTAAACATCCGGTTTATCCCCGGACCGAAGCTGCGCCGAAGCTCCGGTTCGCGCTTGCTTTGCAGAGGCTTATTCCAGATATTCTAAATCATCCATCGTAAAGGAGATCCGGGCGTTGTTGGTAAGGGTTATTTCCCATTTATAGTACGCATCGTCATCTTCATCCAGGAGGCAAATGTCATACACGCTAACCTCCGTAAGGGGATAGGCCAGCCGGACATTGAAGCTTTCTCCGGGTACAAGGATCCTGTCTCCTAAAACATCCTCTCCCCATTCTTCATCCGCCGACGGACTAATGTATATGGTATAAACGGTGTATCCCGTATTGTTTATCACGGTGATGGACGGCAAACTTTGGGCCGAAACCGCATAGATCCCCCCTATCAAAAATACCGCAGCGCATAAAACCTTTTTCATGTTTCTCCTCCTTGAGTTTTTAATCATAGACCCCCGGTAAAAAAGCGTCATAAGGCGGTATGGAACGGTTCTCTTGCGTAAGGTCCTGCTTTATGTATAATGATTGTAATATGGATTGGTTTGCCGATCAACCGGTGGTACTACAGGCCCTGATGGCCACTCTTTTTACCTGGATCCTTACGGCCCTGGGGGCGGCAACGGTCTTCTTTTTTAAAAGCATTAACCGTAAGGTCCTTGACGGCATGCTTGGTTTTGCCGCGGGGGTAATGATAGCGGCCAGCTTTTTTTCCCTTTTGGCGCCGGCAATCGAAATGGCCGATATGGCCCATCAAAACGGCGGCCTTCCATCCTGGGCGGCCGCGGCAGCCGGTTTTGTCCTGGGGGGTGTTTTCCTTAGGTTGGCGGACCTGTTCCTTCCCCATCACCATGTGGGGGCCCGGGAAGACGAGGGGATAAAAACCTCCTGGGGCCGCTCTATCCTGCTGGTACTGGCCATTACCCTGCACAATATTCCCGAGGGGCTTGCCGTCGGCGTTGGTTTTGGGGCCTCCTCTGTCCTGCCGGGGGCAAGCCTTGCCGGGGCGGTTTCCCTGGCCATGGGCATAGGGATCCAGAATTTTCCCGAGGGGGCCGCGGTTTCCATACCCCTTCGCCGGGAAGGTATGGGCCGGCTTAAAAGTTTCTGGATAGGCCAGGCTTCTGGTATTGTGGAGCCCCTGGCGGGGGTTCTTGGGGCCGCCCTGGTCCTGTCTATGCAGACCATACTCCCCTATGCCCTGTCCTTTGCCGCCGGGGCGATGATCTTCGTGGTGGCCGAAGAACTCATCCCCGAGGCGTACCGGGAAGGGAACGATCACATTGCTACCTCCGGCATTATACTGGGCTTTGTGCTGATGATGGTCCTTGATGTGGGTCTAGGCTAACACCTGATACTACCCGGCAATGCCGCATCGAAGGCGCCGCATTGGGGTTGCGCTTCTAGGGAGCGGTTTCTAAGGCACTCCGGAAACCGCCGCGCCGGGGAGTAGCTTCAAAAAAAGGCTGCCGGAATATCCGGACAGCCTACACCCTTTTTATGGTTTCCCGCATCGGGGAAACGTCCTTTATATCTGACAGGTTCGGTATGGGCGTTTTACCGCAGGGCCTGGCTTTCCCAAACCTGACTGTCCTGGAAGCCGTCGATGGACTTTATCATGGCCAGCCAGTAATCCGCTTCGTTTTGGGATGTATAGGGGCCCACGCGGACCCGGTAATAGGTATTGCCGTTTATTTCCTGATTGGTAACAATGGCGGAAATACCCTTATTGTCCAGCGTGTGCTTAACCCCGTCGGCCCGTTCCCTGGTGGAGAAAGATCCGGCCTGGACCCAGAAATCCCGGTACTGTTGCATGGACACCGGCGCGGCCACGGCGGCGGATTTTGCGGGCTGGGCGGGAGTTTTGGGTCCGGCGGAGGTCGCGTTGCCGGCGACGGGCCGGGCCGGAGCAGCGGGCCGAACGGCGGCGCTGGGTACCGCCGGGGCGGTGGGTCGGGGAATGGTGATCACCGTTTTCGCAGATCCGGTTTCATCGGCGGTATCCGCCGCCGGTTCAGCGTCGGGTTCGCCGTTGATATAAATTCTGCTTTCCTGGATTGGAGAAGCCGTCGCGGGGTTCTGAAGCCCCATGTAGGTGTCGTCCTTAACTATATTCGCCGGATCGGTGGTGGCGGCCCGGTTACGTTGTTCGGTTTCTGCATCAATTTGATGGTAGGAAATTTCCGGAACCGCTGAAGTGCGGGGACTGAAAATAAGGATTGCGGCGCTTACCACAATCACCAGGAATACTCCTACCGAGACTGCGACGAGCAGTAATTTTTTCTTTTCCATAAGCTATCCAGACCTTCCAGTATGTGGTTTATCCGTTTTTCCAGGTTCCGCTTTGAACCGGGAAGTCCGGAATTTTCTATGATCTGAATATCGGACGGAGCGGAAAAAAATTGAGGGCCTCCGGGGACCGTATGGGGAAAATTTTTCTGACTGGAGAAGCGCCGTAAAAGCTCTCCAGGAGGCAGGGCATCCCGCTTCCAGGCCCGGAACAACCGTACCGGGAGGGGGGCGCGGACCACCAGGAGCAGCTTCAGCCGGGAAAAGGCCGAAGACCGGTGGATTAATGCGGCGTTGATTACACAGGGCCCTCCCTGGCCGGCTATCCACTGTTCCGTACAGGCATTGGCGGCGGGGTGAACAATCGCTTCCAGCGCTGCCAGGTCTTCTGCCCTGCGGAAAACCCGTCTTCCCAGGAGTTCCCGATCTACCCGCTTATCCGGACCCAATATGCCGGACCCAAAGCGGCGGACTATCTCGTCCTGGGCCGATTCCAGAATCCGGTGCCCCAGTTTATCCACATCCAGGACGGGAAGGCCCCGCTTTTCCAGCAGCGCCCCCACATAGTTCTTCCCCGCGCAGTACAGGCCGGTTAATCCTATAAGAAACGGTCCTCGCGCCGGGGCGCCCTGCAGGTTTCCCATACCTTTTTCGCTTTAGCCTATGGACTTGAGTATGTATTAAGCCATTCAAAAAAGCCTTCGATCTCTTCCCGGCCGGTCTCGATCCACTCGTCCGCCTTAGGATCCGAGGTAATCCCTATGTACCGGCAAAATGTGCCGAATTTTTCGGATTTGGCAATCCGGTAAAGAAAGGGGGAATAATAGTCCCACCACAGTTCATCCCCCTGGCTGCGGCTGATTTTGCCGTTGTTTTTCTGCTCTTCCAGGCTGGTAATGATATAGTACAATTTCGCTTGGATTTTTTCCGCATCGGTCTTTTCCGCGTTGGCTTCGTCCAGGGTAAAACTAAGGGAAATAACCACATCGGAGGCGGTAAAGGTGCCATTGTTTCGCACCCCGATGGCCTCTTCCTGCCTGTTAAGCATGTAGAGGATCGTGTTATAGGCCTCCACGGCCCGTTCGGTGTTGGGTTCCAGCAGCAAGAAATAGCACAGGGTATAAAAGGCCTGGGTTTTTTCGCCCCCCTCTATGCAGATCCTGCCTAAAAGGTAGTTACTGCTGGGATGATTGGGATTAAGCAGCAGGCCCTTGACAAGGGCATCCCTGGCCTCGTCCCGTTTTTCTATGCGGTAATAGCTTAACCCCAAGTTATAGTACAGCAGGGTATTGGAAGCCCCGTATTGGTTAATCGCCGTAAGATAGATGTCTATGGCTTCGTTGCTGCGGCCCAGGTTGTCCAGGGCGGAACCTTTTAAATCGTAAAGAGTGGGGATTAGTTCTTCCATGTTCCGGGCCCTGGCCGCTGCGAGGCCCTTGTCGGCCAGTTCCAGGGCGGTTTCGTTCTCTCCCAGGCTAATATACGAAAAGGCCATTTCGTAGTAGATCACCGGATGATCCGGGGCCAGTTCCAGAGCCCTTTGGTAATACTCCAGAGCGGTTTCATAGTCCCCCTGGTCATGGGACAAGATTCCGGTCCGGACCAGATCTTCCGCCTGGGGATTCAGCGTCTTGTTCAGGGCGCCGGACAATTCCGGCTCCACCGCCGGAGGCTCCCCCTGGCAGCCAAGTACCGCTAGCCCCATAAGGGCCGGCAGGATCAGGCTTCGTATCCGCCGGGATCCGGCAAAGGGGCCTCCGGCGGGCTTTTTACTGTGTTTCATCAATATTCTCCTGTTCAAAGAGCCAATTCCAAAACTCTGTTAGTTTCGGAATTGGCTTTGGAGTTTTTTAGCCT
>JAISOA010000021.1 GCA_031275945.1 Spirochaetaceae bacterium
CCCGCTCAAAGGCTTTTTTGATAAAGGGAGGATACGCGCCCCGGACCTGCACGTCCGTCAGGTAGTAGTTGTTCCGTTCCAGGCGCATCTTTTCCCAGGTATCTTCGGGCTTACACGAATAGGGATAGGCTGTCATGGAGGCCACCATACAGCCGATCTTCGCTTCAGGAAGCAGGGCATGACAGGCTCTTACCGCCAGGGCGCTGGCGAGAAGCATGTGGTGGGCTGCCAGGGAGGCAAGCTGTTTTTTCTGGGCCGGATCGTCCACCAACACCCCTGCCCCCATGAAGGGCATGTGCAAGGTCATGTTGATTTCGTTGAAGGTAAGCCAGTAGCGCACCTTATCCTTGTAGCGGGTAAACAGCGTTTTGGCGTAGGTTTCAAACAGTGGAACCAGTTTCCGGCTTGCCCAGCCGTTGTACCGGGTGGTAAGGGCTATGGGCATCTCCCAGTGGGAAATCGTAACCAGCGGTTCTATCCCGTATTTTCTGCACTCGTCAAAAAGCCTGTCGTAGAAGACAAGCCCCGCCTCGTTGGGCTCCCCGGCGCCGTCCGGGAAAATCCGCGCCCAGGAAATGGAGGTGCGGAACACCTTAAAGCCCATCTCCGCAAAAAGGGCGATGTCCTCCTTGTAGTGGTGATAGAAGTCTACCGCGATCCGTTCCGGGAAATACCCTTCCTCTGCCTCGATGTTCTTTCTGATGGCTTTGGCGTCAAGAACCTCGGCGATTCGGCCCTTGCCACCGTGAATCACGTCACAGGTGGAAAGGCCCTTCCCGTCTTCCAGGTATGCGCCCTCCGCCTGATGTGCGGCAATTGCGCCGCCCCATAAGAAATTTTTTGGAAATCCCATTTTTTTCTCCTTGTAAGTTCAACATTAGGGTTGTTCGGAAACTTCGGTTTTCCGGACAAATTCCGCTAAAAATCGCAATTTCGCAGCCGTGGCGAGAAATTGCAAGACTAGTGAGACAACCAACCGGGTTGTCGAACAAGTCTATTATTCTACATACAAGACCACATCTCCCACTGCCACATCTCCGGCCTTGGCTTGAGTGATTTTGTGGTAATTTCCCGTGTTGGTGATAACCACCTGAGTTTCGAGACTGTACCCTGCCCGGGCGATAACGTCTTTGTCATACTCAAAGAGTAACTGACCGGCAGTAATGTTATCGCCTTCCTTGATGTGCATCTTAAAGCCCTTGCCTCCAAGTTTTACGGTGTCAACGCCGCAGTGGATCAGTACTTCGACACCGTCAACGCTCTTTATATTGATCGCGTGTTTTGTGTCAAAAACCAATTCCACAGTTCCGTCAAAGGGGGCAAAAATTTTTCCGCCAAGCGGCATAACGCATACGCCCTTTCCCAACGCCTCTGCCTGATGAGCGGGATCGGCGGATTGCGTAATCGGCATAACACGGCCTTTGACCGGGGCATGAATCTTCCTGGCCGCCGCAATGTTGACGCCGGAAATATCGATACCCGTGGATTCTTCGACGCGCATTTCCGCAGCGTCCGGTTTGTAGGTAAGATAAACCAGAAGGAAGGTAAGACCCATAGAACCCAAACTCGCTAAAATTATAATAAGCAGGTTCATCGTAGAACCGGCAACTCCGGGCAGGAGGTAACTGGGATACGAGAATATCCCCATCGCTCCCTGCTGCATGGCAATTCCGTAACCGCCGGAATTGATAGAACCAAACAAACCGGCAAGAGCGCCGAATATGGCACCGGATACACAGGAAAGTATGAAGGGCATCTTTTTCGGCAGGGTAAACCCGTAAATGATAGGCTCGGTGATGCCAAACACGCCGCCGATACCCGCGGCAATAGCCGCACTACGCCGCTCGGCGTTCTTGATCTTTGCTGCTATGGCAAAAACCGCACCCGCCTGTGCGATAACCGGAATTTGGGTATACGCCAAGATTACCCCGGCTTGCAATCCCCCAAACAGCGGATTCGGCGTGGCTCTTTCCTGTAAGCCGATGGGTACAACCGCCCAGTGCAAACCAAAAATGACCAGCACCTGCCAGAATGCGCCCATGACAAGGCCAAGCATAACCGGCCCGGCATAGTGTATGGCGGTGATGCTTTGGATGCCCTTTTGAATTCCCAAACCAACTATGCCGAATACCGGTCCTATAATAAGGAACATCGCCGGGATTGTGATAATCAACGTTAGAAAGGGGCCAATAAAGTTCTTGATTGCCGAAGGCAGAGCTTTTCGAAAATATTTATACAGTTTGCTTGCCCCGTACACCGCTATAATCGAAGGCAATACCGTGCCGCTGTAGCGCATCATTACAAGAATGTTCATACCCAGAAATTTATGTACTCCCCAGGGGCCAAAAGGATATTGGGCCACAATGTCCGGGTACACCAGCGCCCCGCCTATAACCATGCCTATTATCGGATCAAGACCGAAACGCTGGGCCGCGGTATAGGCAATCAGAATGGGAAGGAAGTACAGGAGCGCGTCTCCCGCGGTGTTAAGCACCGTGTAGGACATGTCCTTCGAGGCCGCCCATTCGGGGAAGCACACGGTAAGGATGGCAAGTACTCCCTTGATAATACCGATGCCCATCAATGCGGCAAGAATCGGGGTAAATACTCCGCTAATCGTATTCACCAGCATATTCCCCAGGGATTGTTTTTCACCCCCCCTTGCGGTATCCACGACGCTGCCCGTAGGAACTCCCAGTTTTTCCAGTTCGACAAATACCTCGTGAACATCGTTGCCGATGACCACCTGGTACAAACCGCCGGCCTTTACCACGCTGACAACGCCGCTTGTACTCTTTACCGCATCGTCATTGGCCTTTGTTTGATCGGCCACCGTAAACCGCAGCCGTGTGGCGCAATGAACAACGCTCCTAATGTTGTCTATTCCGCCGATACCTGCCAGAATTCTTTCCGCAGTTTCTGAAAAATCTTTTGCCATACAACACTCCCTGTAAAATATCTTTGGCCTGGTTACACTAGGCCGTATTTTCCAAAAGCCTTCGCAATGCCGCCGCGACGGACATGGCCGGCCACATCATCCGCTGTTCGCTTGAGCGCCTCATCGCCATTTTCCATCGCAATACCTACGCCGGCATACTCCAGCAAGGTGCGGTCATTGTCGCTGTCGCCAAACGCGATAGTGTCTTTTTGGTCAATTCCGCAAAAGCGCGTTACCCAGGCCGCCGCCGCGCCCTTGTGAATCCCCTTCGGGCTTATTTCGCCGCCGCTCAAACCCGGAAGGGGAATTGAATTCCTAAAAAATTCGCAGTCTGCGCCAAATTCTTTTTGTACATCTTCGAAGCGGACATTTTTTGATTCCATGAATACCAGTTTGCACACACGATCTCTGCAGAAATTTTCACCCAACGGCGCATAACTATTCCGCAATAAACGCATCATCGTGCGGAGTATAATTGAATAAAATTTCGGACTCGCAATGATTTTTTCCGGCAGTTCCAGGCTGTACTCCGCATCACGTCCGTCAAAGTATGCGATCAGCCGTTCCAGCAGCGGCTGCGGCATGAACGCGCTAAAAACCACCCGTCCGCCGGTTTCAATATGCGCTCCGCCGGAGCAGATAATCCCGTCAAACCCAATCATCAAAATTGAATCGCTTATTTGCGCGCGGGAACGCCCGGTCGCCAGGTACAAAAGATGTCCGTTCTTTCGCGCAACGCTGCACGCGTTCCGCGCCGACAATGGCACATGATTAAATCCGGAAACAAGCGTACCGTCTATGTCCATAAAAACGAGTTTTCGGGATGTCATTTCTTTTCCATCCCGTCCAATATTTTTATAATATGCATCGCCAGAAACAAGATGTCATTTTTACCGATAACAAGACCGTGCTGCTCCTCCAGCCATAACCTGATACGCCCACAACATTCCGCGATATCCCTCTCGCGGGTCATCAAAAGATCGTATAATTCCTGGTCTTCTTTTATGGCCCGCTTGCGCTTCGGGCCGATAAGGTACTCAATTACCAGGTTTCGCACGTGATTACTAAAGCGCATGAATTCGAGGGTTTCCTTGTCCAATATCACATTGTAATATTGTTCTATAATTCTCATAACACCGCCTGTGATGGTTACGATTCTGAACGTAACCGGCATTTCCGGCGATTCAAACTCGGCGTTGATAAAGTGAAAGGCAATACTTACCGCCTCGGCTTCACCCATCATGATATTTCTTTCGTTTTTAATAATTTCCAGCGCTTTTATCCCTATCTCAAATTCCTTTGGATATATGTGCCGCACGTCCAATTGAAGAGGAGACAGCGCCGCGCTGTCGTTATACGATAGTGTCAGGGATACGGAAAAATGGTCCGCTAGGGCTACCAGAATGCTCGGATTTAACTTTGCCTGCAAGATTTCTTTGCCATAATTTACGATCTTGCTGGCCAAAATCAGATATTCGTACGCCAAATCCGAAAGAATATCCGCAAAACGGTTAATATGGGCTGTTTCCTGGGGAATAAATACCTTTTCTACCAGGCTCATGTCAACTTCAGCCCCCTGGAGGGCCTGGAAACCTATGCCCTTGCCGAGAACTATCACGTGCCGGCCCTTGTCTTCCGCAAGGATTATATTATTGTTGTATTTCCTGATATGCCGCATTCCGCCGGTCCTTTGGACAAAAAAAAGACCTAAACCGGTAGATACAGAGGCATGTTGAACGCTTCTCTACCGGTTTAGGTCATGCCCGGGTTAAACCCGGTAGCAATCCTCTTTATAGCCTATTAGAAAACTTTAGGAATGTCAAGGGCCCCGGCAATTCAAAGTATGCGGGAATAGTCGGCTTGGAATAGATGACAAAATAAGTTATACTTTGTACGTAATGAAACGGATCTTAGTGGTCGCCGCAGCCCTTATACCGGCTCTTTCCTGCATGGGAAAAAATCCTTCATTGTATAAAACGGCGGGAGAGGTTGCGGGGCTTCCTGCCGGGAAGGGCGAAGCCGGTCTTACATCCGGCGCTGCCCCGGTTCAGGAAAAACTTCTCCGGGCCATGGAATTAGCGGAACTGCCTCCGGCTGTAAGCGGGGACATTGGCGGGAATAGCGATGCCTTTATGCGGGACCTTGACCGGATCCTTGCGGAGGAGGATCCATACCTTCGTATCCTGGTGGACAAGCAGCATCCCCTTCCCGAAGGCTATGAACCGGAGGATTTAATAGAGCTACGCTACGGTTCCTACCGGGCGGGGATTGCCGATCCAATGATGCTTCGGCGCAAGGCGGAAGCGTCTCTGGAAGAAATGGCCGCCGCGGCCAAAGCGGAGGGGCTGGTTTTAACGGTTTCTTCCGCCTACCGTTCCTACGAATACCAGATTGGGTCCTTTGACCGGTGGACCCGGCGGCTGGGGCTTAGAGAGGCGGAGCGGGTTTCCGCCAGGCCGGGCCGAAGCCAGCATCAGCTGGGTCTGGTGGTGGACTTTGGCTCGATTACCAACGATTTTGCCGAAACCGCCGCGGGCAAATGGGTTAAGGCCAATGCGGGCCGTTTTGGCTGGTCCATATCCTTTCCCCAGGGCTACGAAGAACTTACCGGCTATGCCTGGGAAAGCTGGCATTACCGCTATGTGGGCAGGGAACTGTGCAGCTTTATTGACCGGTGGTTTAAGGGAATCCAGCAATATGCCCTGCGGTTTATCCATGAGTGGGAACATTTACCGGAAGGCCAGAGATAAAGCCCATGAAGCCTATTGTCCATACTATCCGGGAACGCTGTACGGGGTGTAACCGCTGTATACGGGAATGTCCGGTGGAGACCGCAAATGTCAGCTACCTGGATCAGGACGAGGCCATTAAGGTAAAGGTTGATCACAGCCGGTGTATAGCCTGCGGGTTCTGCCTTTCCGTATGCACCCATGGAGCCCGGTACTACACGGACGATACGGAACAGTTTTTTACGGATCTGGATTCGGGCAAACCCCTGGCGCTTATTGTTGACCCTGCCATTAGGACAAATTTTCCGTCCTGGAAGAGACTCCTCCGCTTGTTCCGGAACCGGGGGATCCGGGGCATCTACGATATGTCCCTGGGGGCAGACATCTGTGTTTGGGCAAGCATCCGGTATATCGAAAAAAATAAATTCCCCGCCGGTATTGCCCAATCCTGCCCGGCAATTGTGTCCTACTGCAAGGTTCGCAGGCCCGAATTACTGGGCAGGTTTTTGCCGGTGCAAAGCCCCGCAGGATGCCTGGGGGTATACCTTCGGGAATATGAAGGAATAGGGGAGGACCTGGCGGTTCTTTCCCCCTGTATTGCCCGGGGCAATGAATTTGAAGGATCCGGAATAATCCGCTATACCGTTACATTTTCAAAAGTGGCGGAATACCTGGCAAAAAACACCCTGGCACTACCCCGGGAAGAATCGATCTTTGACCATGCGGAAGGCGGTCTGGGGGCCATGCTCTCCATGCCCGGCGGTTTAAAACAAAGCCTGGAATATTTTTTAAAAAAGTTCCGGGCGGAACAGGGGGATGGCCCGGAGGTATACAAGAATCTGGATCTGGCTGCCGGGACAGAAGAGAAATTGCTTCCCCGGATGTACGATGTCCTTAGCTGCGCCGGGGGCTGCCACCAGGGGCCGGGGAGCGCCGGGGAAAAAAATATGTTTAAAATTCAGGCAATAATGAGCCGGATCCGTGATGCGGCGCCGGATCCGGATGCGTATTACCGGACCCTGTACCGGCGCTATGACGAAACCCTGGGCCTTGAAAAATTCCTGCGCAGCCATGGTCCCGGAAAACAAGAAACGTTTCCGGTTTCAGAAGAAGCCCTGGCAGAAGCCTTTGTTGCCCTGGATAAGGATACGGAGGCAAAGAAAAATTTAAACTGCGGCGCCTGTGGATCCAACAGATGCCGGGACATGGCGCGGAAAATTGCCCTTAAGGTTAATATTCCCTTTAACTGTATTGCCAAGGTCCGGAATACCGCCATTATGGAACGGCAGCGCAATGTGGATCTGTACCGGAAGAATGCGGAATACATAGAACTTGTTCACGATGTGGGGGTTGCCCTAATGTCGGTGGCCAGCGACAATTTTGACCAGGGAATATCCAATGCCCTGGAAGCCATCTGTATTACCCTCAAGGGAGCCCAGGTCCAGCTTTGGCGGACCGAAGACCGGGACGGTTCTGTATGGCTTAAGAGATTTTTCGCCTATCCCGCTGGAGAACAGGGTGTGGATGTCTTTAACGAAGAATACCTACCCGGCTGGATCGAAGAACTTGCTGCGGGCCGTAATGTGGGCCGGAACCTTTCGATTATGTCGGACCGGGAAAAAGAGACCTTTGCAAAAAAAGGCGTAGCATCGGTAATGGCCGTCCCCATTCTGGTACGAAACAAATTTTGGGGCATGGTTCTGCTTTCCAGTTACGAGGAACGGTCCTTTGCAGAGGCGGATGTGGCAGCCATTACCGCCGGGGGGCTTCTTATTGTGGCAAGCATTGTGGAACGGGAAATGACCCTGCGGCTTATAGAGGCAAAGGAAGATGCCCTGGCGGGAACCAAAGCGAAAAGCGACTTTCTTTCCCGGATGAGCCATGAAATCCGTACCCCCATGAACGCTATTATTGGCATGACCAAGATGGCAGAAATGACCGAAGATATCACAAAACTCCGGTACTGCCTTTCCACCATCAAGGCCTCTTCCACCCATCTGCTGGGGCTTATTAACGACATCCTTGATATGTCTAAAATAGAAGCGGGCAAATTTGAACTGGATAACGTTCCCTTTAACCTAAAGAAAACCCTGGACAATGTATGCAGTATCATTAGCGAGCGGATAGCCGAAAAATCCCAAACTTTAACGCTGCATATCGATCCCAGCCTGTATCTGTATTATCATGGCGATGAACTTAGGCTTTCCCAGATAATTACCAACCTGCTTTCCAATGCCATAAAGTTTACCCCCAAGGGGGGCACGATCACCGTCCGGGTACAGGGCCTGGAGGCGGACTGGCTGCGTTTTTCCGTTGCCGATACGGGTATTGGAATGAACCGGGAGCAGATGGCCCTGCTGTTTATGCCCTTTCAGCAGGCAGATAAAAACATTACCCAGCGTTTTGGCGGGACCGGACTGGGACTGGCAATTTCCAAATCCATCGTTGAAAAAATGAACGGTCGCATTTGGGTTGAATCCGAAGCAGCTAAGGGGAGTGTTTTTTATTTTGAAATTCCCCTGATGCGCCAAGATACCAATGCCGTTCCGGCGGAGGCGGATGAAAAGATGAATAGGGCCGAGGCGGTGGATCTGAGGGGTCTACGGCTTCTGCTGGCGGAGGATATCGAAATAAACCGGGAGATATTTAAGGCTCTTTTAGAAAGCACGGGGATATCCATCGACATCGCAGAAAACGGCAAAAAGGCGGTGGAGATGTTCCGGCAAGCCCCCGGCGGCTACGATCTTATCGTCATGGACGTTCAGATGCCCGAAATGGACGGCCTTGAGGCCACCAGGGCAATCCGCGCCCTGGGGACCCCAGGGTCGGCGGCCATACCCATTGTAGCCATGACAGCTAATGTCTTTAAAGAAGACATTGAAAACTGCCTGTCTGCGGGGATGAACGATCATTTACAAAAGCCGATCGACGAGAAAGCCCTAATCGAGAAGATAACTTTTTTTACCAGACGAAAATAGCCTTAACGGCAGGCTCGGCGCCTGCCGCATATAATTTTCGTTTACCAGTTGCCGCCGGAGTTTGAGCGGCGGGGTTTATCCATTGCCTCATTTACCCGGATCTGACGCCCTTCAAATTCCTTACCGTTGGTACCATTAATAGCAGCGACAGCTTCATCGTCGGTGCTCATTTCAATAAAACCGAATCCCTTAGAATTACCGGTGTCCCGATCAAAGATAATCTTCGCGGAGGCAACCGTGCCAAATCCGGCGAAATAATTTCGCAGTCCATCTTCGGTGGTGTTGTACGAGAGGTTGCCGACATACAATTTCTTAGCCATTGAACAAATTTCCTTCTCCCGGAATTTACGGCTTCCGGGCGAGCCAAAGATCCGCCTGAAAAAACAAGCGCTTCTAGAACAATATCCCAGTTTAGACTTGTCGTCAAGCCGGTTTTACTCTATTATTTTTTCACATGGTTTCCGGCAAAATATTTACACTTCCGCTCCTTTTCTTTTTTTTACTACCGGTTTCCGGTCAGGGACGGGGGGAAGAGCTGGGCCGGGCCGTGGCGGTCCAGGAATCCGTTTCCGGGGCCGAAGACCCCTACGATCCCGAAAAGACCATGAGGGCCCTGGCAGCGGCGTATCCTAAGGCCATAACCAGGGTGGAATACCGCCATGAGGACTGGGCGGTACTTATGCGGGGAAAGTGGTTTTACCATGCCGGGGGCCGTCTTTTGCCGGAAGAACACCGCACCCAGGCCGAATCCTATGCCCGCCAATCCTTTTACCGGTATTTTCCGGGGCTTCCTCCCTGGAAAGAGCCCGAAGGGGAACAGGCGGAGCGGCTAAAAAATGCCCTGGCCGCCAGAAGAGCCAATCCCCCCCGGCGGGATCCGGAATTTTACGATACCCTGTGGCAGGCCCATACCAGGGGGGAAGCTGCTGCCAATCTAGTCCAAATTAGCTTTTTGGGCAAAAGCCTGGGGGTTCACAAGGAACTGACGGAACGGCTTGGTACCATAAATTCCCTTATTCAAGAGGCGGCTAAGACCGATCCCGAAATTCGCCGGTGGATAGACGGCATCGGTTCCATAGGGGCGTGGAATTGGCGCAATGTGGCCGCCACCGTTTCCCGAAGCTACCATTCCTATGCCGTGGCCCTGGACATCCTGCCGGCTTCCCTGGGAGGCCTTGCTTCGTACTGGCAGTGGACAGCGGAGCGCAACCCCGAATGGTACAAGGTGCCCTATACGGGCCGGTATCACCCTCCTTTACGGGTCGTAGAGATATTTGAACGCTTTGGGTTTTGCTGGGGAGGCAAGTGGCCCCTGTTTGATACCATGCATTTCGAGTACCGGCCGGAAATTATAATACTCCACGGTATGAAGGTAGACAATTAACATGCACCACACCGAAAGAACACAGGTGGTATCGGTCCTGGTAGAAAATAGATCCGGAACATTAAGCCGGGTATCGGGGCTTTTTGCCCGCCGGGGCTTTAATATAGACAGCCTTACCGTAGGCGAAACCGTGGATAGATCCATTTCCCGTATGACCATTGCGGTAACCGGCGACGAGGCGGTACTGGAGCAGATAATCAAACAGTTGGGGAAATTGGTGGATGTTATTGCGGTGCGGGAGCTTGATCCTGCCACCTGTATGCGGCGGGAGATTATGCTTGTTAAGGTGGGGGCAGATGAAACCACCCGTCCTGCGGTAATAGAGATTGCAGGAATATTCCGTTCCCGGGTGGTGGACGTATCCATGGATACTATTACCATTGAAGCCACCGGGGATATGGAAAAACTTAACGGCCTGATGATGCTCCTTTTGCCCTACGGCATACTGGAACTGGCCCGTACCGGCATGGTGGCCCTGGAACGCGGGGCCAAGGTGTTGTCTACGGAGGAACTGCCTGCCAATACTGTATCGGAGAAGAACGAATGACAAACAACGAAACTAAACGGCGGATCATCGTATTTGACACCACCCTTCGAGACGGCGAGCAGGCTCCGGGGTGCAGCATGAACTCCCAGGAGAAGCTGGAAGTGGCCCGCAGGCTGGAAAAGCTTGGGGTAGATGTGATAGAAGCGGGTTTTCCCGCTTCAAGTCCCGGGGATCTGGAATCGGTTAAGTCCATTGCGGGGATTATTAAAACCAGCACCGTGGCGGGACTGTGCCGGTCCTTGGAAAAGGACATAGACGCCGCCAGAACGGCCCTTGCCAAGGCGGGACAGCCCCGAATCCATATTTTTCTGGCCACCAGTCCGATTCACATGGAATACAAGCTTAAGATGAAGCCGGAACAGGTGGTGGAACAAGCTGCCGCCGCGGTACGGTATGCAAAACAGTTCTGTTCCGACATACAATTCTCTGCCGAGGACGCGTCCCGTAGCGAGCCCGCCTTTGTATGCCGGGTATTCGGCGAGGCCATAAAAGCCGGCGCAACCACGGTAAATATTCCCGATACGGTGGGTTATGCCATGCCTCCCGAATTTGGGGCCCTGGTGGCGTACATTAAGGAACATACCCCCGGCGCCGAAAAGGTTAAATTTTCCGTCCACGTCCATAACGATCTGGGGCTGGCGGTAGCCAACAGTTTAGCCGCCATAAGCGCCGGGGCAGATCAGGTGGAATGTACGGTAAACGGCATAGGGGAGCGGGCGGGAAACGCCTCGCTGGAAGAAATTGTCATGGCCCTGCGGGTTAGGAAGGATTACCTGGAGGCGGACACGGGGATCGACACCACCCAGATTTACGGCACAAGCCGCCTGGTAACCCAGGTAACGGGGGTAAAGGTCCAGCCCAACAAGGCCATCGTGGGGGACAACGCCTTTGCCCACGAAGCGGGGATACACCAGCACGGAGTTCTGGCAAACCGGGCCACCTACGAGATCATGACCCCCGAATCGGTGGGAATTTCCACCAACCTTATGGTACTGGGCAAGCACTCGGGCCGCCATGCCTTTGAAGACCGGCTTAGACTTTTAGGTTTTACCGTGGATGCGGAAACCCTGGAAAAGATATTTACCGAATTCAAACTCCTGGCGGATAAAAAAAAGGTGGTAAACGATCGGGATATCGAAGCCCTGGTAATGGGCTTTGCCGCCGCGGTGCCCGAAACCTGGAAGCTTGACCACTGGGCGGTAAATACCGGCAGCGCCCTGGGGGCCAGTGGTACCATACGGCTTCAACATAAAGACGGCTCCTTCCAAAAACTTGTTTCCTTGGGAGACGGCCCCATCGACTCAATCTACAAATCGATCAACCAGATTATAGGAAAAGAACCGGAGCTGGAATTATACGAAATAGGAGCCATCACCGGGGGCTCCTCCAGCCAGGGCGAAACCATGGTCAAAATAGCCTGGGACGACAGGCGCTACAATGGCCGGGGGGTTTCCACCGATATTATCGAGTCTTCCATAAAGGCCTACCTAGCGGCAATTAACGCTATGGAATGGGATATTCAGGAAAGTACAGGCCGGTAAAGGATTACCGGCCCTGTGTCCAATTCTCCCGGTAGGGAGCTTTACACCCTGTGTACGGGCCGGCTGGCGGCGGGGGAGCCGCTGTATTACCTGCCGCTTTTTTTGAACCTAAGGCCTTCACCCTGTTCGGTTTTGTCGGCGCTTACCGTATCCCCTTCGGCGATCTTGCCGGCAATGATGGCCTTTGCCAGGGGGTTCTCGAGCTCCGCCTGTATCGTCCGCTTGAGGGGCCGGGCGCCAAAAAGGGGATCGAAACCCCGGCCGGCAAGCCAGGTCTTTGCCGCGGGGCTAAGTTTAAGGGTGATTTTCCGGTCCGCCAACCGCCCGGCAAGGCGGGCAAGCTGAATGTCTATAATTTTCCCGATCTCGTCCCTGCCAAGGCGGTTAAAGATCACCGTTTCGTCAATGCGGTTAAGAAATTCGGGGCGAAAGCTCTGCTTTAACAGTTCCATAAGGGCCGATTTAACCTCTTCCTGTTTCTTCGCGCCAAGGATCAAATCCGATCCCAGATTACTTGTCATGATAATGATCACGTTCTTGAAGTCCACCACCCTGCCCTGGCCGTCGGTAAGCCTTCCGTCGTCGAGGATTTGGAGAAATACGTTAAACACTTCCGGGTGGGCCTTTTCGATTTCATCGAAAAGGATCACGCTGTAGGGCCTGCGGCGCACCGCTTCGGTAAGCTGTCCGCCCTGCTCATAGCCCACATAGCCCGGCGGGGCGCCGATAAGCCGGCTTACGGAGTGTTTTTCGCCGTACTCGCTCATGTCTATCCGGGTAAGGGCTTTTTCGTCGTTAAACAAAAAATCCGCCAGGGTTTTTGCCAGCTCAGTTTTGCCGACCCCCGTGGGGCCGAGGAACAAAAAGCTTCCCAGGGGTTTGGCGGCATCGGAAAGCCCCGCCTTGTTCCGCCTGATCGCGTCGGCCACGGCAATAACGGCGGGGCTCTGTCCGACAACCCGCTGTTCCAGAACTTTTTCCAGTTCCAGAAATTTCTGCAGTTCCCCCTTAAGCATCTTCGACACGGGGATCCCCGTCCAGGTGCTTACCACCTGGGCAATGTCTTCCTCGCTTACTTCTTCCCGCAGCAACGCTCCGGCGCCGCCTGCATCGTCGCCGGTAGCGGCGCGCTTTTTTTCCATTTGGTCGGTAAGGGCCTTAAGCTTTTTCTGGGCTTCGGGGATCCTGCCATGCTTAACTTCCGCCGCCTTGGAAAGATTTCCCTCCCGTTCCCAGCGGGTCTCCTCGATTTTAAGCTCCTCTATCTGCTGCTTGATTGCCCGGATCTTTTCAATGTCCTTTTTCTCCCCTTCCCAGCGGGCCTTCATAGCGTCCCGTTCAGAAACGGTATCGGCAATTTCTTTTTCCAGCTTGCCAAGCCTGTCTTTGGAGGCGGGATCTTCCTCCCGGGCCAGGGCCTGTTTTTCGATGGAAAGCTGCAGCAGTTTCCGTTCAAGCTTGTCAAGCTCCGTGGGCCGGCTGTCCAATTCCATCTTAAGCCGGCTGGCCGCTTCGTCCACCAGGTCGATGGCCTTGTCGGGCAGAAAACGGCTTGTGATATACCGGTCCGACAGGGACGCCGCGGCCACCAGCGCTTCGTCCTTGATCCGCACGCCGTGGTGAACTTCGTAGCGTTCCTGGAGGCCCCGGAGTATCGCTATCGTGTCTTCCACGCTGGGCTCGGAGGTATAAACCTGCTGAAAGCGCCGTTCCAGCGCGGCGTCTTTTTCGATATGCTTGCGGTACTCGTCCAGGGTCGTGGCCCCGATACAGCGCAGTTCTCCCCGGGCCAGCGCGGGCTTTAGCAGGTTGCTGGCATCGGTGGCCCCTTCGGCGGCCCCCGCCCCCACAAGGGTATGAAGCTCGTCGATAAAAAGGATGATCTTCCCCTCGGCGGCCTGAACCTCGTGGATCACTGCCTTAAGCCGTTCTTCGAATTCTCCGCGGAATTTTGCCCCGGCAACAAGGGCCCCCAAATCCAGGGCCAGGAGCTTTTTCCCCTTAAGACCCTCGGGCACGTCGCCGGCCACAATGCGCCGGGCAAGGCCCTCGGCGATGGCGGTTTTTCCGACCCCCGGCTCCCCGATGAGTACCGGGTTGTTCTTGGTCCTGCGGGACAGAACCTGCATGACCCGGCGGATCTCCTCGTCCCGGCCGATAACCGGATCAAGCTTTTCCTGCCGAGCCAGGGCGGTAAGGTCCCGGCAGTACTTTTCCAGCACCTGGTATTTTTCTTCCGGGTTCTGATCGGTAACCCGCTGGTTTCCCCTAAGGGCCTTGAGGGCCGCAAGTATTGCCTGCTTGTTAACCCCGGCGCGCTTTAAGATATCCCCCGCTCTTCCGTCCGAGGCGGCGATGGCGGTAAGTATGTGTTCCGCCGAAACGTACTCGTCCTTTAGGGCCGCCGCTTCCGCCTCGGCCTTTGCCAGGACTTTTCCGGCGGCGCTTGAAAAATAAAGCTGGGCAGCCTCCCCGTAGATTTTAGGGACGGCGGCCACCAGCATGTCCGTTTCCTGTAAAAGCTGGGCGGGATTGGCCCCGATCCGCTCGACAATGGGTCCCGTGATGCCCTCTTCCTGCTCCAGCAGAGCCTTAAGGATATGCTCTGTTTCCACCTGTGAATGATCGCTGCGCTGGGCTATGGAGGTAGCCTCGTTTAAGGCTTCCTGTGCTTTGATGGTAAATTTTTCATAATCCATAAAGTACCTTCACAGTACAGAATAAGACTTATGCTACATAAGTTTCCAGTACCCTGCGGGATGCGGTCCGCTGTAGCCGGCCCAGGGCTTTTTTCTCAATTTGCCTGATCCGCTCTTTGGTTAGGTTAAAACGGTCTCCTATTTCCTTAAGGGAAAGCGGGGTCCTATTTCCAATGCCATAACGAAAGCGGATAACATCCGCTTCTTTTTTATCCAACCGGCCCAGAACATACTCAATGTCGTCGTGCATAACCGCATCCATGGCCTGGGCTTCCGGGGTCCGGTAATGTGCGGCTTCGATAAAATCTCCCATGGTGGAAGAATCCTTTTCGTCGTAAATCGGATTTTCCAGAGACACCATATCCCGGGAAATCATTACCAGATCCTCCACATGGGCCACATCCATATTCAAAAGCCGGGCCACTTCTTTTAGTTCCGATTCCCCCTCCTGTACCATCCGGCGGGCCTTTTCAATTTGGACCAGTTCGTTTGCCCTGTTTAGGGGCAGCCGGATCATCCTGGATTTCTCGCAGATTGCCTTTAAAATAGCCTGCCTAATCCACCATACGGCGTATGAAATAAAGTGATATCCCTTGTCCACATTGTACCGTTTAATGGCGTTAAGCAGTCCCACATTGCCTTCGCCAATCAGATCCTCCAGAGCTATACCCTGGCCTTGATACCTTTTGGCCACATTTACCACAAAGCGCAGATTTGCATTAACCAGTTTATGCTGGGCTGCGAGGTTCCCTGTGGCAGCTTCTCTGGCACACTTTTCTTCTTCTTCCCGTGTTAAAAGGGGGATGGTATTGATCTCCCTTAAATACATAGCCAGGGTGTTTTTGTCACTTTTTGTACCGGGCCTTCTTTTCGTCGCGGTCATTCTTGCCTCCATGTTCTTTGTTATTTGACGTTTATCGTTTGGCGCATTTCTTATCTTAGGAGTAGCAAATTCCATGCCAAGTAGAGGCAAATGCAGGAAAATTCGTAATTGCTTATTATATAAGGAATTACATGAGATTAACTCCGTCGCACCGGGTTATGTTTCTTGCCGTGTCTAAGAATTTGGGTCTTTTTGACACATTATTGAAAAATCGGCTTATTCACGGGGCATTATGACACAAAAAAACCCGGCCCTTAGACGGCCGGGTATACCCGTACGCCGGAAGCGCGGATTGCGAAATTTGTATTTTGAAGCCGCCATGGGATTTATTCGAACATCTGGTTTAATCAGCCCTTCAGACTGGCAATTAGAAGAATGATTCATGCACCGCTATACAGCGGCACGGAATTGTACCCCGTCAAAGCTCCGGTTTGCGCTCCGCTCCGGTTCAAATAATGCAACACTTACAAAAATTTAGCATTAACCTTAAGAACCCGTTCACCGGGGAGGGTACAATGAAGAACCCAGGGGCAAGCCCCTGGGTAAGAACCCCGCTTACGAATCAACTTTCTATCGAAGGAGTCTCCGTTCCGGCACAACGCAACGCTAAAAATAGCGCCGTGGAGGCTTATTCGATAATTGCCACCACATCTTGCATTTTTAGAATTAAATGCTCCACTCCGTCGATTTTAATCTGAGTTCCGGCGTATTTGTCGTACATCACCTTATCTCCGGATTTTACGGTGATCTTTTCTTTTTCCGTTCCCGGTCCCACCTCCACAACCGTTCCCTGTTGTGTCTTTTCCTGGGCGGTATCGGGAATAATAATTCCGCCGGCGGTTTTAGCCTCATTTTTTTCAAGCTTCACAATAACCCGGTCTGCTAAAGGTTTAACCTTCATATCTTCCTCCTGATGACAAATAATAAATAATAGTTTGGATTGCATCTAATATAAAAAAACTATGCCTTTGCGTCAAGATGTTCCTATTCTAAGAACGGTATTTCCACGGACCGGGGGACGAGGGGCTACAGAATACTTCTGCCGCTGCCTAGGCGGCGTTTTTCCAAGGAAGCCTCAAGGTTTTCCGGATCCAGGTCCAGGGCATAATCCAGGGCCCGCAGGCTGTCTTGATCCCTTCCTAGGATCCGAAGGATCCCTGCAATACGGGTCTGTATCCTGGAAGCGTCCCGCCTTTCCAGGGACGTTCCTGCCGCCGGTATGCCCTGTCCGGTACGGAGCTCTTCGTCCAGATCCTCCGGGCTTAAACGCCCTCCCCCAAAAAGCTGCCCCATGGCTATTTCGTAGTACTGCAGGGCTTCTTGGGGATTCTTCTTCATATCCAGTACAAGCCCCAGGTTTGCGCTGGCCTGCCATAGGGGCTGCTGTCTTCGGCCCGGAGCCCCCGGGGTCCGGCCCCTTTCCGGGGTCCGGACAATACTCCGCAGGGTTTTTTCGGCATCCTCCAGGTTCCGTTCCCGTAGCTGGGCAAAAGCCCGGTGCAGGCCCGACCAGGGCCCTTCCACCCGGTTGATCCCCGCATTCCGCAACGCCAGGGCTGTTTCATCGTAGCGGCGTTGAAAATTAAAGTACCACGCGGCCCATTCAAAGAGCCGCCCATCCTGGGGGTGGCTGTTAAGGAGCAGCCAGGTTTCCGCCACCGTACGATCTACGGTCCAGTCCTCGCTTTTTCTTCGCAGCAGTTCCAGGGCAAAAAGTCCTTCGGTTTGATCGGTCTGGCTTAAAATACTTACAGCCCGATCCAGGGGGACGAGCCGGGAATACCGGATAATCGCGAAGGTCCGCCCCTGGGGGTATGGGGAATCCAGGGCAAAGAGCAGTTCCAGCCACCGGCCTTCTTCCTGGACATTCCCGGCGCTGGAGGCCAGGTTGTAAAGAACCCGTGCCCTAACTACCAAGGGATCTTCCGGCGAACCCTGTTTTTCGGCCTGTCTATCCCCGCCGGTTTCGGCTTCCGAAACGGCGGCTATTTTCCACAGTCCCCGGGCCTGCTCAACAAAGCCCCCAAGCCACAGGGCGTCTCCCTGACGGGCAAGAAAGCGATCGCTGGTAAAAATCGAAAATAATTCGGCGGCCCGGTAGAAATTTCCGTGGTCATAAAAAAATTCCCCCCCAAACAGGTAGGTTTTGGAATTTATGGCGTCGCCGGAGTCAAAAAGGCTGTTTACCATAGCTTCGGCTTCGTTCAATTCCCCCTCCAGAAGGGTTTTGATGCAATAATTAACCAAGTATGCCTCCCGTTCTTCTCCCTGGGCAAGGGAGCAGAGCAGGGGAAAAAGTTCCCGGGGAAGCAGCCGGGCCGCGGCGGGATCGCCCATGGCGCCGGAATAAACCGAAAAGGCCAAAGCTAGATCCTGCAGGGCTCCCTGGGACATTAAAACCGCCAGATCCTGCATTTCCGCCGCATCCTCCCCGGAAAGGGGCTGTCCTTGGTTGTTCAAAATGATTAGTTCCGCCCCCAGGGTTCCCACTTGGGCAGAAAAGGGATAGACCTTACGGGCCCGGCCCACGGCGCCGGTATAGGCGGAAAGGTACAGTTCCCGGTCTGCCTCGGCGCCCAAGACCAAGGCCCGGCGCCGCTTAAGCGCCGACAGGGTGTTTTCCGTATCCAGGGCCTTTTTTTCCAGCGAATCCAGCAGGGCATTCCGCTGCCGGGCAGACATGTCCGGGTTTTCCCGGGCCTTGGCGTCATAGTCCGCCAAGGCCCGGCTAAAGGAATCTTTCCCCAGACCCGGGGGGGAGAAGACCGGAATGCCTCCGAAATACGAGAACAGAAACAGGGCCCCCGTAAGAACCAGGGAAACAATAAGCCCTAAAAGGCACACGCCCCGCAGAAGGGCGGTGGATTGGTTATCCATTGTGCATTCCACCCTGAATTGTTTTTCGTACCCCGTCCAGTACCCCGTTAATAAACCGGTAGGAATCGCCGGAACCGTATTCCCGGGAAATATCCACCGCCTCGTCGATTACCACCGACGGGGGAACCGCGGCTTGAAACATCAATTCATACACACTTAAGCGCAGCAGGGCCAGATCGACCAGGTTAAGCCGGGAAAAATCCCAGTGGACCAAATGCCGGCGGATCATGGCGTCGATTGTTTTTATATGTTCTGCCGTCCCCGTTACAAGGAGCCGGGAAAAATCCGCCGTAGCCCCCAGGGCCTTCCCTTGTTTTACATCCATCCAGGAAAATTCAAGTAGATCCCCCAGATTGTTCTCTTTTCCTGCCATTTCCCAGGCATAGAGGGCCTGAAAGGCCAAGATACGTCCCCTTCGCCGTGCCCCCATTACCAGGTTATTTTAGCGTAGGTGTCATCCAAAATTTGAACGCTGCCCCGCTTTCGCAGATCCGCCACCAGTTCTTCCGAAGCTTGCTGTAAGGTCGCCATAAACCGCCTTTGGACTTCCGCTGCGGTAATGGTCTGCCGAACCGTACGGGCATTGGGATCCTCCAGATTATAAATATCGTCCAAGGCCAGGACCTTTCCGCGATAGGTTTCCATTACCTTTACAATGTAAAAACCTTCCGGCCGCTCCACCAGCCGGGAAACCTCTCCCTGTTTTAGGTTAAAGATCGTATCGACCAAATTGGCCCCCATGGCCTGCCGCATCCTGTCGTGCTTGTATACAAAGGTGTCCCCGCTTATATAGCCCGAATTGGGCTTACGGAAATCCCGGGCCGCTTCGTCGAATTTGCTGGCATCGTTTCCTATTTGTCTGGAAAGGTTATTTGCCGTGGTTTGGGCGGCGCTTTTTTCACCGGCATTGCGGAAAGGAACTACCAGCATCCGTATCCGGGCCGTATCGGGCCGGGTAAAACCGTTCTCGAAAATACTTTTGCCCTTAACCTCGTTATACACGGATTGAATTTCCGTCTCTGCCGGGGGCGTTATGGATTCAAAGAGGGGCTGCTTTTTAACCTTTAGGTAATTTTCGGTTATGAGGGTCCGCTTCATCAGTTCCCGGTAGCTTGCCCGGCTCATTCCCGTTCTGCTCTGGAGTTGCGTATCTATTTCCGCATCCGTGGGGGTATGGCCTAATACCTGGGCCAGTTCGCCGGAAAATGCCTTAATGCTTTGATCAAAATACTGGTTTACTTCCCGGTCCGTTACGGTGATTCTTTCCTGTTCCGCCGCCTGGCAGGCTAAAAACTGATTGCTTAATTCGTCCAGAGCCTGTCGCCGCTCGGTTTCCGTAAGCTGGGCGTTGGTATTCCCGGTGGTCATGGCCTTGGAAATGGCAAGCCAGTTTACATATTCCTTGAATTGTTTAACGGTAATTTGCTCTGTTTTGGAAAGCCGGACAATGGCTACCGCTTGAAGATCAATTTGTCCGAAGCACAGGCCAGCCAACAGAAAAAAAATCGAACCACATAATATAAAACGTTTCATAGTACTACCCTATCATAAGTCTAGTATATAAGGGAACCTCTGAAAACCCCGGTTGGGTTCCGGTAAAGCGCTATTCCAGCACCGCCCGGATCCGTCTGACCCCGGCGGAGGATGACTGTTCCTTTTGTATCCTGAAGCGGCCCATGCCGCCGGTACGCTCTACATGGGGACCGCCGCAGACTTCTTTGGAAAAGAAGTCCGCGGGGCTTTTTCCGACGGTGTAGACCTTTACCTGGGATTCGTACTTTTCCCCGAACAGGGCCACGGCACCGGCGGCCAGCGCATCATCCAGGCTCATTATCTCCATTGTAACGGGAAGGTCTTTGGCGATCTGTTCGTTGACAATGTCCTGGACTTTTTTGACTTCCTCCGCCGTCATCGGGGCGGGATGGGAAAAGTCAAAGCGCATCCGTTCCGCGGTAATATTGGAGCCCCTTTGTGCCACATGATCGCCCAGGACCATCCGCAGGGCTTTGTGGAGCAGATGCGTGGCGGTATGGTACTTGACGGCCATTTCACCCTGATCCACAAGGCCTCCCTTGAAAACCTGGTCTCCCTGCGCCCTGGAAAGCTCCTGGTGTTTTTTAAAGGCCTCGTCGAATTCGGAGCGGTTCACCGTCATCCCCTTTTCCGCGGCGAGTTCCCCGGTAAGCTCAATCGGAAAACCGTAGGTGTCGTAGAGCTTGAACGCAAGCCGCCCCGACATAAGCTTTTTGGGGTCCTTGAGCAGGTTGGGAAGGAGCTTTTCAAATTCATGTTCCCCTTTCTGGAGGGTCTCAAGGAACTTTTCCTCTTCCCGGCCCAACTCTTCCATAATCGAGACTCTGTTCGCCGCAAGCTCCGGGTAGGGGCCGGCGAACTTATCCACGACCGCCTGGGCTACGGGGACAAGGCTTTCAATGCCGAGCTTCCGGCCGTGCCGCACGGCCCGGCGGATAAGGCGGCGAAGCACATAGCCAGCCCCAACGTTGGAGGGGCTTACCGCCCTGGGGTCTCCCAGCACAAAGGTTGACGAGCGGACATGGTCGCAGATGATCCGGATGGAACGGTCTTTGTCCGGGGAATCTTCGGATCCCCCGCCGCCGTACACATAGCCGCCGGGGTTCATCACCGAAACTACTGCGGCGATGACCGGGGCGAAAATTTCGGTATCGTAGACGGATTTTTTGCCGTTAAGGATCGTGACGGTACGCTCTATGCCCATGCCGGTATCGACGCATGTGCGGGCCAGCGGTTCGTAGGTTCCCGCTTCGGTTTTGTTGTACTGCATGAACACGTCGTTCCAGATTTCAAGCCATTTCCCGCAGGAACAGCCCGGTCCGCAGTCCGGCCCGCAGGGCTCTTTCCCGATATCGTAGAACATTTCTGAATCCGGGCCGCAGGGGCCGGTATTCCCCGCGGGGCCCCACCAGTTGTCTTCTTTGGACCGGTAACTGATCCTGCTTTCGGGGATTCCCAGCTTTTTCCAGACCGCGGCGGATTCCTCGTCCCTGGGGGCGTTTTCATCCCCCTCAAACACCGTTACCCCGAGCTTTTCCGGGGGAATTCCCAGCCATTCAGGGGAGGTAAGGAATTCAAAGCTCATTTTAATGGCCCCGTCCTTAAAATAATCCCCCAGGGACCAGTTTCCCAGCATCTCAAAAAAGGTCAGATGGCTGGGGTCTCCCACGCTGTCTATGTCGCCGGTCCGGATGCACTTCTGGTAATCTACAAGCCGCTTCCCCGCGGGGTGAGGCTCCCCAAGCAGGTAGGGCACCAGCGGATGCATCCCCGCGGTGGTAAACAGCACCATCGGGTCGTTTTCCGGGATCAGGGACTTTCCTTCTATCCGGGCGTGGCCGTGCCGGGTAAAAAATTCTATGTATTTGGAGCGTAGTTCGTCGGAGTTCATGGACATATAATAGTTAAAAACCACCCGCCGGACAAGGCGTTTTATTTGCAGTGGGGTCTAATACCCAAGAACCCGCCGTCCGGATAATTTAAAACAATAGAGTTGTTCGGAAACTTCAGTTTTCCGGACAAATTCCGCTAAAAATCACAATTTCGCAGCCCTAGGGCGAGAAATTTCAAGACTAACGAGACAACCAACCGGGTTGTCTAACAAGTCTAATCTTGTTACGGCTGTGCCGTCGTTCCCAGTAATTTTTCGATTTCTTCCCCGGCAGTTTTAGGATCCGCCCGGCCCCCTGTGGCAGCCAGAACCTTGCCCACCAGATAGGCGAAAAGGGTTTTACGGCGCTTTTCATCTTCGTTTCCCAGGCCCTGCAGTTCCCCTGCGGTGGCTCCTTCCTGGGCCAGGACTTTCCGGGCGGTTTCGGCAATCAACACCGGATCGGTAATTTGTTCCCAGTGATGTTCCCGTACGATTAGTTCCGGATCTTTATCCTCCACCACCGCTCGTTCCAGGGTTTGTTTGGCAAGCTTTCCGGTAAGTCTGCCCTGGGCCTGCATTACCACCAGGGATGCAAGACGGGAGGGACTTAGGGTAAAGGAGTCAAGGCCGGCAAGACCCTCTTTATGGAGAAGGTGCTTTATATCCGAAAGGATCCACTTGGCGATCCGGTCTGCGGCGTCCTTTTGGGATAGGGCTTTTTCCGGCGGCAGTGCCGCAACCGCGGCCCGTACCGCCGCTTCAAAGTAGTCCGCCGAGGTTTTTTCATCACAGATAAGACCGGCTTGTTCTTCGGTAAGGGCGTATTCTGCCATAAGGCGCTTAAGCCGCGCCGGGGGAAGTTCCACCAGGGCCTTGTCCACAGAGGCAAGAAAGGCCGGGTCGGGGCAGAATACCGGCAGATCCGGTTCGGGAAAGTAGCGATAATCCTGGGCGTTTTCTTTTTGCCGCATGGGGGCCGTTTCGTCCCGGTTTTCGTTCCAAAGCCGGGTTTCCTGGACCACGGTTCTACCCCCGTCCAGGATCTCTGCTTGGCGGCGGATCTCGTAGTTAAGGCCCAGCCTGACAAAGCGGGAAGAGTTAAGATTTTTTATCTCTACCTTTTTTCCAAGGCCTTGGCCGGGAAGGTTAATCGACACGTTTGCATCGGCCCTGAGGGACCCCTCTTCCATATTGCCGTCGCAGACCCCAAGGTACCGAACCATGCGGCGGAGCTGCTGAATAAAGAATTCCGCTTCTTCCCCGGTTTCCATGTCCGGTTCGGTAACAATTTCCAGCAACGACACCCCCGCCCGGTTGTAGTCCAGGAGGGACACGGTTCCGGTGTGGATCATCTTTCCCGCGTCTTCTTCCAGGTGACATTCCTTGATCCGGACCTTCTTTTTGATCGGTTTTCCGTCCGCCCCGGATCCTTCAAGTTCAAGGCAGCCCCTCTGCCCTAAGGGAGATGCAAACTGGGAGATCTGATAGTTCTTGGTCATGTCCGGGTAAAAGTACTGTTTGCGCTCGAACCAGGTTCGTTCCGGAATGGTGCAGTTTAAAGCCCGGGCGACTATACAGCCCATCCGCATTGCCTCCAGGTTAAGGGTGGGCAGCACTCCGGGGTAGCCCATACATACGGGGCACACATTGGTATTGGGCTCGTCCCCAAATGCGGAACGGCAACGGCAGAATACCTTGGTTTTGGTTAACAGATGAATGTGAACCTCAAGTCCTATAAATGATTGATACACCGTTTACTCCTCTATGCCCGGTCCAAAACTTCCTTCAGTTCCAAAAGGCCCTGTACCCCTGCGGATGGGGGAAGGGATAGGCCCCTTCGTAGGCCTCCACAAGGTCCAAAAGCCTGGCTTCGGAAAAAGCCCGGCCTAAAAGCTGGACCCCCACGGGAAGCCCCTCCTCGAGGGATGCGGGAAACGACACCGCCGGAAGGCCCGCAAGGTTTGCGCAGCAGGTATAGAGGTCCGCGGCTTTTTGGGCAAAGGCCGAAAGGGAACTGGGCCCTCGTCCAAAGGCCCGGCTTGGAAACACCGGAAGAAGTATCGCATCGACCCCGGGGGCCCTGCCGCTTTTTTCGGGATCAGCGTTCTCCGTGCCGCCGGCTTCGGCATAGCGGCCGCCCAAAAGGGCTTCAAAATTCGCCCTGATTCCCGCCCTGATTCTTTGGGCCCGCAGATAATACCGGTCCTGGAACCCGGAACGCAGCACAAAGGTTCCCAGCAAAATGCGGAGTTTTACCTCGCCTCCAAAGCCCGTTTCCCGTGTCTTATCGATAAGCTCGCCGGGATTTTCTGCCATAGGGGGCCGCCGGCCATAGCGGACCCCGTCAAACCGGGCAAGGTTTGCGCTGGCTTCGGCGGCGGCTATGGTATAGTATGCGGGGACGCCGTATTTAAGGCCGGGAATTTCCACGTCCACAAGGGTACAGCCCATAGAAGCAAAGCGCTCCTTGGCAAGTTCAAAACCCCGGCGGACTTCGCATTCAAGTTCCGCAGCCTGGGCGGCGATTTCCAGGGCCCCGGTTTCCCCCGCCGCTCCTATGCCGGAAGCGGCGGTTTGGGCCACCGCCCTGGCCACCGCCTCCGGAGACAGCACCCCGATGGTAAACCCTGCGGCAGATTTTGGATCCCCGCCGGGAGAAGCCGGGGCATACAGGGGAGGGGCCCCGGAGGGGGGATCCTGGGATGTATCGTCCAGGGGATCCCTGCCGCGGATCACGGCAAAGACGGCCCGGGCCCGGGCGGCGCTGTCGGCCAGAACCCCTATACTCTCAAGGCTTGAGGCATAGGCCACAAGGCCGTAGCGGGAAACGGCGCCATAGGTGGGCTTAAGCCCTACCACCCCGCAGAATGCCGCGGGTTGGCGTACCGAGCCCCCGGTATCGCTTCCCAGGGCAAAGGGAACCATGCCGGCGGCCACCGCAGCGGCGGAACCGCCGGAGGAACCGCCGGGAACCCGGCTTATATCCCAGGGAGTGTTGGTTTTTTTTAGCCCCGAGTTATCCGTAGAGGAACCCATACCAAATTCGTCCAGGTTTGTCTTACCGATAACTTCTGCCCCGGCGGCCTGAAGGGCCCGTACCGCCGTGGCGGTATAGGGGGAGCGGAAACCGGCAAGAAGCTTTGAGCCGCAGCTTAGGGAAAAACCCTTTACGGCGATATTGTCCTTTACCGCAAAGGGAAGATTCCGGATAAGGGTAGCGGCTTTTTCGGGGTATCCGGGGTCCGGCGCAGTCCCCTTCCCCGGCGCGAGGGTCCCAAGGGGGGGGCACTGGGAAACAGGGGAACCTTCCTCCCCGGACAATTCAATGAAGGCTCCGATTTTTTCTTCCCACTCCTTGATATATGACAAAAAGCCGCCGGGCTGTTTATAGGGCATGCGCTGTTTCCTCTTTTATAAGACATTGGGGATTACAATAAAGGCGCCGTCCCGGTCTCCGGCGTTTTTTAGCAGGTCTTCCCGGGAAACCCGGACCTCGCCGGCCGTATCGTCCCGAAAATGACGGCTATCAACCAGAACGGAGCCCGCCGCCTGGCCGGAGGCGATTTGCGCCGACGGTTCAAGGGTTTCGGTATCCGCTCCCTGCATGACGGCGAAAAAACCGAGCATCTGCTCGAAGGCAGGAAGGGCCGCTGCAAGCTCTTCCGGGTTTAGGCTTAGGTGAGCTAAAGCGGCGGTCTCTTCAAGTTCCTTTAGATCCATGAATAATCTTTACATATTTTGGTATATTTATGCAATATGGACCGGAGAGAGTTCCGCGACCGGCCGCGCTTATTTGCCGGCATACAGAAAAACCCCTGAAAGCGCAGACCCGCGGGTGCGGCGGTTTTCAGGGGTCTGTCCGTACCGGAAATTACCCGGAGCTACAGTTTGAAGAGAAGTTCTTCGTAACCCGGAAGGGGCCAGGCGTTTTTGGAGACCAGTTTTTCCAGGGCGTCCACCTTGTCCCGGACATTGTCCATGGCGGGTCTAACCTTTTCAAAGTATGCCTTGGCCTGGGCCTGGACATCCACCGTATCCTGGGCTTCCCCAAGCACGGTTTCCAGCTTCGCGGTTTCATCAAAAAGTTCGGAGCTTAGCTCTGCGATGCGCTTGGCCCGTTTCTCCTGGGCCGAACTTACCGCCCCGATGGCCGCCAGGGCTGCGGCATCCTTGGCAAGCTTGGCGCTAAAATCGCTTGCCGCGGGGAATATGCTCCGCCGGGCCAGCTCTATGGTAATTCCTGCCTCGATGTTGATCTGCTTGGAATATTTTTCCAGATAGATATGGTAGCGGCTTTCCGACTCCTCCTTGGTAAAGATACGGTGCTCTTCAAATAGGGCGATGGTTTCGCTGCGGATAAGCACCGAAAGGGCATCCACGGCGTTCTTTACATTGGGGAGCCCCCGGCGTTCCGCTTCCCGGACCCATTCATCGGTATAGCCGTTGCCGTTAAAGACAACCCGTTTGTGCTTGGAGTAGGATTCTTTAATGATGCCCTGGATCGCCTCGTTTTTATTAGAAGCTTTTTCCAGCTTATCCGCATATTCCTTAAGCACCTGGGCCACCGCCGCATTAAGGTAGGTATTGGGGGTTGCAATGGATTGGGAAGACCCAACCATGCGAAATTCAAACTTATTCCCCGTGAACGCGAAGGGACTGGTTCTGTTCCGGTCCGAAACATCTTTGGGCAGGGCCGGCAGGCTGGTAACCCCAAGTTTGATAAGGGCCCCCGATTCGGTTTTGCCGCTGTTTTTTCCTTCGGCGATATTGTCAAATATTTCCGTTAAGGGCCCGCCGAAGAAAATCGATACAATCGCCGGGGGCGCCTCGTTGGCCCCCAGACGGTGATCGTTCCCCGAGGTGGCAACCGAAGCTCGGATAAGCAGGGCGTAGCGATCCACCGCTTCTATTACCGCCGCGGCAAAAAGGAGGAACCTGGCGTTGGCCTCGGGGTTTTCGCCGGGATCGAAAAGGTTAATTCCGTCGTCGGTGGCCATAGACCAGTTGTTATGTTTTCCCGATCCGTTTACCCCCGCAAAGGGCTTTTCGTGGAGCAGTCCCTCCATGCCATGCCGCCGGGCTACGGTCCTGATGGTTTCCATTACCAGCTGGTTGGCATCCACGGCCGCTGTACTGTTAAGAAATACCGGGGCAATCTCGAACTGGTTAGGGGCCACCTCGTTATGCTGGGTCTTGGCGGGAATTCCCACCTTCCACAGTTCCGTATTTAGCTCCCGCATAAAACCCGCTACCTTTTCTTTTAGGGCCCCAAAATAATGGTCCTCCATTTCCTGGCCCTTGGCGGGCAGAACCCCAAAGACGGTACGGCCGGTTAAGAGCAGATCGGGCCGTTTGTCAAAGTACTCTTTGTCCACCAGAAAATATTCCTGCTCGGGCCCCACGGTGGTAATCAACCGCTTGCTGGTTTCGTTTCCCAGGGCCCGCAGAACCCGGATGGCCTGAACGGAAAGGGCATCCACCGATTTAAGGAGGGGCACTTTTTTATCCAGGGCCTGCCCGTAATAGCTGATAAAGGCCGTGGGAATACACAGGGTGGTGCCGGTGGGGTCCTGCTTTAGGAACGCGGGGCTGGTAACATCCCATGCGGTATACCCCCGGGCTTCAAAGGTAGCCCGCAGCCCCCCCGAGGGAAAACTGGACGCGTCCGGTTCCCCCTTAACCAGTTCCTTGCCGGAAAATTCCATGATTACCTTACCGTCCCCGGTGGGGGAGATAAATGAATCATGCTTTTCGGCGGTAAGGCCCGTCAAAGGCTGGAACCAGTGGGTATAATGGCTGGCCCCTTTAGAAATGGCCCAGTCCCGCATTACCGCGGCCACGACTTCCGCCACCGTCAGGGTAAGTTCCCTTTCCCCTGCCTGGACCGCAAGAATCTCTTTGTAAATATTCTTAGGCAGCCGTTCTTTCATTACGGCATTGGAAAAACAGTTGGAGCCGAATAATTCGGCCACCGGGGTTTTAGTAAAGTCTATCACGCTCATTAGGATCCTCCAAAGTATAACTAGAGTTGTTTAAAAACTTCAGTTTTTAAACAACAACCGCTTAAAAACAGCAAAATGCGGAGCATTTTGCCTAGACTTGTTCAATAACCAACCGGGTTATTGAACAAGTCCACTGTTATATTGTACAAGCAAATACCGTGCCAAGTCAGGACCCCTGGAACCCAAAAATATGTCTTGTTGTCTAAGTCTATATCCTATAAGGAATTAACAAACAGCAAAAGGATTAGCGAAAGCTGTTTAGCACAGCGCCGGAACGGCAAACCCGGTAAAAAGGTACAATATTGTAGTTTTTTTTTTGTTAGCAACAAAAATGTAGGGACTGTAGGGGAATTGGGCCGGACAAAAAACGGTGTAGGCGGACGTATAGTAAGATCCATGTATTACCACCCGGATTCAACTGGCAAGTGCAACACCGCCGCATGTGGCAAAAACCTCAGCGGGGGTTTTAAAACCCAGGCACTTCATCGGTGTTGCGTTAATTCTGCTTACAACTTTATCTATCT
>JAISOA010000145.1 GCA_031275945.1 Spirochaetaceae bacterium
ACCTTTTCGGCCTGTTTTTCCAGTTGTCCGCTGAGTTCTTCTTTTAGGGAAAGTTCAATGCGGCGCCGTTCCACTTCCGCGGCTTCTTCCAGGGAAGAAAGTTTTTCTTCCAGGGTGGAATACCATTCGCTTAAGCGCCGGTCTATTTCGGTACTGCGCCGGTCCAGTCCGGCGGCAAAGTCGTCTTCAAAAACCTGCAGTTTTTCAGAAACATTTTCATAGGCCTGTTTCTTAAGGGCCGTAATTTCATGTTCCAGGGCGGTAATTTCGGCCCGCAGGGCCTCCGCGGTGGCGTTAAGAGCCGCCCCGGCCCGATCCCGTTCCTGCCGCTGCTCTTCTTCAAAAAGGGTAAAATCCCGAAGAACCCGGGCCTGGGCTTCCTTCATAATCAGCCGCAGCTGCTCGTCAAGCTTCTGGGCGTCACCCGTCATAGATTCAAGGTGTTCCCATTGCTGCCTTTGGTCTTCCCGGTACGCAGCCAGCCGCTGATCCACCTCTTGCAGGATCTGCTCTTCGGCCTCTGCAGCTTTGTGAGCCAGGGTTTCGCCCAGGGCGGCAATTCTTTCCTCCGTCGTTGTCATGGCGGTTTCCCATTGCTTACGCTGGGAAAAGGCCAAGGCATCCATGGCTTCCAGATCCCGTTGCCAGGCAAGGCGGTACTCCTCCTGTTTTTCCTCAAGATCCGCATGATCCCGCTGCCAGGTAAGCAGGTATTCCCTCTGTTTTTTCTCAAGCTCCCCGTGATCCCGCTGCCAAGCAAGCTGATACTCCTTCTGTTTTTCCTCAAGATCCGCATGATCCCGCTGCCATTCTTCTTTGTATGATTTTATTAGCCCCTGAATTTCCTCTACCCTAAGTTTGGCGTTTTTATGGTAGTCCCGGAATTTTTCTTCCACCGTATCCTGAAAACGGCGAACCCGTACCAGGGCCTCTTCCCGTAATTTCACCAGGGCGTCCTCTTCCAGTTTATCCGAACGGCCCGCAGCCCGTTCCAGGGCCTCTTCAAAGGTTCTGTTGAGTATCTCCATATTCTGCGCCAGCCGGACCTTCCATTCTCCCTCCGCCGCGTCCATCGCGGCCCGGTACTCTGCCACCCGCCGGTCTACGGCCTCCGCCGCTTCGGCAAAGATCCTATGGGCGGCTTCCGTATCCTGCTGCAAGCGGGCCGCCCGTTCCCCTTCCGCCGCGTCCATTGCCGCCCGGTATTCTGCCGTCCGCCGTTCCGCTTCCTCCGCCGCTTCTTTAAGGGTCCTGGTAATGGCTTCCGCATCCTGCTGCAAGCGGGCCGCCCGTTCCCCCTCCGCCGCATCCATTGCCGCCCGGTACTCTGCCGCCCGCCGGTCCGCTTCCTCCGCCGCTTCTTTAAGGGTCCTGGTAATGGTTTCCGCTTCCTGCTGTAGCCGGGCCGCTCGTTCCGTCTCCGCCGCATCCATCGCCGCCCGGTACTCTGCCGCCCGCCGTTCCGCTTCCTCCGCCGCTTCGGCAAAAATCTTATGGGCGGCTTCCGCATCCTGCTCGAGCCGGGCTTTCCGGTCCGCATCTATCTGATCCACCGCGGTCCGGTACTCTTCCACCCGCCATTCCGCATTTTCCGCCGCTTCGGCAAAGATCTTATTGATGGTTTCCGTATTCTTCTGCAGTTGTATCTTCCGTTCCGTGTCTATCTGATCCACCGCGGCCCGGTGTTCTTCCACCCGCCGCTCTACGGCCTCCGCCGCTTCCCTAAGGGTCCTGTTAATGGTTTCCGTCTCCTGTTCCAGCCGGGCCGCCCGTTCCTCATCCGCGGTTTCCATCGCAGCCCGGTGTTCCTCCACCCGCCGCTCTACGGCTTCCGCCGTCTCTTTAAGGTCCTCCACTTTTTCGCGAACCTGGGCAATAAGGGCCTCCGCGGTCTTTTCCAGAGCGGCGGTATTTTCCTGTTCAAATTGCAGTTCTAGTTTCCCTATATTTTTTTCCAGATTCCCCGCCTGCTTTGTCAGTTCCCCTATCTTCTTTGCCGCCTGTTCCACAAACGCCGATTCTTCCCGCAGGCGGTTCATGTTTTCTTCTACCCGGGCGGTCATTCGTATCAGATCTTCCATGGATGTATCGTATGCGCTGATCCGTTCCCCTATCCGGGTAACCTCGCCTATCCGGATAAGCGCCGCCTCCGTTTTTTCATCCATTTGGGCATTGGTTTGGATAAGCCGGTTAAGCAGTTCCTTGGCGGAACTTTTTTGCACCTCCAATTCCACCCCGTAATCTTTAACCGCCTGGGCTTTTTCTTCCGCAAACCCCGCAATATCTTCCTTAAGCCGTTTACCGTATTCCCGGGCAAGATCAACCGACCGGTTTCCCCGGTCCATGTACCGTACAAAAAATATCACCACGAGGCAGATTCCCAGGACTACAACATTTCCAATGGTAAACACAGTCATTTTGCCAAGCCTAACACATATTTTTGTAATTGACGATAGTCTTTAAAAACAAAGTCCGCTCCGCCGTCGCCGGAACACCGGCCGGTACTAAGGGGGCTCCGCCGGATCAGCGCGGTGTGCATTCCCGCGGCCCGGGCCCCCGCAATGTCGTACCGGGGGCTGTTTCCCACGTAGAGAATTGCTTCGGGACTAAGGGAAAGAGAACGGGCCAAAGCGGCAAAGGGAATGCCGTCGGGTTTAAGCCGTCCGGTTTCCTCTGTGGAAAGGACCGCATCAAAAAGGCCCTCAAGTCCCAGGAAGGAAATTTTGCGGACCGGAGGAAAATCGGAGAGGAGCCCCAGTTTAAACCCCCCGTGCCGGAACGCTGCCAGGGTTTCCCGTACCCCGGAGAAGGGCCGTATCCGGGCAAAGAGGGGTTCCCAGCCCCGGTAAATAAGACGTTCGGATTTTTCCAGGATAAAGCCGGATTCTTTCCCAAGGATCGAAGCCATAAGGGAAGCCTGTTCCCGGTAAAAAGAAGTCTGGGAGCAGGCGCTTCCCTGCCGGTGCAGCCGGCGGCGTACTACGGCAAAGGCCCTAAAAAACCGGGGATGGGCAAGAAGCAGGGGAAATAAACGGAAGTAAAAGCGGTAATTCGGATAGAGGGTTCCATCCAGGTCAAAGGCAACGCCCCGTATTCCCGGGGCAAACGGTTTGCCCTTCCCTCCCCTCCCAAGGATACCCATGGTATAATTATACCATATACCGGCTTTCCCTGCACAGCCCCGGATCTATGCTAGGGCTTGTTGCGCTTCGCGCAAATGCAACAGGCTCCTAGGGATCAAAGACCCCCTCCACGGGGATTCTTACCAGGTTCACCATGCCCTGGGGATGGCGCCGGATAAACCCCGCAAGATTTGTTTCTTCGGCGCTTTCAAAGACCACCGCTTGAAAAACCCCGTATTCGTTAAAATACGGAACCAGCACCGCCACATGGTAGTACTGCCGCAGGGGAAGGGCCGTGGCCCCTTCCCGGCTCACCGCGGCAAGGTACAGATAGCCGGGCTCGTTGACAGCCAGGGTATACAGCAGGGGCCGCAGGCCCTCTACACTGAACCCTGCATTAAGCAGAAATGCGGGATAATTTTTTACGGCGGCCCGTTCCCCCCGGCGATCAACCAGGGCGGCAAAGGTTCCCTGCCGGACTTCGATATTTTCCAGCGTTGCAAACGAGGGGGAACGAAGCGTCCGGGCCGCCTCCAGACCCAGATTCCTGGTCCAGTCTAAACCAAAAAGGGGATCCCGGTTTTCGTAATTGGCCGCCAGGGAAGAAGTCCGGGGGCTTACCGGAACTTTAAGGGCCCCAATGCTAAGGCGCCTTCCCGTTACAGGCCGGAGCATGCCGTCCACGATCCACTTGGCAAAGCCCGAACAGTTAAGTCCCGGCGTTCCACCCTGTCCCGCCAGGGTTTCAATAAACACGTACCGGTTATGTTCATCCAGCGCGCCGTCGTCCTGGAACCTAAGAGACGGCAGGGCCGAGCGGACCTTGCCGACAAAGGAACGTATATCCCGGTACATCCGCGGGTCCGGATCAAAGTAAGGCCGGGGAAAACGGTCGCCGGCGGCGGCCAGGATCTCTTCCACGGGTAAAGAAAGAAGCCGGGCAAAGGGAAGGCCTACGGGCAGTCCCCGGACTATATAGGCCTCCTGGACAACCACATCCAGCTGGCTTTTATCACTTCCCAGGGGCCGGAACTGTACATAGGCCATGGGATCGCTCCGTAAAAAAATCCGTATCCGTTCCGGAGCGCCGGTACTCAGGTTGCGGGAATAGATCCAGGAACCCTGGGCCCAGCCAGTGTAAGATCCGTTTCTCTCCCGGGCAAGGATGACCAACACCTCGTTGTTCCTCCATTCCGCCCTAACCTGAACGGACCCGCCTCCGGGCAGGGTGCGGATGAAGGGCCTATTCCTCAGGACCTCCGAAGGGTTTTTGGTAAGCCACGAGTCCCGGATGGAAACCCTAAGGGCAGAATCGTCTTCTATAGACGCCACGGCTACGTCGGCCGAAAAAAGCGGAAAAGAAAAACCGGCAAGACATATAGACAAAGCAATAACTTTTATGGTACAAATGCAAAACGCCATTAAATTATATTATCGGCCAAAAAGACCTGGGGGACAAGCGGATTATGAAAACAATCTTAGTTGTGGATGATTCCCGTATCATGAGAAATATTGTAAAAAATACCTTTTCGGAATTAAAAATACCCTGTAAATTTGTTGAGGCAGGAAACGGGAAAGAGGCCTTATTGCAGCTTCAAAATCAAACCGTTCACCTGGTACTTCTGGATTGGAACATGCCGGAACTTTCGGGACTTGATTTTTTAAAAGAAGTCCGCAGCATGGAACAATATAAAAACCTGCCGATTATTATGGTAACCAGTGAATCGGCAAAATACAATGTGGTCGAAGCGTTAAAAACCGGCGCCACCGATTATATTGTTAAACCCGTAAATGAAAAAATTTTTGCAGAAAAAGTGTCAAAAATTGTTTTTTAGCACGGACCTCGAAACCTAGAGAGGAGCTTGTTTATGGATCAGTACATTCAACCTTTTATTGAAGTAAGTAAAAATGCCTTCAAGGAAATTGTGGGAACCGAGATTTCCGCGGAGCGCCCCTATTTTCTGGCAAAAGAAGCGGGAACCGATGGGGATATTTCCGGAATCATCGGCCTTAGCGGCGAAGCCCGGGGGGCCGTGGTAATCGGCATGAACGAACCCCTGGCCATACGGATCACCGATATTCTTACCGGAACAAAGCATAGTTCCATCGACGACGAAGTGGTAGACGCGGTAGGGGAACTTGTTAATATTATCGCAGGAAATGCCAAAAAGGGACTGGAAGAAGATTTTCGCCTTGTTATAAGCCTTCCTTCCATTGTTCTGGGCCAGAATCATCAGGTTAAGTGGCCCCAGGATCAGGCCAGAGTTATCTGCATTCCCTTTACCATCTTCGAGTCGGATGTTTTTACCCTTTCGGTGGCCATCGAATCCATTAAAGGGAGAAATTAACATGTCCGTAGCTTCTTTTTTAACAAATCTTACTACCAGTGGAAAGACCGGAGATCTGGACAAATCCATACGTTACGTGGTTCTTAACACCGCGCTTCTGGTGGGAGGCGTTTTCTTAATCGCCTTTGGCATCCCTATTCTTTTAGAGGGTGATACCATCCGGGCATACGCAGACTTGACTATGGCGGCCCTTTGCCTTGTTCTTGTCTTTCTTCTACGGAAGAATATACCCCTCGAAATCCCCGGGGGCATTGGCGTCGGCGCCTTTGGATTGCTGTGCCTGTTTTTTATATTCAGCGGGGCTTCCGACGGTTTTGAGGGCCTGTGGATATTTGCGTTTCCCTTGATAGCGATCTTCGTCCTGGGCTTTCACCTAGGGATGCTCTATTCGGGTCTTCTTTTTTGCGCGCTCCTGGTTATCACGGTTATTCCCGGGGTGGCCGATTACAGTTATGATGCGGAAAGATACACCAGGATCAACGGGGTCTATGTGCTGGTAACGGTCCTAACGATAGTATACGAACAGATTAGGATGCTCAAAGACCGGCAGGTTAACCGGTTAACCGGGGAACTGCAGGTAGAACGGGACACTATTACCGCCATGAAGGATAATCTTAAGGCGGGGATATTCCTGCTGAACAGGGAATTCGTTATTCAGGGGGCCTATTCAAAACCGATGGAAACGATCCTGGGGACCGATGAAATCGAAGGAAAAAAATTAACCGCTTTTCTTGCATCGTCCCTTAAGGCCAAGGAACAGGAGATCCTGGACGATTATTTTAACATGGTCTTAAACCGCCAATTCGATACGGCGATGCTGGAAGATATTAACCCCATTAAGGAATTTACCTATGTGGACCGGATCAGCGGCCAGCAAAAAATTCTGCGAACCGCCTTTAATGTCGTAGACCAGGGTTTAAGCGTCTTTTATATCCTGGGAAGTTTTGAGGATATTTCGGCGGCCAAGGAGATGGAACGGGAACTGGCGGAAAAAGAAAGCAAGCGGGAAGAAGAAATGCGGACCTTTTTTCAGGTAATTCAGATTGAACCGGGGGTGTTTAAGGATTTTCTTCTGGATACCGAATACGAATTTGATCAC
>JAISOA010000156.1 GCA_031275945.1 Spirochaetaceae bacterium
CCCTTTTCCTGTGAATACAGACGCCCTATCTGCCCTCCATACCACCAGAACAGCCCCATTTGGTAATCAATGCGAAAGGCATATTCAAAAAAATCTTCTCTGCGGCTTTGGGATCCAAAAAGCAGCCACGCAAGTTCATCTAGAATAGAGCTGAATTCCCCCAGGGCTTCTGCATAATACGCCTTCTCGATAAGGGAAACAAAACCAGAAATGCGGCTTAGCAGTCTTTCCTTACGGTCTTCGTCGGCCTTTTCTACCCAGGTTTTTTGAATTAAAAGATCCAGGTTATTTTGAAAGGACGTAAGATACGTGGTAAGTTCCCGGCTGGCATCCAGTTTCAGGTAAGCCGCCTCTACCCCCAGGGCTTGGGCAAAAGCCAGAATTGCAGGTTTAAGCGGTCCCCGGGGTCCGGTGCCGGCGGAAGGGAAAAGGGCCTCTGCAGCTTCCCGGTATTCCTGGGGTACGGATTTTTCAATACAGGATGAACAACACAGCATACCTTAACCATGCCAAGAAAGGGAAAAAGCGTCAAGGTTACAAAAAACATGCAATTCCGGGCGCCGGCAAATATACGCGCGGGCTTGGAGCTGTACGGGATCGGCCTATGTCCCCAAATTCAAGTAAACCCTCAGCGCCCGCTTTACCGATTCAAAGGCCAGATTATCCGGATCTATATCTTCGGGTTGTATAAAGCGGAGTCCGGAAATTTCTTCGGCTTCGATAACGAGATCCTTTTCGGTCAACTCCGGGGCATCCAGGGAAAAGAACAGATCACAGGTATTGTAGGGTATAGTTTTGTACACGTATGTATTTGGAAACGAAGCAAAGAGACGGCATGGCCTTTCCCCGGCGCCGCCCAGGGGTCCCGGATCCCAGCCAAGTTCTTCAATAATTTCCCGCCGCAGTCCATCCATGGCGCCTTCGCCGGGATCCACAAACCCCCCGGGAAGATCCAGCTTACCCCTGCCCGGCTCCTTGGCCCGGGTTAACAGGATAAGCCCCGCAGCGGTTTTAACTACCCCGGCAACGGCCGCCGCGGTATTGTGGTAGTAGGTAAATCCGCAGCCGGGACAGCGAAAAACTCTGCGTTTTTCAAAGCTAATTTTTTCCGAAGCGCAGAACGGGCAGTAACGGAACATATTACACCACCTTCTGCCGGAGTTCTTGAAAAACACCGGCTCCACAGTCTATACTAGATTCCGTGGTTTGTGAATGCACATTGACCGTCCGCACCTATGAATGCGACAGCTATGGTCACGTAAACAACGCAAATTATCTTAACTACCTTGAATATGCCCGGTATGAATTCCTTAGGGACATAGGGTTTGACTATCCTGCGGTTATACGGACCGGTTATGGGGTCTACGTGGCCCGGGTAGAGATCGATTACAAAAAATCCGCCGTGGTGGATGATACCTTGTGCATCCGGTCCTGGCCCATTAAAAAGGGGGCGGTGAGCGGGGTTATTGCCCAGGAAATAAAACGGGGAACGGATCTTATCGCCGCAGCCAAGGTTACCTGGGCCTTTGTGGATTCCAGCGGCCAGCCCGCCAGGATCCCCGCAGAATGGAACCTGCCGGGGCTGGATCCAAAAAGTAACCCGCCGGATATGACATCCACCGGCGGAAACGTTGGATGTGTTCGATAACGGAAACCTTCGGTTTCTTGTTGTTTATCCGCTAACCTGCGCTTAGTACCGGTTAAAGTCCGTTGGACTTTAACCGGCAAATTGTTTTTTAGGGATTGTGGTTCAGAAACTGAATTTTTTACGCAACTCTATTGGACTTGTTCAATAACCCGGTTGGTTATTGAACAAGTCTAGGCAAAATGCTCCGCATTTTGCTGTTTTTAAGCGGTTGTTGTTTAAAAACTGAAGTTTTTAAACAACTCTATTCCTTAAAATCAGCTGTAGCTGGTTTTAAGGTTCTTTTCCGTTTCAAACCGTGCCAGTGCCAGTTCAATAAGCGTTGTGATAAGTTCCGTATAAGATATACCGCTGGTCTCCCATAGTTTGGGGTACATGCTGATCTTGGTAAATCCCGGCAGGGTGTTGATCTCGTTCACAAGCACCGCACCGTCTTCCATAAGAAAGAAATCTACCCGTGAAAGCCCTTGACATTCAAGGATCCGGAACGTTTTTACCGCCAGGGTCTGGATTGTCCGGATCTGTTCAGGGGAAAGCTTGGCAGGAATTTCCAGTGCCGCTCCGGCGGCGTCGATATATTTGGCCTCGTAGGAATAAAAATCCCTATGGGCCCTTACCTCGCCGGGCAGGGACACCCTGGGAGCTTCGTTCCCCAGAACCGAACATTCTATTTCCCTGCCCCGGATATGTTCTTCCAGGATTAGCTTGGTATCGTAAACAAAGGCCGTTTTAAGGGCCCGGCGAAAACTTTCTTCGTCATGGACCTTGTTTATCCCCACGCTGGAACCCATGTTGCAGGGCTTTACAAAAACAGGGGTCCCCAGCTTTTCCGAAACTTCCGCAAAGGAGGGGGGGGGCTCCCAATTCCGGAGTACCATGAATTTTCCTATGGGAATTCCGCTGTCCCTTAACAGACGTTTCATTACATCCTTATCCATCCCCGCGGCGGAACCAAGTACTCCGGGACCGACAAAGGGAACTTCCGCCAGTTTAAGAAGGCCCTGGACCGTACCGTCTTCACCAAAGGGTCCGTGGAGTATGGGAAAGAACACGTCTATGTGTACGGCCTCCGGTTCTTTCCGCTCCGGCGGGGATTCCAGAACACGGCGGCTCCGGTACATCAAAAGATTTCCTTCGCTTTTTGGAGGCAGGACCACATCGCAGGTACCAGAGGCAAGATGTATCTTGGCGGGATCTTCCGAATCAAGGATAAAATCACCTATCCGATCTTGGGGGCCAAAGATCCACCGGCCGTTTTTTTCTATTCCGATAAGAAGGGGGATAAATTTTTCTTTGTCAATGGCTTCGTATATATTCTTTGCCGATTGAAGGGATACTTCGTGTTCCGCGGACTTTCCCCCGCAGATTATCCCCACCTTGAGTTTTTGCATACTCACCCCCTGCTTTACCGGCGCAACGGCATCGACGTTGAATTAACCGGCTTTTTTTAGCTGTCTTGCCAGCTCGTTAAAACTTATCCGCCTAAGGCCGGAACTCTTGTCCCCCCTGTCCCTAATCTCCGCCTGCAACACCAGGGGCTTGTCTTCCTCGTTGGGGCGGAATTCGCAGCGCCCCGGCGGTATATGGAGGCCGATTTTTCCTCCTGTTAATATAAGAGCTACATAATCGGCTATAGAAGACAGTTTTTTTTCAAGTTCAATGCCATAGGGTTCTTCGTTCTCCAGATCCGCCGCACTGTGGATATCCGAACCGGCTACCGCGGGAAGCCCCAAAACCCGGGCATATTCACAGGCCTGGGCATCATAGAGGGCCCTGTGGTTTCCCGCATTGGCGGCCTCCACGGCGTCAATAAGATACGGAGCCAAATGTACCGCGTCAATATAATCATGCTGCCGAAAGGGGTGGGCATGGACCACGCAGCCCCCGGCACGGTGAACTTCCCGAAATTGTTCTTCCCGGGTCCACCGGACTATTTCCGGATGTTCCAAAAGCCATTCCCCGTCCAGACCGTAAACAAGGTAGTCGTCCCCGTCAAAGGTTTCTTCCCAGCCAAAAAATACATCCAACCCCCGCCTTGCCCCTTCGTTCCGGGCATCTTCGTAACCGGAACAAAAACCCCTAACCCATTCGGCCCATGGCAGCAAGCGGTCTTGCGCCGTATTACTGTTAAAAAAATGATCGGTTACCATGATTCCGGTAAAGCCCAGGTCCAGGTACCGTGGCACATACTCCGCCCCCCGGGAAACCGCACAAGCGCTGGCCTGACGGGTATGAAGATGCGTCTCGTATAAAAATCCCATGGTCTTCTATTCGTCCCTTTTAAACTTTTTCTATCCCTGAACCCCGGACAAAAACGGCGGGGCCCTATGGCTGCTTTTTTCGCTTAAACCGGATTTGGCAGATCCCGTCTCCCTTGGCGATGGTTTTTGGCAGTTCCAATTCGCATCCAAAAATTTCGGCAATGCCCCGGTCCCCTTCCATGGCCCAGTCGCACATCGTATCTATCTCCCGATCGGAACAGTTCTGTTTTTTCCAGGCCGCAACCAGAGGGCAGTAATAAAAATCCACGTCAAAGACATCGTCCGAAACTCGAAGGAGCTTCATTTCAAAAACCGCCCTGCCTACAGAAGAAAAAAGCTTTTTCTTTAGCAGTCTGCAACTGCCCCCGGTCTGCTGCCCCTGGTGGGCTGCCGCATCCTGCAAACCCGTAAGGGCCCGCATGCCATGGTAACTGCCGCAACGGCGTATGGCCCCGGGAGCAAACCGCTCCGGATTTGCCCCTGATTTTCGGGCTTCATCACAAAGAAAGTACATCCACAGAGCCCGGTGTTCAAAAAAACTCCGGAGGCGGGTAATAAAAAATCCTTTTTTTCGTGCTTCGTTTTTTACAGCCATGTCCTATTCCTGCGTTTTCTGTTATAAGGCCCGGTAACATTCGTCGATCACCGGGAAGAGCGAAGGCAGATCAAAGCCCATTTCCAAAAGGTTCCTCCGTTCTGCGCTGTCTTCCCAATCCATGTAGGGATCCGAATAATGATCCCGAAGAAAATTGTACACCAGATCTTCCGCTTCTTCGGGAAGGTTAAAGAAAAGCCCCTTGCCGGTTCCCAGAACTTTACGGATCGCATTCCGGGCCTTTACAAGGAACCGATTTTCGTAGACATCGTAAGAGCGGCCCGACAGTTCCTTAAGCCGGTCCGAAACCGAACCCTTGGCCTTTACCAGGGTTTTAGGCGTAAAGACCCTTTGCTTAGGCCGGGCCGGAGGAGGCGAAGCGGAAACATA
>JAISOA010000012.1 GCA_031275945.1 Spirochaetaceae bacterium
CCATGCCCGTTCTCTATACCTCCCCCCAGTCTTGCTGGGACAGGGACGGGAAATTAGCGCTTCCCTGCCGGATTATTTTTTGGAATTCCTAGAGAAGGCGGGACTAAAAGAACCGGGACCGGAAATAGCGTCGGTTTACCACCTTGACACGGAGAATCTTTTTTCCCCATGATCAACCGGGTATGGGTCGGGATGCGGCGGAATTTAAACTATATCTGGAAAGCTTAACTACCAGGGAACTATTTACCATGGCGGATGCGTCGGGGATCGATGTACCCCCGGATCTTGACCGGCTTTTTATTATCCGGGAGCTACTGGACGCCGAATTTGAAGAGGATGCTTCCCAGCCCCTTTCCGAAGCACCGGGGCTAACCACCGCCCCCCTTCCCCGGCAATACCACATTACCTACCTGGAGGTCCTGCTCCGGGATCCCCAGTGGGTATATGCATTTTGGGAGATCAAGGTCCTGGACAGGGAAACCTGTGAACAATCCTCCCGTTTTGAAGGATATGAACTGCGGATTATGGAACTTGTGGATTCCAAGCCGGTGGAATCGTTTGTTGTTCCCGTGGGGCTTAACGATAATTCCTGGTACCTGGGGTTTCCGCCGGGGAACGGAAACTTCCGCCTTGAACTGCGGGCCCGGGGGCTTGGCAGAATTTTAACGGTTTCCCGGCCCTTTACCCTTCCCCGGTTTTTTAACGGCCCGGAAAATAAGGACATCCTCTCCTGTCCGCTGTTATGGCTTTCCGGAGCGGCGGATCTTATCATACTCCGCAATGCCGATGGGGTTTCCCGCTTTCGATCATGAACAAACCCTGTCTTTGCATTATCATCAACGGCCACGAGCCTTTTGTTTCTTTTTCCGGCGCCGCCGTCCTTAGCCCTGAAGAACAGAATTTTTTTGAGGCGGTTTCCGAAACTTACATTCCCCTGCTGGAACTCTTTGGCCGGCTCGAAAACTCCGGGGTTCCTTTCCGGCTGGGCATGGTGCTTTCTCCCTCCTTATGTGCGATGTTCCAGGATAAACGGCTTATGGAAAAATACCTCGCGTGGCTGGATAAGCGCATAGACTTCGGGCGGCATGAACTGGATCGTTCCGGATCCGATGCGGAATTATCGTCCTTAAGCAGATTTTATTTTAACCAGGACATAGAACGGCGCATATCCCTGACGGAACGGTACGGCATGGATCTGCTGGGAGCCTTCGCAGGCTTTCAGAAAAAAGGCCGGGTGGAATTTCTTGGTACCGCCGCGACTGCGGCATTTTTGCCCTTTTATGCATCCATGAGTGAGGCTGTTCATGCCCAGATAGAAACCGCCCTGATTCACCATCGCCGGTACCTGGGTAGGGCCCCCTCGGGCTTTTGGCTTCCCGATCTGGGCTGGACCGCCGCCCTAGGGCAGGACCTTATGGAGTATCATTTTTCCTATACGGTAGTGGATTCCCATGCCCTTATTCTGGGCCGGCCTCCGGCCAGGGCGGGCATTTTTAATCCGGTAAAAACTCCTTCGGGTCTTACGGTGTTTGCCAGGGATATTACGGCCCTGACGGATCTGAAGGAACTTATTAAAGTTCGTCCCGGAATATACCAGATGCATTTCCTGGACGCCGGTTATGAACTTTCTCTGGAGGCCCTTAAGCCCCTGCTGGGTCCGGGGGACTGCCGGTGTTCCACCGGGTACCGGTACTGGCAGGAGGACGGGAAAAAAAAGACCCTCTATAAACCCCAAGAAGCCCGGGAGTTGGCCTGCGAGCAGGCCCGGGATTTTTTGGCCCTGCGGCTTTCCCGGCTGGAAGAGGCCCGCAGGCATCTGGAAAATGAAGCTGTAAGCGTCTGGGTCATTGACGCCGCCGGCCTGGGCCACGGCTGGTATGAGGGCCCGTTTTTTTTAGAGGCCCTGATACACGAGATTGCCCTTCGGGGTACCGTGGATATCCTTTCCCCCCAGGATTACCTTGATCAAGGTTCGGATCTTCCTTTCCAGATTTCAGAACCTGAATACTCGTCTTCTCTCCGGGACGGCTATGGCGGCATGCTGCTGGACGCTTCAAATGACTGGATATACCGGCACATATTCCGTTCCATCCAGCGGATGATCGAGATGACCGAACGATTCCCCGCGGACACGGGGCTTAAGGAACGGGCCCTCAATCAGGCGGCCCGGGAAATACTTTTGGCCCAAAGTACCGATTGGTCAAAGCCCCTTAACCCGCAGGGGGACGAAAAAACCACCCGGGAATATGCGGAAAAAGAATTGGAAGGGGCCCTGCGAAATTTTACGACAATTTACGAAGCCCTGGGGAGCAACCACATCAGCACCGAATGGCTGGCGGCCCTGGAAAAGCGCCACGCCCTTTTTCCGTATATTAATTACCGGGTTTTTGGCAAAAAGAAATAGCCGCCTTGTTTTATAGATGTACGGGAAACTCTAAAAACTGAAGTTCCGGTGGTCCTTTAAGTTTGCCGGAGAATCAAGCGGCATGTTCTCTGCCGGAAGATCCGGCCTTCGGATTACGGGAACTTATTCGTACAAATCCAGGGTTTGCATCTGTTCAATCCGGGTATCCAGGGCGTCGGAATCCCCAATAAGGGTGATCCCCTCCCTGGCGGGATCGAAACGGGGATTGATCTCCAGGGCCTCTTCCCAGTAGATTTTTGCCTGTTCGTAATTCCCCTCGGTATACGCATCCAGGCCGGAAAGGTACAGGGCATCCACCTGGTCGGATTTTTCCTGCCGGCCCTGGTCCCCAAAATTAAAGCGGGCCCCCAGGCTTATCCTGTTAAGGGGAGTAATCTGGGTAAGTAAATCCAGGGAGTAATTCAAATCCAGGCTGATCTTTCCCAGGTTTATCGCACTTCCTATGCTAAGCCGGTAGCCGCCGTAACGGCCCAAAAGGCCCGCCCGCATGGACAGAAAATCGGTGATTTGTACGTTGGTCCCCACTGCCCAATAGGGTTTTTCCGACAGGCGTATGTCCTGCATATTTAAGGGCAAGGTAAAGTCAAAAGACAGGGTTAGGGGCCGCAGGGGCTTATATGCCAGGGCAGCGGTAAGCGAGGTGGGCAAGGGATCGTTTTTCGCCGGGGGGCCCAGATTCCGGATCACCAGGGCCGCCGAGGTGTTTTTTTCCCGGGCGTTGTAAAATTTAAACAGGTTAAAGCGGGTTAGGGCCCCCAGATCCACCATGGCCATGGCCGCGGATTGGGAGAGTCCCGAACCGGAGATAAGCTCTCCGTCGTTATTCCCCGTATCGTCGGTGTCCGTATAATCCGGCATAAACCGGAAAGCCCCTTTGATGTTTGCCCCTACGGAAACCCCGGAAAAATAGTACCCCGCAAGAAAATTATAGGACATATTTAACGAAGCCACCACTTCGGAGTAGTAGCCCTTGGAAACCCTGTCGCCGTACATGTTGTATTCAGAAAACGGGCTGTACAGCCACTTTACCCCCGCCCCGTAACCCAGATCGTTGAATCGGGAGGCAAAAACTATGCCCTCCACCTTGGTATCCGCGATCCAATTGTTATGAAAAAAACCCAATTCGGCAAAACCGAGCATGGAAGAACCGGCGGGATTCCATTCGATAAAAGTAAGATCGTCCGCTAAAGCGGCAAAGGCGGTACCCATACCTTCGGCCCGGCCCCCCATGGGAATCAACAGCACCGGAAAACTGGTAAGCCCCGCATTCCCATCGGCATTGTAAATATCCGAAAGGGAACCGTAGGCATCGTTGCCAATACCCTGGGTCCCGCCGGGAAGGCAAAGAAAGAGGAATAAAGATCCCAATAATAAAGCGCGCTTTTTCATGTCTATTACTTAAATATATCCTATCTGTGCCGTCTGTCTATTATTTTATTTATCGGTAGGATATTTATTTCCTCTCGTATTATTATTTATTATAGTGGTATAATTCGTCAACCGATAGTTAAATAAGGTATACCAATTGATGTTGCAAGGCCGCCGAAAAAGGCGGAAGCCCTTCGGACTGCGCAGTCCGGGGCACTGGCTTCGCCCGGCAATTATAGTGTTTACTCTTTTTGCCGCTCTTCCGGCCCTTTACGGGAAGGGTCAACAGGAAGATATCCTGTCCACGGCGGACGAATTAATTGCGGAAAAACGCTATAACGAAGCCCTGCGGATCCTCAGCGGCTATGGCAAACGGGGTGGTATTGAATTTGAGCAGGCCCAGGCCCGGATTCAACGGATCCTGCGGGCCCGGGATGCCTACAATTATACCGCCCAGCTTCTTTTGGATGAACTGGAAAAGTATCCCATAGACGACGCCCGGGTTCTAGCCCTAAGTACCGAACTTCTGGAACTGGATCCCCAGCGGATCACCGAAACCCAGGATTTTATCAACCGCACCCGGGAAGTGGCCCTTTTTAAGTCAAACCAGCGCCGGCTGGAAGAAATTTTAACCCAGGGCCAGGATCTCATAGCCCGGGGAGCCTATGCCGAAGCCCTAAGGACATATGCGGGGGGATTAGATATATACCAGGCGGATTTCTTTAGGGCCGGATACGGAGCCGCGGTTGAAAACCGGACCCGGCAGGGAATTACGGTGTTGGAGGGCAATACCGGAACCCTTACGTCAATTGCCGCCGGCCTCTTAAATGCCGTAAACGATCTGGGAGCCCAGGCAAACCAGGGTATTGAAATGCAGAATCTTACCGCGTACCGAAATATCTATAACCGGGTAGGAGCGGAAATGGACCGGCTTACGGATTTGAAGAACCTCTTTGCCGGGACCGATACGGCCTTTCGGGAAGATCTGACCCAGCTTAGGCAGGCAAATCCCCAGAACAGGGACAGGAATTTTCTGGCCTTTGCGCTTATGCTGATGGAAGGACGGGCCGACGATCCCCGGGACGGCATGCTAGGGGTCTACCACAGCCTGTGGGATACCGCGGTTTCCAGGGCCAGGGATTTGATGGATGCCAAGGTCCGGTCTGTGTATACCGCAGCAGTCGAAGAGGCCAAATCCTTTAATTACAGTAGAATCGGCGCCCAGGCGGAGGTCCTGGCAGGCTATGCGGCCCTGCCGGTGGATCTGGAGATCCGCTGGAATCGCTACGATACCGGCGGCCAAAAAGTTACCCTGTTCAACCAGGCCGTTCCTCAGGGCGAGGCGGAGAATTTCCTGCGGTTCCGCTCTCTGGCGGACTCGTCGGATCATTTGCGGACCCTAGGCCGGCTGGGGAACCGGTATACGGCCGTTGGGGACGGGGATACCGTGGCGGTATGGCGAAACGGAGGAGACCCCGAGGAATTAATACGGCTGGAACAGACCAATTTTAATACCCTCCGCCAGATCCGGCAGGAAGCCCAAGCCCTGGTTGCCGCGGTTCGCCAGGAAGGGGCGGAGTACCATGCTCTGGAGGATATCTACCCCGGTTCGGGGGGAGGGGCCTATATGGACCAAATAGGCGCCCTGGTGTCCGCCCTGGTGGATAGAATTGCCGCCCAGGAGGAAGATTCCGCCGTCAGGCGCTATACCATCGCAAACGGAGTTATGGAAAACCAGGTATTGGCCAGGGAACAGGAATTCCAGGAAGGCCTTGCCCTGCTGGAGGGAGCCAAGACCCGGGATCAGTCCGAATATGTATCTAAACACCCCACCGCGGCTGCGGAAATTTTGGGCCGTATGGACGGCCTTACCAGGGCAAACCAGCAGGATCTGCAGAATCTTGTCGATCAGTACAACGCCGAATCCGGTGAATTAAGCGCCGCATCCCGGGTCCAGGTCCTTCGGGATTCGGTCCAGGGTATTGCAAACCGGCTGGACACTGTCCGGTCCCGGTCCCGGTCCATGGCCGCCACCGCCCAATCCCAGTCCGCCCAGGCCGCGGCCCTGCGCCAGGAAGGGGACCGGTACTATGTGGAAGCCCAGGGGGCTCTAAACCAGGGTGATTATGAAACCGCCATGAGACGGGTGGAACAGGCGGGGGCCGCCTATTACCAGTCCCTGGTTTACGAAGATGATCAAGCTACCTGGGATAAGCGTGAAACGGCGCTCCCCAATCTGGATGCGGATATAGCCCGGCTCTTAAATGAAGAGGTGGTACGGGATGTCCGGGAATTAGTGGCCCAGGTCGATGACGCATACAGGGGCGGGGATTTCGACAAGGCGGAAGAACTATTAACCCGGGCAGAAAACCGCTGGAAGCTTACCCAGCAGGAAAATAATAACCCGGAACTTGACTATTGGCGGGGGATGATCCGGATAGGCCGCCGTTCCGGCAGGACCATACCGGTAACCGCCCCCCTGTATGCGGAAATGAGCCAGCTTTTAAGCGAGGCCCAAAGAAACTATACGGAAGGACGGAGTATTATTGCCGCGGATCGCAGCGAGGGCCTGCGAAAACTTACCCTGGCGGGCCAGAATATCCAGAAAGTTAGGCTTGTATACCCTATGAACGAAGAGGCGGGAATTCTGGATCTGCGGATTGAACAGGTACTGAATCCCGATGAGTTTGACAGAAATTTTGCCGACAGGGTAAACAAGGCCGTGGCGGGAACCAAACGAAGGGATATGCAGTCCTATAATGATCTTCGGAACCTTCAAAAAATAAATCCCCGGTATCCGAACATAACAGCCATTGTAGAGCAGGCGGAACGGGACGTGGGGCTTGCCCCTCCGCTGCCGGATCCCGCCGCCGTGGCCCTTTCGGATGAACTAACCGCCCGGGCCCGGCCCATTGTTACCGGCCGGGTTATGAACGAGATGGAAGGGGCCAGAAATGATCTGGCCCAGGCAATCCGGCTTAATCCGGGCAACCAGGAAGCCCGGAGGCTTTTTGATCAGGCTGCCCAGATTCAGGTTGCCGGCAGAAACATCTTAGACACCGAAGCGGAACGGCTGTTTGTCCAGGCGGGTGCGATGCTAAACCAGAGTAATTATATCGGAGCGTTACAGCTGATAAACCAGATATATGCCCGGAATCCCCAATACCGCAGTAACAACCGGGTTGTTGAACTTGAACGGCGGGCTCGGATTAATCTAAATCAATGAAACATCAACGATTTCCGGTTTTCTTGTGGTTTTTACTGGGTTTAGTCCCGCTTTTTGCCCAGGAGCTCTATTGGGAAGATCCCCGGCTGTTTTCAACTCAAAGCGGGAGTTTTCCCGTTTCCGCCTACCGGGGAGATCTGTCCGTGGTTGCCTGGCAGGAAACCACCCGCACCGATTCCGGGGGACAGATTAACATTAGTCTGGCGGTAAAACAGGGCAGGGCCCCGTGGATCCTCCGGAGCCAGGTGGCCGCATACTCCTATGCGGGCACCGAACCGGCAATCTTAAGCGCCGCCATTGATGCCCGGGGAAGGATCCTTATTGCCGCGGCCGCTTCGGGTACGGAAACGGATATTCTTATTTCCTCCGACCTGGGAGAAACCTTTGACCGGTACCAGCTGGAACTAGGCTCGGAAAGTTCCGTAGCCCCCAGGATCTTTACCCGGTCCGACGGCGGGTACCTTTTGTTTGTTACCCGGGGTACAACCAGAGAAGGCCTTTCCCTGTACTATTCCCGTTCCGATGACGGAATTACATGGACAGGGTTCCAGAGCTTTGTCACAGAACAGGGAAGAAACTTTAACTTTTTGCCTTCGTATGTAAGTTTTAACGGCAGGGATTATGTACTTTACCAGTCCCAGGTTCCCGGGTTAGCCGATGTGGGGCCCACCTTTCAGCTTTTTTTAAAATCCTCCCGGGACAATGGAATGTCCTGGTCCCAGTCGGTTAGGATAACCGGTTTCCGGGATTTTATTACCCCGGACGCAAATCCCGACGAATTCGACAACCAGCGGCCCCACCTTTCGGTTCAGCAGGGCAAGCTTTTTGCGGTCTGGGAACGCCGGTATCAAAGCCAGGCTCCCCAAATTTACGGAACCCACCTAAATAACGACGGTTCCATTTCCGGTGCCCCGAATAAAATAAATGTTGATAACGCGTACTGTAACAACCCCATGGCCTTTACCCTTAAGGGAAATACCATGGTGGTCTGGTTTGATAACAGCCAGGGCTCCAACCGGATTATGATGGCCAGTGAGGACGGAAGCGGCTGGAGTCGAGGAACGGACCTTTCCCGCGGCCTGGGGGGGGATGCATCCTTTGGCCGCCCAGTGATTGTGGGGGATACCCTTACCATATTTTGGCAAAGCTCCCGGCAAGGGCAGGATCGCATTTACTCCCTGTCGCCGGACACCTCCATAGGTCAACCCCAGATCCTTACCCGGAATTTTGTTTCCGGAAGAAGAACAAGGAACAGTACGGCCCTTATCAG
>JAISOA010000106.1 GCA_031275945.1 Spirochaetaceae bacterium
GAGGCGTTATACAAGTCCCTTTCTTCGGAAGGCAATCCTTCGTTTAATACGGTGATGAAGGTTCTTGACACCCTGGGGTTCCGTCTCAGAGTGGAACAGAAAGTATCCGCATAGGGCCGTCCCCCTGGAGGAAGAAAGCGATGGAAACAGTTAAAGATTTTGACCCCCCCGCGCCTTTTCTCACACTTTTTCTCATTTTATTCCTGTTTTATGCGTAGGTAGGAAAATGAGTGAAAAAATGAGAAAAACGGACGAATGGGGAAAAATAATGTCCAAAAAAGGCAAAAAAAATACTTGACTAGTACACTGCCTTTCTATATACTGTCATAGAAAATCCGTTATAGGCGGGTATATGGTTACGCTAAATGCCGACTTCGAATCCGTAGGCCGCAGGTTCGAGTCCTGTCGAACGCAAAAGTATGTAGCGGCTTGTTTTTGGGCCGCTAGCTCAGCTGGTAGAGCAGCAGACTCTTAATCTGCGGGTCGAAGGTTCGATCCCTTCGCGGCTCAAATGTAATTCCTTGTACTTGTAATAGAAGGAATTAGCCTAAACTGCCAAAAAACCCGGCGCTCGAAGGGCCTGCCCCGGCAGGGGAAAAAAGCGCCCGGCGCTTTCAATGCAGGGCACCGTGTCCTTGCGTTTATACACACGATTTGCTACACCCCATACAAAATAGTAAACCCCGTTGAATGAAGGATCACAACATGAGAAAAATATTTTTTGTTGGTATGGCTTTTCTTATAAGCATAACAGCGGGGTTTGCCCAAACTGAGGCGGATTTTGAGGTAACCCTGACCGAAGACCTTGCGGGTGCGGTGATTACCGCCTACACCGGCACAGTAAGAGAGGTCAAGATACCCGCAGTCATACAGGGAATGCCCGTCAAGGAAATTCGTGAAGGAGCTTTCTTTCAGAAAATGACTATTACCGGTGTTGTGGTGCCCGAAGGCGTTGTCAAAATAGGAGATGGGGCATTCAGGTATTGTTCTTCGCTGACCTCGGTTACCCTGCCCCAAAGCCTTGAGGTACTGGGAAATTTAGCGTTTTACGGCTGCTGGGACCTTGCGTCCATCACACTGCCCCCGAATTTGACCAGAATAGAAGGAGGGACGTTTAGAGGCTGCCAGGAACTTGCGTCCATCGTTATTCCCGAAGGGGTTACAGAAATAGAGGGCTCCAATTATGATGCGCATAGAGCGTTTTCCGGTTGTACCGCCTTGACTTCCGTAACGCTGCCCTCCACCATCCAAAAGATAGGCTCCTATGCTTTTTCCGGCTGTTCCGCACTCACCGGCATAACAATTCCCGATACTGTGGTAAAGATAGAATTTTCCGATAATTCTTTCGCCGAATGCAAAAAGCTCAGTCTCGCTTCTCAGACGCGGCTTAGACGGCTTGGTTATACGGGGACGTTCTAGTTCGCCGTGGCTGTATCAGGTCTCCCCGTAAAGCGGTAACCGGCCCCGCCGGTATATTCACCCGTGATCTGCGGGCCAAAGCTTCGATCCCTACCGCGTGATGGTTCCGTCTAAATCCCAAAGATCTTCCCAGCCCCTTGCGCCGGGCCAGAGAAATACCTGTCCCTTAACAAGCCTGCAGTTCCGTTCCGCTCCCCGTATTGCTTCCATCTCCGCAGAACTTAGGGGATCTCCGCTAACCGCCGTAAGGTTGCTCAGATAATTTTTTTCATGCACCGAAAAAGGGATGGGGATAGAGGGGCGTTGAATGGCCCATTTTAGGCAGACCAGGGCCGGATGGATTCCCCGGGCCCGGGCGATGGCGGTAATTTCGGGAAGTTCCGTGTCCGCCACGTCACCGCAGGCTCTGTCCCTTTCGGGCCGGTTGGGGGAACCAATGGGACAATAGCCGATAACGGCAATTCCCCGGCTTTTGCAGTACTCAAAGAGTTCCTGCTGCTGGAAAGACGGGTGCTGTTCCATTTCCAACATGGCCGGTTTAATGGTACACCGGGGAAGAACCGCCTCCAGCTTGGGGATAGTCATGTTGCACATGCCGATGTATGTAGCAAGCCCCATACCGGCTATTCTTTCCATCTGGGTCCAGAGGTCCATAAATTTATCGGCGGAAAAGGGAACCGAATTGGGATTCCGGGCATTGCCGTCACAGCCCGGGGCATGATAATTGGGAAAGGGCCAATGAACAAAATAACAGTCCACATAATCAAGTTTAAGGTCCCTAAGGCTCTTTGCCAAAGAAACCAGGACGTCCCCCCTGCCGTGCATGTCGTTCCATACCTTGGATATGATAAAAAGTTCTTCCCGTTTTACCTCGCCGGACGCAAGGGCCTCTTCAAATACGGCGCCTATACGGTCCTCGTTGCCGTAAACCGGGGCACAGTCAAAAAGACGGTACCCTGTGCGGATCCCTCCGGCCACCGCCGCCTGAACTTCGGCGGCACCGTATTTGTCGGATCCGAAGGTTCCCATGCCGATGGCCGGTATACTTTGACCTGAACCAAGGACAAGCCGTGGTATGTTTGAGGTGTCGATACAAGCTTCTTTCACGTATGGTCTCCTATGCCCGTTTTGCGTATTTTTTCATGTCGAAGAAGACGGCGATAATAATGATGCTTCCCTTAACCAGAAGTTGATAATACGAGTCGATGGACAAGAAACTCATGCCGTAATTGATAAGTCCCATGGTAAATACACCGATGATCATACCCGTTACGGTACCCACTCCGCCGTTCTGGGAAACCCCGCCGACGGTAACCGCGGCGATGGCGTCCAGTTCCATACCGTTTGCCGTTAAGGCATTGGCCAGCCCCAGACGGCCCGCCTGCAGCACCCCGGCACATCCGTAAAGGAGCCCGGCGTAAAGGTAAACGCACACCAGGTCCCATTCAACGTTGATCCCCGACACCCTGGCGGCCTGAGCGTTGCCTCCGATGGCATAAAAATTCGTACCCTGTTTGGTATGCCTAAGCAGTACCCAGACAAGAATAGTTATGACCAAAACATAGATACCCAGAAACGGTATGGAAGAAAACAGGGAACTCTGGGCAAGGGCCTTAAAGTTTGTGTTCAAGGATCCCACAATGGCGGCCCGGGTATAGATTAGCTGAATACCCCGGGCCAGGGACATGGTACCCAGGGTGGCGATAAAGGGCGGCAGTTTTCCATAGGCAACCAGGACTCCGTTAAAAAGACCGAAAATGCCCCCGGCCAGTATGCCCGCCACAATGGGGACAAAAAGCGGGAACGAGTGACCGTAGTACAATGCCGATTCATAGGTGGGAATCTGGGCAAAAGACGCGGCCACCGACGCACACAGACAAACCACGTATCCTATGGAAAGGTCTATACCCTTGGTAATGATGATCATCCCTACCCCCAAAGAGGCAAAGGCCCGGACCGATTCGGCAATAATCAGGGTTTTTATCGAAGCCCAGCTAAGGGCCTGTCCCTTGGTAAGCACGGCCAGTACAAAGACCAGTACCACAAAGGTAACAAGGGTAGTATAGTCACTTACAATTTTCTTTACGTTGACTCTCATACTGCTATTCTTCTCCTTCCTGCCTATGGTTTTTTGATACTCAGGCCTGTGAAAATTGGGTGGCAAGCCTCATGACGGCTTCCTGGGTAGCTTCCGCCTTATCCAGCGTCCCCGTATGTTGTCCCGCGCAGAGTACCATAATGCGATGGCTCATTCCGATAAGTTCCGGCATTTCGCTGGATACCATGATAATTGCCTTTCCCTGCCGTACCAGTTCCGCCATTATCGTATAGATCTCATACTTTGCCCCCACATCAATGCCCCTGGTGGGTTCATCCATAATAAGTATTTCCGGCAGGGTCATAAGCCAGCGGCTTAAGATGACCTTTTGCTGGTTGCCCCAGGAAAGGTCCTGGATCAGCGTTGCCATGGAGGGGGTTTTGGTTTTAAGCTGCCTGTTTTGAGAAGCCGCCACGGCAAGGATCTTCTTATGATCCAAAACACCGATTTTGTTTTTGTAGTTACCCAGGGATGCAATGGCCGTATTAAGGGTTACGGTAAGGAGGGGAAAAATTCCCGAATTGCGGCGATCTTCGGTCACAAGCCCTATGCCCGCTCTAATGGCTTCGTATGGCCGGATCTTTTTAAGGGGCTTTCCGTTCACCAGAATTTCTCCCCCCGAAACTGTTCTAATTCCGAAAATTGCCTCCACCAGTTCGGTTCGCTGGGCGCCCACAAGTCCCCCGATGCCAAGGATTTCTCCTTTTCGAAGCGTAAAGTTGATATTCTTAAAAGATCGGGGATCTTCGGCGCTTAGGTTCCGTACCTCAAGGCACTTTTCGCCTATTTCCGATTCCACCGGAGGAAAGCGGTTGGTAATGTCTCGGCCTACCATAAGGGAGATAAGTCTATCACCGGTAAGGTTCTTTACCGGAAAACTCCCTATCATTTTTCCGTCCCGCATAACCGTAATATCGTCGGCAATCTGGAAGATCTCTTCCATTTTGTGGGAAATATATATGATCGCCACGCCGTTGGATCGCAGATTTCGTATAATATCGAACAGGTGGTTTACTTCATTTTCCGTCAAGGAACTGGTGGGCTCATCCATTACCACGATAGACGCGTTATACGAAACAGCCTTGGCAATTTCACAGCCCTGCTGATGGCTGATGGAAAGGCTGCTCATCCGGGCTGCGGGATTAAAATCAAAATTTAAGCCCAAAAGAAGGTTCTTTGTATCCTGCAGCATCTTTTTGTGGTTGATAAGGAAAAACCTGTTAAGCGGCTCCCTGCCAAGCCAGATATTCTGGGCCACTGAACGCTGGGGGACATTGGAAAGTTCCTGGTGTATCATGGAAACCCCCGCGGCCATGGCATCGGCGGCGTTGTTAAAACGGCATTCCTTACCGTTAAGTATAATTTTCCCTTCGTCCATCTTGTAAATGCCAAAAAGACACTTCATGAGGGTGGACTTACCGGCCCCGTTTTCTCCCATCAAGGCATGGACCGTCCCGGGTTTTACCCGGAAATCAACGTTGCTAAGGGCAAGAACTCCCGGAAATCTTTTGGTTACCCCGATCATCTCGAGCACATTACCGGTACCTTCCATCATCACTCCTATCCTAAGGGCACGTGGCGCCGAAAAAACCGGCGTTTCCATCCGTAGAAAACACCGGTTTTTTAATTAGCTAAGCGGTCTGCTACGAGTTGTTCTTGTAGTAGTCCGAGTCCTTGGTTACCGGCGCAAAGGGCACGAGGTAGCATTGTCCGATAATCGAGGCATCGTTGGCCGGCGCTTCGTCAATCGGAGTGGTGGCCGCAGGGGTTCCGCCGGCGGCATTACCGGGCTTGTAGACGCCGGTGGCAATCTGGTGAATGACATCGAAGGCCGCCGAAGACTGGCCCACCGCATCCTGCAGTACCGTGGCGTAGAGCTTGTTTTCTTTCATGGAATTCAAGGCTTCTCCGGTGGCGTCAATACCCAGAACTGGTACGGTAAGAATTGTGCCGTCACTGGCGTCGTCCTTGGTTAGGCCGTTCTGGATCAGGGATTCCACCGCCCCCAGGGCCATACCGTCGTTCTGGGCGGCGACAACGTTAAACTGGTTGCGGTAGGCGCCGATCCAGGCGTCCATTTTCTGCTGGGCCTGATCGGGGGTCCAGTTTGCCGTATCTTCGGCAACCACGTTGACGGTATACCCCCTGGTAACAAGTTCCGCCATAAGACCCGCCCGGCGGTTAACCTGGGCAGGATGTCCAAGCTGGCCGTTGATGATGATCATGTTGAGGGTTTTACCCGGGGCCTTATCCGGATATGCGTCAAAATAATCGGCTATAATCTGGGCCTGATACTGACCGGCCACAAATTCGGGGGAAGATGCAAAGAAGAAATTCTTTCCTACCTTAAGAGCCTCTGTGGTGGGCTGGATATTGGAATACGCCGCGGCGCCGTCTTTTGCCAGAATTTCCTGGTTCATCTGTTCCGTTAGCTCCGAAACACAGGGAACAATCACAAAGTACTTGTAGCCTTGGTTAAGCAGGGTCTGGAGCTGGGTTAGCTGGGTGGCGCCGTCACTCCGGGCATCCTGTACATTCAGCTCCACCCCCGCCTGATCCGCCAGTCTGCGTACGCTTTCTGAATAGTCCTTAAGGAACTGTTCGTCCATGTTTCGCATAAGCAGCGCAATCCGTACCTTGCCACCGTCTCCCGAGGGGGTACATCCGGTAAACAGGGCCGCCATAACAAGTACTGCGGCCAAAATCACTAAAAACCTCTTCATCTTTTTCTCCTCTCCAAAAATTTTAAGATCTGATTAACAATCAGAAATCTTCCTACCTGTACAGGGGCCCCAGGGCCGCGCATGCCCGGTAATCCGCGCCTTCTTTGTCCAGTCCAAAGGCGTTCCAGTATGCGGGCCTAAAAATATCTTCCTCCGGAATATTGTGCATGCAAACCGGGATCCGCAGTATGGAACATAGGGCAATCAGATCCGCTCCGATATGGCCGTAGGAAATCGCCCCGTGATTTGCCCCCCAGTTATTCATCACGTCGTAGGCGGTCTTAAAGGCCCCCTTACCGCTTACCCTGGGGGCAAACCAGGTGCAGGGGCAGGTATAGTCGGTACGCTTCCATAGCATATCCGAAACA
>JAISOA010000115.1 GCA_031275945.1 Spirochaetaceae bacterium
GATACCCTCGAAGAAATGCACCGGTACGGTGGAGAAAAACCTGGTGGGGTGGCGGTAAAAAGACATAGGGGGACCCTCCGGGGGGTCCCTATGTCTTTTTTACCGCCAAGACCCCAATAATTTCCTCACCGTACCGGTGAAATTCCTGTAAAGTATCTCAGATAAAGAGTAAACGCTTTTGCCCTGCTATTTCCGGCGAATGCCTTGACCATTATCCCCTATTTTTCTATACTGATCCTCTATTGATATGATCTTGAGAACCTTTATATAGATGCGCCGTGTCAACGGCTAAGGAGTTACTTCCATGAAACGGACTTATCAACCCAGTAAGGTTAAGCGGAACCGGAAATTTGGGTTCCGCGCCCGGATGAAGACCCGGGGAGGACGGCTTGTTTTGAAGCGCCGCCGGGCAAAGGGCCGGATAAAACTGAGCATTTCTGACGAAAAGAAGCCTTATTAGGGTATGGATCTGTCTTTCCGGTTTCGGCGGACAGAACGGTTAAAGAGAAGGGACGAAATTCGGGCGGTTTTTAATCGGGGAAAGGGTGTTACCTGTCCGGGGGCTAAGTTGTTTTGCTTGGAAAACGGGTTGCCCCATAACCGGATTGCTTTTACCTTTGGGCGGAAATTTGGGAACGCGGTGCAGAGAAATCGTGCCCGCCGGGTGGGCCGGGAGGCGTACCGGCATATACGGCAGAGTATAAAGGGCGGATATGATCTGGTTTTACTGGTCTATCCGGGCAAAGATACGTTTATAAGCAGGTTTGAACAGCTTAAAACACTGTTTTTCAAGGCCGGTTTATTCTGTCTGCGGGTTTAATCATGGGATATGGAAACTGAATGATAAGACCTATACGGGATTTAGCGCTTCTTTCCATCCGGTTCTATCAAAGGGCCGTTTCGCCCCATTTGCCGGTGAGTTGCAGATATGTGCCCAGTTGTTCCGCCTATGCCTATGAAGCGATACAGAAATACGGCGTTTTTCGGGGATCTATGCTGGGAGTAAAACGGCTCCTGCGCTGTCACCCTTTTCATCCCGGCGGTTATGATCCGGTGCCTTAACAGGCAGCCTGAGCAGCCTGGCAACCTGGCAGCCTGAGAGATTTTGAACTTTTAGGATATTACAAGTAGCGGGCAATTTCTCTATGGAATTGCTTAGATCCCAACCATCGGGCAGGGATCTGTAAGGAGTCGCATGGAAAAGCGGACATTACTAGCGGTGGTGCTTTCTATCGTAGTTATATCGGGATTTTATATTATCCAGGGGATGTTTTTCCCGCCCCCGGCGGCTGTTCCTGCCGAGCCGGTGACGGTACAGGCTCCGGTGGAGCAGGCCCCCGCCGCCCTTCCCGGCGCGGCTTCCCCCAATGAGGATCGTCCTGTAGAAGACGCCGTCCCGGTAATCACCGGCCCCGAATCCGAACAGCGGGTAACCATTGACACCGGGCTTATCCGGGTGGTCCTGACCAATGCCGGGGGAGACGTGGTCTCCTACAAGTTGCGGGAACATAAGGATCAGGATGATTTTGTCGAGATGGTCCTTTCCGGCAGCGGGGAAGCTGCCGGGGGCCGGGAATCCCACGCTTTTACCCTGGCCTTCGGCTCCCTGGCCGCCGAGCCGGTCTCTGCCTACTTTTATGTAAACCGCCTGTCTGAATATTCCGTAGAGTTTTACCGGGACTTTGCCGTATCCGGCGATGGGGCGGGGGGTTCCCTCCGTTCCAATGGGGCCCCGGGGCAGTTCCGGCTGACCAAACGTTACGACTTTAGGCCCGGTGAATACATGTTTGAGCTGACGGTTTCCCTGGACAGCCGGGGTTCGACGCCGGCCATCAATTTTTCCGGCGCCGCCTATACCCTGGGCTTTGGCCCCCAGTTTGGGCCCCGGTTTGAAAAGCTGGATCAGCGTTATGAGTACCGTAATTACTACACCTATATCAACGGTAAACGGAAGCAGGAAAAGGTAAATGACAACGGTCCCACCGTAATTGCATCCAGGGTGTCCTGGGCGGCCATAGCGGGTAAGTATTTTACCTTTATTGCCATCCCCGACGCCACCCAATACGAACTGGCCTTTTCCACCAAGCCGGAGCCGGGGCTTCCCAGCGCTTCCCGCTTATACATGATCCGGCCGGCCCTGAACGGCTCCGGGGCCACCGATGTGTACCGCTTTTACCTGGGCCCCAAGAGCCAGAAAGACCTGGCGGTATACGATACCGCGGAGAACAGCTTTAAGCTGCGGGACATGCAGCTTACCAGTGTGGCCAATACCAGCGGTTTCCTGGGTCCCCTGGAGACCCTCTTAAAATGGCTTTTGATGCTCTTTTACCGGGTTATCCCCAATTACGGGGTGGCCATCATCCTCCTTACCCTGCTGGTTAAGGTGCTGATGTTCCCCCTGACGAAAAAAGGCTCCGAGTCAACCCTGCGGATGCAGGCCCTGTCTCCAAAGATCAAAGAAATACAGGATAAGTATAAGGACAACCCCACAAAGATGAACGCGGAGATGGCGGAGCTCTATAAAAAAGAAGGGTACAATCCTGTGGCAGGGTGCCTGCCCATGATCCTGCAGATCCCCATTTTCTTTGCCATGTATAACCTGTTTAACAACCACTTTGACCTTCGGGGTTCCCCCTTCATTGGATGGATACGGGATCTGTCCCTGCCCGAATCGGTTTGGAGTTTTGCGCCCCTTAGAATACCCATCCTTGGCTGGAGCGATGTCCGGCTTCTGCCCTTCCTCTACCTGGGGTCCCAGCTTCTTTACGGAAAGGTAACCCAAACACCGGATCAGCAGGGGAATGCCCAGATGAAGATGATGCTCTATGCCATGCCCGCCATATTCTTCTTTATCTTATATGATGTACCTTCGGGGCTGCTCTTGTACTGGATCATGTCCAACGTATTAACCATGGTTCAGCAATTAACGATCAATAAATACCTGGCCCAAAAACGGGCCCATATAGCGGCGGCGACTCCCGAACCGGTTATCGCCCCTAAAAAGAAAAAGAAGAGATAAGCCGCAGTTCGTAGAACTGAGGTTC
>JAISOA010000167.1 GCA_031275945.1 Spirochaetaceae bacterium
TAACGGGGCGCTTCCGCTTCGCCTGGGCCGGGGACCGGGCTATCCGGGGCTCCGCGCTTCCGCGCTCCGGCCTCCTCGCCCTTCGGGCTGCGGTGGCCCCTTCGGGCCCCTCCTATCCCGTGTGCTGCTCAAAAATGGCATCCTTGCCATTTTTGAGCTTTACGTTTTGCTTCGCAAAACGTCAGAGTCCGTTACAGCCGGCCTCCATGCCGGCGGGCTGTATTTTGGATAACGCGGCGTGTCTGTGCCGATGAATTTCTCACGAATTTACCGGCCGCGCCCCGGCCGCCGGCGGCGCGGGCGTAAATTCACGGAATCTCCCCCAGAACCGGATCCTTCCAGCGCCAGACAGGCCGGGAAAGGCGGGAAGAAAAAGGGTTTGCCCGGTTAAAATCGGGCAGCCAGTCCCCGCCCGTCAGCGGTTCCTGATAAAAACCGTCATTAATCCCGAATTCCCCAAGCCAGTCCATAACCCGAAGATATTCCTCCCGGATAAGACGGCGGCGGGGCCCGGAATCCCGGGGAGAACCGGAAGGGCGGGGGGTATACTGGGTCATCAGGGAAAGCAGGGCCCGGCCCCGCCCATGGCGGCTGAACCATTCGATAACATCCCGGGTAGAATCCAGGCAGCCGGGGATGATGAGATGCCGGATGATAACCCCCTTTGCCAGGACCATCGGCGGGGAAGCCAAGGCCCCATCCGGGGGCGGCTCCGGGGAAGGGGGCAGGGGAACGGGGTTCTTCCACCGGAGTTCCCCCTGGAAATCGAGCATCCGCAGGATGGCGGCCTGGGCATGTTCAGGATAATCGGGGGCCCGGAAAAACCGTTCCCCCAGACGACCGTCCAGGGTTTTCAGATCCGGGAGGTACACGTCCACCCGGTCCCGCAGCAGGTCCAGAGCCGCCCTGCCCTCGTAGGCCGAAGAATTCCACAGCACCGGGACGCGGAGCCCCGCCGCCCTGGCCCTGTCCAGGGCGGAAGCAATGGCGGGGACCGCGTGGCTCCCCGTCACAATGTTGATGTTTTCCGCCCCGGCCCCTTGAAGGGCCAGGGCGATGGCGGCAAATTCCTTCCCGTCCACGGGCCGCCCCATGCCGTCCCGGGAAATCTGGTAGTTCTGGCAGAAACCGCATCCCAGGTTACAGCCCGTCACAAAGATCGTCCCGGAGCCGCCCCGGCCGCTGACCGGAGGCTCCTCCCCCCCGTGGATAGAAGCCGAGGCCAGCCGCAGGTCCCGGGTTTCCCCGCAGCGGCCCGCCCCGGAAAAGCGGTTTACCCCGCAGGCCCTGGGACAAAGCAGACACGGGGAATAGAGCGATGGGACGGGGAAAGACTCCACCATGGACCTACTTTTTTCCCCTGGTCCGGCGGCCGGCGGATTTTTCCCGCTCCCCGATGCTCCGTTCCAGCCGCTTAAGGGAATCTTTCAACTCCGGGTCCCCGATCTGCTCCCAGGAACCGCTCCGGTCCTCCTTCGGCTTTCTACCCGCATCTTCCCGAACCGGTTCTTTTTCCGGGGGAAGCGCCGCCCCGGGGGATTCCTCCGGGCCGTGGGGCTTACTCAGGGTAAAGGAGATAGCCCGGATATCCAGTTCGGGGAAGCGCCGCCGGGCGGCGCTTATGATCTCCGGGGCCTTAGTCTGGAGGATCTGTATCCAGCCGGGATGATCCGCCTCCACCACGAGGATTCCCCTCTCCAGTTCCCGGACCCGGGAGTGCCCCGAGGCAATACCGCAGCCCCGGACTATCTGGTCCCAGGAGGAAAAAAACCCCGAGTAAACCTTGGCCTTGCTGTAAAGGTTGGCGTCAATGATGGCGGCCAGATAGTCTCCAGCCCTCTTCATACATCCTCCCCCTGGGGCCGCAGGACCCCCGATTCCACAGCATAGACCAGAACATCCCCGCCCCGGACATAGCGGCGGTAGGGCTCCTCCGGTAAAAAAGTATAAAAGGCCTGGTCATACACGGGCATAACCGAAAGAAAACGCCGCCGTTTTTCCCCGTCCATTTCCAGGAGTACGTCATCCAGAAGCAACACCGGCCTCTTTCCGGTACTCTCCGAAAAACGCCGGGCCTGGGCGATCCGTAGCAATAGGGCCAAAAGCCGCCGCTGGCCGGTAGAAGCCTGGGCGGCGAATTCTTCCGATTCCCGGTAAAAGGCATAACGATCCCGGTGGGGCCCGGAAAGGCTGAGCCCGGCGGACAGATCCGCCTCCCGCCGCCCCGCCAAAAACGCCACGCCCTCCCCAAGCTCACAGAACTTCCAGGAAGGGTTATAACGGACCGTAATACCGGGGATATCGGAAACCTCCCGGAAAAGGGGTCCAAAGAGTTCGGAAAAGAGGGCGGCCTCCCTTTCCCTCCGTTCCACCAGTTTAAGACCGTATACGACAAGCTGAAGGTCCAGGGCGTCCAGGACCTCCGGGGCGGGACGGCGGCCCAGAACGGCCTCCCTCAAGAGGGCGTTCCGGGACTTCAAAACCTGACGGTAGTTACGCAGATCGTCCAGATATAACACATCACAGAGGGACAGACTCTGATCGAAAAACCAGCGCCGCCTTTCGGGACTCCCGGATACAAATTCCATGTCCTCGTGGCAAAAAACGATACAGGGAACAACGGAAAGGAGATTCCGCCGCTCCTCTATCCGCTTTCCGTCAAGAAAAAAGTTTTTTTTCCCTTTTTCACTCTTGATATGAAGTTCAACCGGGTAAGAAGCGGCGTTTTTCCCATAATCAGAAACGATCTTTGCCCGGACCGCGAAGTTTTTTTCCCCATTCCGGGCTATTTCCCCGTCCCGGACTCCCCGGAACGAGGAACCATAGGCGGCAAAGTACAGGGCTTCCAGGAAATTTGTCTTTCCCTGGCCGTTTTCCCCGACTAAAAAAATATCTTTTTCACCGGTATAGGACTCCGCATCCGCCAGATTGCGGAAAGAGGCGGTCCACAGGGAATGAAAAATCACCTTTTAATCAAGCTGCATAGGCATGATGATGTGAAAAAGGTCCCTCTCCGGTACAGGCTGGACGGTTATGGCTTTGGTCGGATCCCCGAATTTTATGCTTATTTCCTCTTCCCCCATGGCCTTAAAGGGCTCCTCGATGTAATGGTAGTTCAAGGCTATCGCAAGCTCCGGCCCGTCGTACTTACAGGATATCTCCTCCCGGGCGGTCCCAAGCTCGCTGTCTTCCGAATATACGGCCATACTCCCCGGCGTTAAACCCATATATACGCGGCGGGACTTCTGTTCCACCAACAGGGAAACTCGGCGAAGGGCATCCAGGGTTTCCTGTCTATTCACAGAGAAAGAATTTTCCAAATTCTCTGGTATAACCCGCCGGTAGTTAGGAAACTGTCCCTCCAGCAGTACCGAAGAAAGATCATAAGAACCGAATCTTATAAAAATAGTCTTGTCGGTAACGGAAATGGAAACGGACCCCTCTTCCCCCGCCCTTTTTGTCAGAATGTTCAGAATCTTCGGGGGTATTATTATCCCGCTAAAGTCCTTGACAGACGGACTGGCGGGTTTGGAAATATAGGCAAGCCGCCGGCCGTCGGTGGCCACCATGATGATCTTATCCTCCGCCTTTTCAAAGAAAACCCCGTTCATAAAGTAGCGGGTTTCATCATCAGAGACGGCAAAAATGGTTTGATCAACCATATCTTTGAAATCTCTGATAGGAAGATCAAAAAATTCTGCCGTAGAAACGGCAAATTCCGGGAATTTCTCAGAAGCTATACTCTTTAACTGCCAGTTTGCCCTCTTTACCGTGGATTTTATGAAGATTTTTGAGTCCTTTTGCTCAAAAATAAGCTCCCCGTCAGGGCTGGAGTTAAGAATCCCCAAGAATTTCTCCCCGAATACCGTGATAGATCCAGCTTCTTCCACGATAACAGGCACCTTTGTCTCAAAATTTACCTTGGTATCCGTAGCTTTTATCAGCAAAGTATCATCTTTCGCCTCTAAATAGACATTCGAGTAGATAGAAATGACGTTCTTACTGGAGATAATCTCCTGGGCTATGGCTATTTCTTTTAGCAAGAAACTTCGTTCACAAGTAAATTTCATATTTGGCAAACTCCTATTCCTATTTATTATATATATAATTAGTAATAGTAGTAATAGGGCCGGCTTAATTGTGGAAAACTAGTCTAATTCTTTATCCTATAATGAATTACAGAATTCACAAAACCGGGATATGTTTCTTTTTTATTACCACTTTCCCCCGGTTTTAAGAGTAAATCCTCCCATTGCACATCTTATCCGGCCCGGTTAAGCAGCTTTTCCCCTGTTTTTCCAGGCTTATACCTTAATACCTGCCTCTTTGATCAATCGTTTCAGTTTTTCGATAGTAGGTTCCATCGTAGGATCGGTCCTCATCTTTTCGTTTATCTTGTCGCAGCTGTACATCACGGTGGTATGGTCCCTTCCCCCAAAGACTTGACCAATCTCGGTGGTGGAAAATTCCGTGATCTCCCGGGAGATGTACATGGCAAGCTGGCGGGGAAAAACGATGTTTTGAGTCCGTTTTTTACTTTTTAAGTCGTTGGCGGAAAGGGAAAAGTATTCAGCCACCACCTTTTGGATAAGTTCTATGGACATATTCGCCTGCCGGGGGGCGACAAACATATCTCTTAAAAGGTGCTGGGCCTGTTCAATCGTTACCGGCTGGTTTACCATGTTTGTAAAAGCTATTAATTTGATCAAGGCCGCTTCCAAATCGCGGATGTTCGAGGATATGTTCTTGCTTATAAGGTCGATAACCGTGTCGGAGATGTTCACATTCCCCGTGGACACCTTTTTTTTAAGGATGGCGAAACGGGTTTCATAGTTCGGAGGCAGGAGATCCACTTTCAAACCACGTTCAAAACGGCTCCTTAGACGATCACTAAGTTTTTTTAGCTCCGAAACGGGCCTGTCGCAGGTAAAGACTATCTGTTTTTTGGCGTTGTACAGGGCCTCATAGGTAAAAAACAGTTCTTCCTGGGTTCCGGACTTGTTTTCCAGGAAGTGGATGTCGTCGATAAGGAGTACGTCCACCTGGCGGTACCTGTTTTTGAAGGCCGTTATTCCCTTTTCGTTCAAGGACTGGATAAATTCATTGGTAAAATTCTCCGCGGTGGTGTAGATGATCTTGCTGGACGAATTTTCATGGATGTGGTTCCCAATCGCCTGCATCAGATGGGTTTTCCCCAACCCCACCCCGCCGTAGATGAGGAAAGGGTTGTAGGCTGTCCCCGGATTCCGGCTGATAGCCATGGCCGCGGTGGCGGCGAAGTTGTTGTTTTCCCCAATTACATACCTGTCAAAGGTGTAATCTTCCCTCAACTGGGGATGGGGCCCTTTGGGTTTTGGAGCGGCTTTTTCCCTCCGGTCCCCCGGAATTGTCTCTTTTTCATGGGATTCGGCCTTTTTTATGTTTTCATTCGGAACATCAGATGCCGTTTTGTTCTTATTTCGGGGACGAATCTCAAATTCCACCAATAAATCCTTCCCCGTAAGCTCCTTAAGGGTGTTTTCAATAAGATTCTGGTAGCGGGTTTTGACCTGATCACGGTAAAAAGAAGAAGGAACCGTCGCGATAATCCGATTTTCTTCGGATCGCAGGTACTCCATAGTGCCAAACCAGGCGGAAAATTCCTGTTCTGTTAGATTTAAGCGAATTTGGCGTATTGTTTCCTTCCAAAAAACTTCATAACCCGCCTCAGACATACCAAAACTCCTAAACCAGCGCAGTAATTAACAGGTTTTCCACAGTCCCTTTGTAACACCGGTCGGAAGAACCAAAAGATCCCGCCTTTAATATTCCCGATTCTAACCGTTATTCCTTAATAACTGAATAGTAAAATACAAGCTAATTCCTTGTAGCATAAGGAATTAGAGTATCATAGACAGTGACCGGAACAACCCCTTATAGACCTGTTAAGGCATCCTGCCCGGGATATAGAAAACACTCTCCTATTTTACACAAGTTATACACAGGTGTGGAAAAACTCTCCCCATCCCATGTTATAATAACAGGAAAACGCCTCAAGAGATCGAAATTGTACGTTATCTTTACTTTTTTATGCAAGCCAAATATTATGCCTCCCATGAACATAACTTATTCGGCCCAGAACATTAAGGTTCTCAAAGGTCTGGAGGCGGTACGGACCCGTCCCGGCATGTACATCGGGACCACCGGAATCGACGGTCTCCATCATTTGGTGTATGAAGTTGTAGACAATTCGGTAGACGAAGCCATGCAGGGCTTCTGTGACAATATTTTGGTCGTCCTGGAAGGAAACGATATTGTCCGGGTGGAAGACAACGGCCGGGGTATCCCCGTGGACATACACCCCGAAGAAGGAGTCAGCGCCCTGGAACTGGTAATGACCCAGCTCCACGCCGGGGGCAAGTTTGACAAGGATTCCTATAAGGTCTCCGGGGGGCTTCACGGGGTAGGGGTGTCGGTGGTAAACGCCTTGTCCGAGTGGTGCCAGGTCTATGTCCACCGGAACGGCCAGATCTATACCCAGCGGTACCGGATCGGGGTTCCGGAGGGGCCCGCGGTCATCGTTTCCCCCCAGGGGCTCCCCTATAACGCCCAGGACAAGGAAAAGGGGACGGTGGTCCGTTTTAAGGCGGATTCCGCCATCTTTGAAACCACGGTGTATAACTTCGATGTCCTCTCCAACCGGCTGCGGGAACTGGCCTTCCTCAACCGGGGGATCAACATAAGCATCAGGGATGAACGACTTACCAGCCCCAAGGGCCATGAATTCCGCTTCGAGGGGGGGCTAAAGAGTTTCGTAAGCTACCTGAACGAAAATAAAACCGTCCTTTACAAGGAACCCATCTTTTTTGAGGGGGAACGGGACGGGGTCGCCCTGGAGTGCGCCATCCAGTACAACGACGGTTTTAACGAGATCATGTATTCCTTCGTAAACGACATCAACACCCGGGAAGGGGGAACCCATCTGATGGGCTTTAAGTCCGCCCTTACCCGGACCCTGAACGAATTCCTGAAGAAATCCAAGCAGGCCAAAAAACTGGAGGAAAGTCTTTCCGGCGACGATGTCCGGGAGGGCCTTACCGCCGTACTGTCCGTCAAGGTGCCGGAACCCCAGTTCGAAGGCCAAACTAAGGCTAAGCTGGGCAATTCGGAGGTAAAGGGCATCGTGGAGACCCTGACCAACGAACAGCTTGAACTGTACCTGGACCAGCGCCCCGATGTGGTAAATAACATCCTGGAAAAAAGCGTCCTGGCCGCCAAGGCCCGGATCGCCGCCCGCCAGGCCCGGGACGCCACCCGCCGTAAAAACGCCATGGACTCCGCCGGCCTTCCCGGCAAACTTGCCGATTGCAGCGAAAAGGACCCCGCCCTTTGTGAACTCTTCATCGTGGAAGGGGATTCCGCCGGGGGCTCCGCCAAGATGGGCAGGAACCGCCAGACCCAGGCCATCCTTTCCCTGTTCGGCAAGATGCTCAATGTGGAAAAAACCCGGCTGGAAAAAGTGGTCACCAACGAGAAACTCCAGCCCATTATCGCCAGCATCGGCGCCGGCTGCGGTGCGGAATTCGACATCTCCAAGATCCGCTACCACAAGATCATCATCATGGCCGACGCCGACGTGGACGGCTCCCATATCCGTACCCTGCTTCTCACCTTTTTTTACCGTTACATGACGGAACTCATCGAGCGGGGCCACGTATATCTTGCCATGCCTCCCCTTTACAAGATCAGCTACGAAAAGAAAAGTTTTTTCGCCTACGACGACGCGGAAAAAGACCGCA
>JAISOA010000036.1 GCA_031275945.1 Spirochaetaceae bacterium
GGGCGGCCATTGAGGCAGCGGAAATGATGAGCGGCCGGGAGGTTCACAGCGCCTGGACGGGGATAGGGGGCAGCCACATTGACGGCATCAATTCCCGGGGAGTGGTGGCGGTGACGGGAAAAAACCGCGAGACCAGAGAAATAGGGGAGGAAGATATACTGCGGGTTCTGGAAGCTGCCCGGGCGGTGGTGATCCCCATGGACCGGCAGGTTTTGGAACTGATACCCCAAACCTACATAGTGGATAACCAAAAGGGAATTCGAGATCCCCTGGACATGATTGGAGTACGGCTGGAAGCGGAGGTGCATATTATCACCTGTTCGGTTACCGGGGCCCAGAATTTGGTTAAATGCGTTAACCGGGCCGGTTTCCGGGTAGAGGGCCTGGTGCTTAAATCCCTGGCCGCAGGCAGGGCGGTACTTACAAAAGAAGAAAAGGATCTGGGGGTAGCCCTGATTGATATGGGCGGGGGTACCACGGACGTGCTGGTATATTCCGACGGAGCCCCCTATTCCACCACCACCATACCCGCGGGGGGAACCCAGGTAACAAGTGATATTTCCATCATAAAAAATATTTCGTTTGAAACCGCGGAAAAAATTAAACTTGAAGCGGGAAGCTGCTGGGAGGGGGCCTATGCGGGGAATGAGGATATCATTGTTCCCGGGGTGGGGGGCAGACCGCCCCTTTCTATTCCCCGTTCCGGAATTGAAGAGGTTATCCAGCCCAGGATGGAAGAACTGTTCTTTATGATTAAAGAGAAGCTTGATAAGCTTGCCCTGTCCCGTCCCCTGGGGGGAGGGGTGGTCCTTACCGGCGGCGCCTCCCAGCTTCCCGGAGCGGCGGAATTGGCCTCGGAGATTTTTAAACTTCCTGCCCGTCTTGGGTTTCCCCTGCCGGTAGGCGGATTGGTAGAAGAATACCGGAACCCGGCGTATTCAACCGCAGTGGGACTGGTAATAGAAGGGAATGAACGGGAACAGCAGAATGGCGGTGAACGGCTGGGACCCAAGGGAAGGGCCGACCGGGGGACCACGCCCCTTTTGGGCCGCTTGGCGGAATGGTTAAAACGGGAATTTTTTTAGGTTCCTAATGAAAATATATGGGGGGGATGATGAATATTCAGATTTTGGATGAACATGCACGGTCCTCGGGCCCACGGTCCACGGTAATAAAAGTAATCGGCGCCGGCGGGGGCGGTTCCAATGCGGTTAACTGCATGATCGAATGCGGCCTTGAGGGCGTTGAATTTATCGTGGCAAATACGGACCTTCAGGCATTGAACAGCAGCAGGGCGGAGATAAAACTTCCTATAGGGGCTAAGCTTACCTCGGGACTCGGCGCCGGCGGCAGGCCCGAAGTGGGGGAAAAGGCCGCCATGGAAGACAGGGATATGATTGCCAATATCCTTAAGGGGGCGGATATGGTCTTTGTAACCGCCGGCATGGGCGGGGGAACCGGAACCGGAGCGGCGCCGGTGATTGCCCAGGCGGCCAGAGAATGCGGCGCCCTAACGGTGGGGGTTGTAACAAAACCCTTTGGCTTTGAAGGCCGTTACAAAATGCGCCTGGCCGAAGAAGGAATCGCCAAAATGCGGGAGGCGGTGGATACGCTTATTGTTATCCAAAATCAGCAGCTTCTTTCTATGGTGGAAAAAAGAACCCCTATCAAAGAGGCGTTCCACAAGGCGGATGAAATACTGCGCCAGGGAGTACAGGGCATTTCGGATTTGATTTTAGAGACCGGTCTTATTAATATAGACTTTGCGGATGTGAAGAGTACCATGTACGGTCAGGGCGATGCCCTGATGGGAATTGGAACGGCCTCTGGGGAAAACCGGGCCCAGGAAGCGGCAATCCGGGCCATGGAAAATCCCCTGCTGGAAGACACCACCATTGTAGGGGCCCGGCGGCTTCTGGTAAATGTTTCCGGGGGCGAAAGCTTTGCTTTAACGGAACTGGAAGACGTGGTGGAGATTATTACCGAAAAGGCGGATCCGGACGTTCAAATTATTGCCGGGGCCGTACTGAACCAGGAATTGGGAGACCGGCTGCAGGTAACGGTTATTGCCACGGGGTTTCAAAGCCCGGCTCTAACCATGGAAGGGAACGGGGCGGTTTCCGGCCATAACCGGGAGAAAGATGTGGTAGGTTTTGAAGAATGGAATTCATTTACAAACCGTTCCTCCCGGAACCGGATGGAATATCTTGCCCTTAGAAATTACCGGCAGGAAGACCTGGATGTTCCTACGGTCATGCGCTTTCCGGTGGAGGCGGAAAAGCCGGAAAAACCCCTCGAACAAGGACAAAGTGCCGGCTTATGAGGGATTTTCTTTCCGGTTTCCGGACCCATTTACTTGCCCTGGAACGCCGGTCTGCCCTAACGGCGGAAACCTACGAGGGGGAAATACGCTGTTTTCTTGCCTGGCTTAGCGGCGCCTGTATGGGCCTTTCCCCGGAGGGGGCCCTTAAAGCCGTGGATGCCGCCCTTCTTACCAGATACCTGGAGGACCGGCGGGAACGCATCAGTTCCCGGTCCGCGGCCAAGGCTGTGTCCGCCCTGCGGTCTTTTTTCCGTTACCTTGGCGGTCTGGAACTGCGGAAGGATAACCCCGCGGCGGTGCTGGAAATGCCCCAACGTTCCTTTAGGCTGCCGGCGGTGCTTTCCCGGCAGAAAATCGAGACCCTGTTAGAAGCGGCGGACACCGCAGGACCCTTAGGTATACGGAACCGGGCGATCTTTGAATTGATCTATTCCGCGGGATTGCGGGTTTCCGAAGCGGTTCATTTGAATTTAAAAGATGTCTTTTTTAAGGAAAGGGTACTGCAGCTACGGGGCAAGGGAAACAGGCAACGGATGTCGATTTTTGGAGATGAGGCGGCGTTGTGGCTAAAGCGGTACCTGGATACGGTTCGTCCCTCGCTGGCAGGTCCGCTGCAAACGGGGGCCTTCTTTTTAAGCCGCCGGGGCAGGCGGCTTTCCCGAAAAGGTATATGGAAGAACTATGTCCTTTTGGCGATATTAACCGGAACCAGTTCCAAACTCCATACCCTTAGGCATAGTTTTGCCACCGAACTTTTAGCGGGGGGGGCGGATCTGCGGCAGGTACAGGAACTGTTGGGTCATGCCAGTCCGGTGACTACCCAGATCTATACCCATGTGGACGTTTCCCTTCTTAGGGAGAACCACCGGAAATATTTGCCAAAACTGGGGGTATACCATGGCTAAAAAAGGAATAGCCGGATCGGTTATCGTTCTTATTATTCTGATTGCCGGATTTGCGGGAATCTTTGGGTACAAAAAAATCGCCGCCCGCCATTCTTTGGCCGCTCAAATTGCCGCCCTAAGCCCCCGGGGAGCGCCGCCCCAAACCATTGAAGATTTGCGAAAGGCCATAGCTTTGTACGAAACTAAGATAGAGGAACATCTTAAAGATTCGGAGCAAACCGGGATATACTGGAAGATCCTGGGGTCCCGGCTGGTGGACAAAAAACTCTACGGGGAGGCCCTGGAGGCCCTGGAACGGGCGGCCCACTACTATCCCGAAGACGAAACGGTTCAGTACCTTATTGGGATATCCGCGGGAACCCTGGCTAAATCGGAGTATTTTTCTCCCGCGGAGCAGGAAAATCATTTTCGCATCGCGGAGCAAGCTTATCTGCGGGCCATTGACATAGACGGGCGCTACGGAAAAGCTTTATATGGGCTTTCGGTACTGTATGTATTTGAATTTAACCGGCCCGCGGAGGCCCTTCCGTATCTGGAACGGTTTTTGGACATTAATGTCCAGGATACGGATGCGATGTTTGTCCTTGCCGCGGCCCGGTACATGATGGAAGATTACCAGGGGGCGGTGGACTTGTACGACAGGATCCTGGGGATTGCCAAAAATGCGGAGTTGCGGGCCCAGGCGGAAAACAATAAGCAGCAGGTGATGAATGCGTGGTATAGGTAGGGGTTTTCTCCCCGGGGAAGGGACCCTGGAACAGTTCCTGGGGATAATCCGGGTAGAGCGGGGTTCTGCCGCATATCCGCCCCTGTTGGAGGAAATTTACGATCCCCCGGCGGGCTTGTATTACCGGGGAAAACTCCCGGATCCCACGGTTCCCGCCATTGCCTTGGTGGGAACCCGGAAACCCAGCGCCGCCGCTTCGTTCCAGGCCCTGGAACTGGGCCGGGAATTTGCCCGGTACGGCATACCGGTTATTTCGGGCCTTGCCCTGGGCATAGACGCCC
>JAISOA010000050.1 GCA_031275945.1 Spirochaetaceae bacterium
TGATATTACTGGCGCCGATAATGATGAGAAAGTTGATTTTCTTGTTCAAAATGTACTCCTCTATGAAGGAGGCTTTCCCAAAATTTGAGTTTTAGGAGAGCCCCAAAGTATTCTCAAACGTAAACCGGTTTCCTGCGAATACCCTTAGCCGTTGATTGTCACAAGCCTATACTGTTGATTGCCAAGCCCAAGGGCCTCCGCATGATCCAGGGTATGCCTTCCGTTCCGGGATTCAATACGCTGCCTAAGGGAGGCGCTTCGCCGGGTGTCGGACTCGTATATCTGATCAATACAGGCCCTGTCCAGGGCCACCGGATCCAGGGATGCAAGAATTCCAATATCGTCCATTTCGGGGGGCGCGGGGTTGCTGCTGCAATCGCAGTCAATGGAAAGATGGTTCATCACATTGATGTATACGATCCGGCCTTCCAGGTTTTCCATCACCGCCCCGGCGGCCTCCGCCATGGATTCAAGAAAGGCATCCTGAGGCCCTCCCCAGGGCTTGGTTTTGCTTTTCCCCCCCGAGTGTATCCATGCCTTCCCTTCGGATGATGCGATGCCTATGGATATGTTTTTAATGGCCCCGCCAAAACCACCCATGGCGTGGCCTTTAAAATGGGAAAGTACCAGGTACGAATCGTAATTGCTAAAATGGGATCCCACAAAATCTTCGGTAATGTTTTTTCCCCGGGGGAAGGGCAGACTGAGGGAGCCTTCCTCGTCCAGAATATCCACGGCCGCGATGGCGGTAAAGCCATGGTCTATGGCTACCTGCCGGTGCATGGCCGTAGAGGATCGCCGACCGCCGTACGCAGTATTACTTTCCACAATAACGCCGTTTACCGACCGGACCAGGTCTTTAATAAGGTTTGGGTCAAGAAAGTGATGCCCGCCGGGCTCGCCGGTGCTGATCTTCACCGCCACCCTGCCGCCAACTTTATATCCCAGGGCCTCGTACACTGCGGCAAGACCTGCGGGGTTGATGCGGCGGGTAAAATAAACCGCCGGAATTTCCGCCCCCTCAAGGTTTACCGGAACTTCCGGGTTCTTTTCTGTCGCGGGGGACGGGGAATAAGATGCCGGATCACCCGCCGGAGCCCTGCCGGTTCTATGGGCAGCGCCGTTTATAAAAAAAGCCGCGGCGGCTGCCACAAACAGCCCCAGAACGCATACGCGCCATATCATGTATCGCCGGAATTTCATAAAAGCCCTCCGTAGGCGGTGTGATTCTACTATCTATAATAATATCTCTTGATATACTATTCTATACATCCGAAGGCCGATCCCGCGTCAAGGGATCTGTGGAGTTCCGCGGTCCGGGTGGCGCAGCAAAAAAACATACCGGATGGCCCGGCGGGTTTTTGCCCCCTCCCGGTACTTTTGCCCCTGAATAAATAGTTTGTTTTATGTATACTGGATCCATGAATACCCGGACGGTCTTGGTGATAGACGACGAGGTAAAGATCCTTGAACTGGTACGATCCTACCTTGAAATAAACGGATATGCCGTTTTTTGTGCCCGGAGCGGCAGGGAGGGGATGGAACTCTTTACGAAGAACCGGAATTCGCCGAATCCGGTTTCTTTAATACTTCTGGATCTGATGCTGCCCGATTTTCCGGGGGAAGAATTCTGTAGACGGATCCGGCAGGTATCGGATCTTCCCATCATTATGATCACCGCCAGGGTGGACGAAGAAAGCATCATCCGCGGCCTTAGCATCGGAGCGGATGATTATGTTACAAAGCCCTTCAGCCCCCGGCAGCTTATGGCCCGGGTCAGGGCCGCGTTACGAAGGGGTGGCGGAAAACAGGCGGAGGGGCAGGTTCTTTTGTACCGGGATCTAAGGGCCGACAGGGAAAAACACCTTGTAAGCCGGAACGGAGAACCCCTTAATTTAACCCGGGATGAATACCGTATTCTTACCCTGTTTATGTCTGGCCCGGCAAAGATTTTTACCCGGGAAGAAATTCTTGGGGCCGTTAAGGGGGACGATTACGGGGGCTTTGACCGTTCCGTGGACACCCACATAAAGAAGCTCCGGGCAAAACTGGGGGACGATCCGAAAGCCCCCAGGTATATTCTTACCGTCTACGGCATGGGATACCGGCTGTGTCCCCCGGAAACCGTATGAAATTTCACTTTACCATTAGTCTTCAACAACGCCTGGCCCTTACCTATGTCCTGTTCATCGGCGCGGCCCTGGGCGGTCTAAGCCTGGCAATTAATTTCTTTACCGCCAGAACCTTTAACGCTCTGATAAAAGAAAACATCAGCGGAAAAAGCGAAGAAATAGTCCGGGTTATGGGGGATCTGTACAATCCCCTGGTCCGGAATTTCGACGGCCCTGCGGTGGAAGCCCTGGGAATGCACTTTGTCCACGAGGGCTACATCGTTACGGTGGAAGACCGGCGGGGGGAACCGGTATGGGATGCCCGGTCCTGTGATATGGAACAGTGCGTGGAGATAATAAACGACATAGCCTTCCGGATGGAGCGGGATTTCCGGCTAAAGGGCGGCATAGAAAAACAGCGGCGTCCGGTGCTGTACAACGGCAGAACCGTGGGGACGGTGAACATAGAAACCTACGGCCCGTTTTTTTACAGCGAAACGGAAACCCGGTTTTTGCGATCCGCCAACAGGATCCTTTTAATTGCCGGCGCCGTTCTTGCCCTCCTGGGCGCCGGTATTTCCATACCCCTTTCCCGGAGTATAGCAAGACCGGTCCTTAGGGCCGGAGAAGCGGCCCGGCGGATAGCGCAGATCCACAGTATTCAGGCGGTTTCCGATCCCTCCGCCGGCCCCTCTTCCGCCGGGGCAGATCCCGGGGGGCTTGTGATCAGGATACAGGATCAGTATAAAACCCGGGAACTGCGGGACCTTTCCCGGTCTATCAACGATTTGGCCTTGGAATTGGAGGAGGGGGAACGCCGTCAAAGGCAACTTATTGCCGACGTCGCCCACGAATTGCGCACTCCCCTTACCTGCCTGCAGGGAAATATGGAGGCCATGATTGACGGGGTGTATACACCGGACCGGGAACATCTTGAAAGTTGCCACGAAGAAATAATGCGGCTTAGCAGCCTGGTTGCGGATCTGAATATTCTTGCAAACCTTGAGGGACCCCTGCGGGAACCGGGGGAGGTTTTGGCGGGACCGGGGGAAGGGGAAAAATCCCGGAACCTTCCCCGGGGCGGTCCGGCGGGTCTTAACAAAACCAATTTTGATCTTGCCAGGCTGGTACAGGCCGCTGCGGAACAATTTGTCCCCGCGGTCCGTGAAAAGGGAATAAACCTGCATCTGGATCTGAGGGAAAGTCCGGTGATCGCCGATTATGACCGGCTTAAGCAGGTATTTATCAACCTTCTTTCCAATGCGGTAAAATATACCGACCGGGGCAGTGTCTGCGTCGCCGTAACAGGGGCCAAGACCCCCGGCGCGGTCTGGGATGTTACCGTGGCCGATACGGGCATCGGTATACCGGAAAAGGATCTTCCCCATATCTTTGAGCGCTTTTACCGTTCCGACAAATCCCGTAGCCGTAGCACCGGCGGCGCCGGAATAGGGCTTGCCATTGCCGCCGCGATTGTCCGTGCCCACGGCGGAACCATCACAGCGGAAAGTCCCTGCGGAGAAGGGGGAACCCTGTTCCGGGTACGGCTATGATGCCAGGTCTTCCCGAAAGTCTTTTCGCGGCGCAAGATGCCTCAAAATAAAAATTCGGCGTTGACAAAACCCGTGATCGATTTTATCATGGGCCATGGGAGACATAGGGGAGAAGGTTCTTAGCCCGGCGCTGGAGCTTTTACGGGGATCCGGGGCACTTCTGGAAGGTCACTTTCTGCTCTCTTCGGGCCGCCATTCAGACAAGTACGTTCAATGCGCCCGGCTTCTGCAGTACCCCGAAAAGGCCGCCGCGGCCCTTGCCCCGGTGGCGGAGCAGGTTCGGGCCAGTGTAGCGGCGGGGGGCCTTGCCGTGGATGTCCTGGCGGGTCCCGCCATGGGAGGTATCCTTGTGGCCTACGAACTGGGCCGGCAGCTGGGGCTTCCGGCCTTTTTTACCGAGCGCGGCGACGACGGGATCATGTCCCTGCGCCGGGGTTTTGAGATAAAACCGGGAAGCCGTATTCTTATTACCGAAGATGTAATTACCACGGGGAAGTCCTTCGGGGAGTGCGCCGCGGTGCTGGAAGCCCGGGGGGGAATTATCAGCGCCCTGGCCTGCGTGGTGGACCGCCGGACCCCGGGGGTGGAAGTTCCCTGGCCCCTGTATGCCGCCTGCCGGGTGGATGCTAAAAACCAGGCTCCCGAAGACTGTGAACTTTGCAGACAGGGCCTGCCCCTGGTAAAACCCGGTTCACGGAGAATAGGCCGGTGAAGGAACTTCGCGGGCCGTCTGCGTTTGCCTTTTTTTGTGTCCTCTCCCTGTTGATGATAAGCCTGGGCCTTGGTTTTCCCCTTTATGCCGAAGAAAACCCGGACAAAGAAATAGAAGATTCGGATAAAATAGAAAACCTGGATCTGATGGGACAGGAAGAAAAAGATGCGGCCCTCCTGGCGGAACTGCGGAAGGGGAATGTTTCCCGGGTAGAAGCCCTTCTAAAGGCCGGGGCGGATCCAAACAGGCCCGACCAGGAAGGAAGAACCGCCGCCTGGATTGCGGTGGATATGTATCTAAAAACCGGCGAGTTGCTGGGGATCCTGGCGGATGCGGGTCTTCGCTTTGACACCCTTAGCCGCCGGGGAATTACACCCCTTTTCCAGGCCGTCGAAGGAGGAGGGCGTGGATCCGGGGCTTTTTTGTTTATCCTAAACTGGGAAGAGAAAAACAGTCCCGGGTTTACCGGGGGCAAAACAAGCCGGAGCGCTTACCTTTCTTTTGTGCTGGGTGAGGTATGCCGCCGTCCGGGGCACGAAGAGGAAGCCGCCGCCCTGTTTGCCGCGGGGGCGGACCTGTCGGCCTTTGTAAGCTCCGGAGACGAAGGGACCGTTTTGTCAAAGTCCCCGGCCCGTTCCTACTATCTGCTCTTTATACGCCAGGGACTTTCGGTAGACATCCAGGACCGTCAGGGTGCAACGTTTCTTATGGAAGCCGTGGACTACGGCGATGAGGATCTTGCCAAAGCCCTGCTCGAGGCGGGGGCGGATCCAAATATCAGGAATACGCGGGGCCGCAGCGCCCTGATGAAGGCCCGCGGCATCCCCATGATCCGGCTGCTGCTGGATCGGGGGGCCGACGCTGCGGCCCTGGATATGTACGGCAGGGGACTCGTATACTACGCCTATCCTCGTAATACAGATGTGTTCCGGATGCTTATCGATGCGGGAGCCGGGCTTGATCATCCCGATAATGAAGGGTATACGCCGCTGATGCTGGCGGCGATGGATAGAGGGCCCAGCCGCGACGCCCAGGCAAACGAACAACATATAACGGCCCTGCTTGATCTGGGGGCGGATCCGCTTAAAAGGGGCCCCAAGGGTGAAACGCTGCTGCTTTTATACCTGAGGGCAGATTGGTACGACACCGCATCCACCGCACTGGTACAGCGGCTTTTGGATGCGGGGATAGATCCCGCCGAAGCGGATGATTCGGGAAATTCGCCCCTTTCCGTGATCCTTAAAGACAAAAGCCACCGGGATCCTTCTGGGATTCGCAGGATCGTCATGGCCGGGACGGACAGGAAAACCCTGTCCGCCGCCAAATCCCGGATCCGCAGGGAACGCCGGGAGGAATTTGCCGGGGAAATTCCGGGGAATCTTTTCGTATCGGCCTTGTATCTTCCGCTTCCGGCCTATGTAGGCCTTTCGGTCTGGACCAGGGAAGGGTTGTACCGGGATACCGGCGAAAAAAACTGGATGGCTCCGTTTAACGCCGCTCTTACCGGTTTTGCTTCGGGTACCGCCTTAACTTTTTTTCTGTTTGCCCAGTCCCAAGGATTAGATTGGGGCACGAAGATTACCGGATGCCTTATTATCGCTCCCCTGGTGGGGGTGCTTACCGGAGGCGTCTTCGCCGGCGTACCCCGGATCCGCGAGGCCTTCGCCCATAACCCGATACTGTATTATCTTCCCTCCGCCGCGGCGGGCACATTGTTTACGATAGGCCTTA
>JAISOA010000144.1 GCA_031275945.1 Spirochaetaceae bacterium
CAAAGAGCCGTTCATCGTCGGGGGGGAAGCCCAGGATCCCGCCCAGATACCCCCGGTCGGACATGAAGTTGACCAGGAAGGCCAGGGGCCGGCTTTGCCTGTCGAAAAGGAACCGGACCTTTTTAATGTCTCCGCCGGCCAGAGCCCGGGCGGCGTTTCCAATGCGGACAGGACCGGCGAATCCCCCCGCGGAACCGGGCTGCATAACGGGACCAAATACGTCGTTAAAAAAATCAGGATACAAGGGTACCATCATGGATGTTCCTTTTCCGTTCCGCCCCGCTACCGGGTCTGTGTGGTGGATGCGATATTTCCCTTCCGGAAGATCCCCTCATAAATATCTTCCATAAGCCTAAGGCCGCCGTTATACCCCGCATAACTGCGGTTGATGATCACGCTGTTATTTATAGGAAGGCTTACATGGAGGGACAGGTTGCCGTTCTCCGCGGCCAGTTTATCTTCCCAGGTACTTCCCATGATCACCGCCTTGCTCGATCCTCCCAGTTTTTTTCGGATGTCTTCCTGGATAGGCCCGCCGTCGATCTGAAACGAAAGGGTGCCGTCAAAATCGGCGGCCATATCGCTAAAGACCTTTTCTATGGTCCCCCGCCGGCGGACCGGAGGATCGTCGGTGATATACACCCCCCGGGGTACAAAGCCCAGTTCGTTAACCAGAAAGCCGCTAAGCCCCGCCGCATAGGAACTGTCGGCGATGGTATACAATTCAAAGGGAATGTTGTTCCGAAAGTCCGCAAGAAAATCCGCCAGAGAAACAAAATACGAATAGAATCTTTTTTCTTCTTTTCGTATCACCGTCTCTACCTTGGCCGGATCCAACCCCGCAAAGACCCCTATCTCCCGCAGGACCCGGCTGGTTTCTTCCGCGCCGGAGGGCAGATAGGGAATATGCAGATAGGGGGTGCCGTATGTATCCTTCAACAGTTCCGCGGTCTGCAGTCCCACCCAGGAAGAAAGGACCAGGTTAAACTGGGCATGGGGAATTGTTTTCCATTCCTCCACCCCCTGGGATTCATTGCCAAAAAGAATGTTTACCTCCAAGCCGACGGCCTGGAGGATCCGTTTAATCTCTTCCAGATCGCTGCGCCAAAAGGGATTTTGGCAGGGAACCACGGAAAACACGTTGACCAATCCCCTTTTTACCTTCACCTGGGGATCGCCGATAAAACCCCGGATGATCCCCGAAACCACCAATTCATGGCCCAGGTAATTGTTCCCCCTGAATCCTGAGGTTTCCACCCCCACGATGGGCCGTCCCTGGCGGGCAAAGACGGAGGCAACCTGGGCCACATCGTCCCCCACAATGCCCGAGGTGCAGCCCGAGAGCACCACAAAAAGATCCCCCTTAAGGACCTTAAAGGCCCCTTCGATAAACCGGGATAGTTTTTCTTCTCCGCCGAAAACCACATCCTGTTCGTTGGTGTTGGTGCAGCTTACGGTTCCGCCACCGCCGTAGCCTTCCCCCTGAAATCCCGCACCATAGGAAGCAAAGGCAAAGGTTTTGCCTACACAGCCGGGGCCGGAATGTACAATGGGCAGGGCCCGGGGAATGGCCAGTACGGTCTGCTGGGCCGCCAGCGCGCAGGAAAACCGGGGTTGTTCAATGTAACTTGCCTGTTCGTTGCTGTTGATCATTCCATGTTTCCTTCGTTAAAGTTTTCGCTGCCCCCGGCATCCTTTTTTTCAAAATAGAAGGGATCTTCCTGTTCAAGCCACCATGTGGTATAGGGGCTTTCGCAATGCCGGGCTACGTTTTCAAAGAGCCGTTTGGTTTTAATCGCGTCCACAAGCCGCTTCCCCAGCCGTACCAGGCCGTCGTAGCCGGCGCTGATATTCACATCCCCGTCGTTCATTGTAGGGATCCCCAGCTTGGCCCCCACAATGGTCATATTCATGTGCCGTACAATCAGAATGTCCGGCCTGGCGGCCTTTAGAAGCTTAAACACCTGGTAGGGCTGTTTATTGCATACCGTATAATTGCCTATCTCTCCCTTGGAGGCCACAAGGTTTCCCAGACTATCAAGGCTATCGGTCCCTCCGTCGGTGGTTTGATCGTGGTGCAAGGTGGTAATCCCCCTTAGATCAAGCCCCAGATCCAGGAGCATGTTGGCGATGCTGTGGGCATAGGAGTCACCGGCAAAAATATAGATCCGCTTTCCCCGTAATTCTTCCCTTACCTGATCCAGTGCTTCCCGGACCCGCTCGTGTTCGGACCGGATAAGGTCCTCCACCAGCGCATCTTTGCCGGTAAGCCGGGCAACTTCCCGGAGCCAGTTGTCGGTCCAGTCAATGCCGAAGGGCGGCGGGGCCTTAACTTCGGGAACCCCGTACTTCTGCTCCAGGGCCGCCGCAGGATACATGGCCAGGGTCTCGCAGATATGGGCGGTGCAGGCGGCTTCGGAAAGTTTTTCCAGGACCTCCACATCCGCCAGGGGAACCACATAATTCACCCGGAGCCCCAGCTTTCCCAGGAGGGGGCCGAAGGTGTCGCTTCCTTCAAAATTAAACACATTAACCAGATCCATTTGTTTTTTCACCGGGGGTTTAACGATACGGGTTAAGATGCCGTGAAAGGCCGCGTCAAAACCCGAGGACCATATTCTGGATTTAAACCCTTCGCAAAAAACCGGCACCACCGGAATTCCCAGTTCTTCCTGGAGTTCGCCGGTTACACTTTCAATATCATCCCCTACGATGCCCGCGGCACAGGAGGAAAGCACAAATATGGCCGTTGGATCAAAGCGCCGCTTAGCTTCCAGGATCGTGGCCCGTAGTTTTTCCAGGCCGCCATAGACCGTATCCTTTTCCTGGATGTTGGTACTGAGTACCTGTACCTTCTGGGGCGGAAGTCCCCGGGCCTTGGTGGACACATCCACGGTAAGATTAGTGGCCCCGGGGGCGCTGCACCCTATGGGGGCATGATCCACCACAGCCGCTCCCCGGATAACATAGGTAAGGGTCTGGCTGCAGCCCTGGGAACAGTCGCTGCACTGCCCGAAGGATCGTTCGGTTAAATGCAGCTGACGCTTTTGGGACCGTTCGCAGAGATCCCGGGCGCTTCCCTGGTAGGAAATAATAGATTTAAGCCGCCGATCCCGGACTTCAACTTCGGACAATTCAAGGTTAACCATATATGCCCTCTCCCCATAAACCATCCGGTTCATGAACCATCCGGTATAAATACTATAAACATATAAATCATATATGTTTACTATGAAATCGTAAAAATCTACCACGCCAAACCGGAAAAGGTCAATACTTTTTTTAAGGATCTTGCAATTATTTCTTATTTTTCTTATAAAAATACTATTATATATATTTTGGCTTCTTAAAACCCGTTTATGGCGATGCCTTGGTTTACTAAGGGAGCCCATTTTGCCGGCGGTATGCATAAGGCCGGCAGGTATAGGATGGTAGATACTATGGACGAAAGCAACCTTGAAAAACTTGCCGCACTGGTGAAGGATTTTAACGGCATTGATAAAACCCGGGCTTCCCTTAGGTATAGGCCCGGAACCCGGCTGGTCCGGGGCTATTCCGGAGTGGAGAAAGAAACCGGGGCAATTAGCGTCCCCATTCACATGAGTGTACCCTACGTACACCCCTCGTTTGATGAATCCACCGGATTCGGCTATGCCCGGTACGGCAGCCCCACCAGGCTGGAACTGGAAAACACCATCGCCATGCTGGAAGGGGGCATAAAGGCCTGGGCCTTTTCCAGCGGCATGGCGGCCATTTCGGCGCTGGTAAAACTCTTTGTTCCGGGGGATCATATCATCGTTTCCGACGATTTATACGGCGGCACCTACCGGCTTTTTACCACCATATACGGGAAATATGGCCTGGAATTCAGCTACGTGGATACCAGCAATCTTGAGGCCCTTAAAAAAGCGCTGCGCCGGGAAACCAGGGCCGTATTTATCGAAACCCCGTCGAATCCCATGATGCATGTTACCGACATCCAGGCTGTGGCGGAACTGTGCAAAAGCATCAAGGCCCTTACCATTGTAGACAATACCCTTTTAAGCCCCTATTTTCAGCGGCCCTTGGATTTCGACGCGGATATTGTGGTACACAGCGGCACAAAATATCTGGGAGGTCATAATGATATCATGTCGGGCTTTATCGTCATCGCCGATAAAACCCTTATTGAACCTTTCTTTACCTTTACCATGTCCGAAGGAGCTGTCCTTTCGCCCTTTGACAGCTGGCTTACCCTGCGGAGCCTTAAGACCCTGGCCCTGCGCATGGAAAAACAGCAGGAAAATGCCGCCGCCATCGCGGCGTTTCTTAAACAACACCGGAAGATCCACAGGATCTTTTATACCGGCGATCCGGAGCATCCGGGCTACGAGATATCCCGGCGGCAAACCACCGGTTTTGGGGGCATGATCTCCTTTTACCTTAGAGACAAGGACCAGGTCCGTCCGTTTATAAACAGACTAAAACTTATCCTCTTTGCCGAAAGTCTAGGGGGAACCGAAACCCTGCTTACCTATCCGGTACTGCAAACCCATGGGGCCATCCCCGAGGCTCTGCGGAATGCCGTGGGGGTAAACGAAAAGCTTATTCGCATATCCGCCGGTGTAGAAGATCCGGCGGATCTGCTTGAGGATCTGGACCAGGCCCTGGACTTTTAAATCCCGGCGGGCTATGCAATCGCGGCCTTCCCGGTTTCGGCCAGCTCCGCCGCCGCAGCCTTAACCGCATCGGTTACGTAGTTATAGGTGATAAACACCTTGATGCCCCGCTGGGCAAGCATAAACCGGGGAACCTCCCCAATCCGCATGACAATAACGCCGGCGCAATCCCCCACGATCTCTGCAATGGTCTCAAAGACCGCATCATGATCATGGCAGCCCTCTGAACCAAAACAGTACTGGGGTATATCCCGGCGTTCAAGCAGACTTACCTGGCCCTTCCGGTATTCATATATATAAAAACCCAGGGCATGCCCAAAATGCTGATCCACCACATAGCCCTTACTTGAAGCCGCCGCAAAACGAAGGGGCGCCTCTTCCGGTTCGCGGGTAAAATCAGGAACACAGCCTTTAACACCGGCCGCGGCTGTTTTCCGGACCGCTTCCCCGCCCGCTTCTTCCGGAATTCCGGAATTTAGGGTATGGGAAAGATCCTGATCCAGCGTTCCGACCGCATCCGCCCGGCACTGCCGGCAATGGTACATCTGGGGCAGGATTCCTTCACATTTTTTTCGCATCATCATAATTTCGCGGTGACTGACCAGGGGAAGGTGTTCAAAAAAACTCCCCTTAACCGGAATAAGCTGCATGATATTGGAAAGATCCGCCCCCTGTTCTTTTGCGGTTTCCACCACCGCGGGGATATGGTCGTCATTCAGCCCCATAAGCATTACAATGTTGATCTTACAGACCAAACCCAGGGCCCGAATCCGGCGTATCCCTTCAAGCTGGTGGCGGAGCAGCAATTCCGCCCCTTCAAGTCCCGTATAACGCCGCCCTTGAAAATTCACATGCCGGTAAATCCGCCTTCCAACCGCGGGATCCACGGCGTTTACCGTTACCGTTACATGGGAAACCCCCAAAGCTGCAAGCTCCTCCGCATAAAGAGGAAGCAGCAGGCCGTTGGTAGAGATACAGAAAATAGTTTCCGGCGCCTCTGCCCGGATAAGGGAGAAGGTCTCTTTAACCGCCTTAAAATTTGCCAGGGCATCGCCAGGACCGGCAATACCTACCACATGGGGCTTCCCGATCCGCCGGGCAAGCAGCCGGTACCGGGCCAGGGCCTCCTCAGGATTAAGTACCCCCGTACTTACCCCGGGCCGGCTTTCATTGGGGCAATCAAATTTGCGGACACAGTAATTACACTGAATATTACAATCCGGCGCCACCGGAAGGTGAGCCCGGGTATGCTTTCCACCGCAGCCTGAAAAACAGGGATGTGTCATAGACTTAAGAAGATTGGCCGCCTTAGCGGCATCCGGGGAGGACCCCCGTTCCCCGGCTCTATCGGCTAATTCCGGCATAAAAAGCCCCTTGATGAGTTTTATCCTCATAAATTTAAGGAAGCTGATCCAAAAACCGAAATTCCGGATCAGCCAATATATATAAGTCGATAGGAATAGTAAGATTTATATCTGTGTTTGTCAAGGGTTACGGACAGCCGGGTTGAAAATCCGGGGAACCTTGCGGAAACGTAGTGGAGGATCTCCGAGGAGCCTAAAAATTTCTGTACCAGAGGGAGACACGGTCCCTTCTGTGGGCCTGCCCGTGGCGCAGCCGCCTTGTAATTCCGCGGAAACGGGATTAGAGTAAAAAACGCCGCGCCCTCTGCGGGTGCGTGGATTGAAACGATATTATATAAGGGTGGGATATTTTTTTCTAATATCCCATCTTTTTTCTTGACAACATCTATCATTTGATATGATATATGGGTAAATTAAGCAAAAGGAGAATACAGCATGGATCTCTATAAAGCGCGGTATAAGACCGGTTCGGACACTGAATACCAGTTGTTGACTGATCACCTGCGGGAAACAGGGATGTACACGGAGCTCTTTGCAAAAGACATAAGTCTGCCAAAACTTGGCCTGTTAATAGGCCTGCTCCATGATTTTGGCAAGAATTGTAAATTATGGCAGGGTTACCTTGATGAAAAAAAGGACTTTAGGAAAATTGGCGAAAAGCTGGATCATGCCAGCGCGGGAGGGCAATATCTATATAGAAGAATAACGCAGGATGATGATATCCGCAAAGAACTGCTGGGCCAGCTTCTTGCGGCCTGTATCATGTACCACCACGGTTCAGGGCTGCCGGATGTGATAGAACCGGACGGGACGGCAAAACTCCACAG
>JAISOA010000179.1 GCA_031275945.1 Spirochaetaceae bacterium
GTTTTTAAGCGGTTGTTGTTTAAAAACTGAAGTTTTTAAACAACTCTATTCTATACCCGCGGCTTTTCTAAACCGGGCCAGGGTGGCGGCGGCAATGGGCCTGGCTTTTTCGGCGCCCGTTTTAAGGATCCGGTCCAAATCCCGGGGATCGGCGATAATGGCCTGGAACCGTTCCCGCAGGGGGGCCAGTTCCCGGTTTACCACCCGGAATAGTTCTTCCTTGGCCTCTCCCCAGCCCATGCCGCCGGCACGGTACCGGGCGGCCAGGGACTGCTGTTCCTCCGGCGACGCAAAAAGTTTGTACAACAGGAATATCTGGCTTGAACCGGGATCCTTGGGTTCTTCCACAGCCTGGGAATTGGTTACGATCCTCATAATAAGCTTCCGCAGTTGAGTTTCCGGAATAAAAAGGGGAATCGCATTATCGTAACTTTTGCTCATCTTCCGTCCGTCCAAGCCGGGAACCACCGCCACATGTTCCCGGATCGCCCCCCGGGGCACCTTAAGCACCGGCTGTTTATAATTAGCGTTTACCGACCGGGCAATATCCTGGGCCATTTCAATATGCTGAACCTGATCTTTCCCCACCGGAACCACATCGGAATCAAAGAGGATAATATCCGCCGCCATAAGCACGGGGTAGGTAAAAAGACCCATGTTAACCCCCGCATCAGGATCCCCCCCCCTTTCGCCGTTTTCCTGCACCGCGGCCTTGTAGGCATGGGCCCGGTTCATTAAGCCCTTAGGGGTAAATGCCATGAGCATGGTGGCAAGTTCAAATACTTCGGGAATTGACGATTGGCGGTAAAAAACAACCTTTTCCGGATCCAGTCCCGCAGCAAGCCAGCCTGCAGCCACTTCCCGGATGCATCGGTTTAGTTCCCGGGGATCTTTCATGGTATTAAGGGCATGATAATCCGCAATAAAGTACCGGGCGTCGTATTCCTCCGCCAGTTCCAGGGCCGGCTTAATGGCCCCAAAATAATTACCGATATGGAGATCCCCCGTGGGTTTAATACCCGTAAGGGACACCTGTCTGTTCGCCATACAAAAGCGTATCACGAAAGAACCGGAGGGTTCAAGGTTTCATCTTTCCGCCGCCGCTTATTCCGCCACAAAGCGCCACAGTTTATTTCTATCTTCTGCCGCGGCGCCGTTAATTCCCACACGCGTAGAAGCCCTGTAGCGGCGGCGGCGGCCGTCCCCTTCCAGCCACAGCCGTCCGGAAAGTGCTAAGTTTTCTCCATGCAGGGTTTTATCTATTTCCAGATGTTTTGAGAGTTTTCCCGGTCCGGGGAACCCCTCCACACCGCGGATTAGAACCGCTTCGGGAAACCCCGCCCTGCCGCTTACCACATTTAAAAGCCAGTGTACCCCATAACAAAGATACACGTAGGCATAACCGCCGCAGCCGTACATAATCTTGGTCCGTTCCGTTTTTCCCCTGCTGGCATGACAGGCGGTATCGTCCTCGCCGTAATACGCCTCGGTCTCGGTTATCCGCAGGCGAATTATTTTTCCACGGAGTTCCCTGCACAACAACTTTCCCAACAGAGCCGGAGCAAGGAGCAGGGCGTTTTTACGGTAATAGGAAGCTTTAAGCCGGGATGCGTTTATACACATATACCGGCGGATCCGCCGCCCTTCTGCCGCCCCCCTGTCCGGCCGCTCCGGCTCCGCGTAGACATTAGTCCGCCGCAGGAACCGCTTCTTTAGGATTCGGTCCGTACTGGTTTTCGCCGGGAATGCTATCCTTAAGGTTGTAGATCAAAAGAATTATGCCCCCCACCAGGGGAATAAGACCCAGGAGCAGCAAGAAGCCGGTACGGCCCGTATCGTGAAGACGGCGGACAGAAACGGCAAAGCTGGGAACAAGTATCGCCAGGCCATAAATAGACAAGATGACGGAAAGAACCTGATAAACCGGAAGCTGGAAACGAACTAAATAGCATACCCCGGTAAGGGCACAGATTATGATAACATGAACAAGATTAAACATCCAGTACTCTTTTCTGCGGGCCCGGCCGTAAAAGACCGCGTATTTTTTTAAAACTGCAAGGTACCATTCCATAAAAACTCCTTTATTAGAGTTGTTTAAAAACTTCAGTTTTTAAACAATAACCGCTTAAAAACAGCAAAATGCGGAGCATTTTGCAAGACTTGTTCAATTACCTACAGTAGCAATTAACACAACCTGCGGGAAGTGGCCGCATTTTTTATACTCCCGTTTCGGCCACGCGCTTTGCCCCTTCTTCCCGGAGCAGGTACTTTTGTATTTTCCCCGACGAGGTTAAGGGGAAGCTGTCGACAAAAAACACGTACCTGGGGATTTTGAAGCGGCTTATCTGGCCCCGGCAATAATCCCGCACGTCTTCTTCGGTCATGGAAACGCCGGGGTGGAGGATGATAAACGCGCCGACCTCTTCGCCGTACTTTTCGCTGGGAACCCCGATGATCTGCACGTCCTTGATTCCCGGCATCGTGTAGAGAAAGTCCTCTATTTCTTTGGGATAGACGTTTTCGCCCCCCCGGATGATCATGTCTTTGATACGGCCGGTAACCCGGAAATTGCCGTTTTCATCCTTGACCCCCAGATCCCCGGAATGAAGCCAGCCTTTTTCGTCAATGCATTTGGCGGTTTCTTCGGGCATCTTGTAGTAGCCTTTCATCGTGTTGTAGCCCCGGCAGCAGAATTCGCCGTGAACCCCCACGGGACATTCTTCGCCGGTGTCGGGGTTCCGTATCGTAACCTCCACCCCCGGCAGGGCGCGGCCCACGGTTTCCACCTTCACTTCTATGGTGTCGTCGTAGCGGGTCTGGGTCATTACCGGGGACGATTCGGTAAGGCCGTAGCAGATCGTTACCTCTTTCATGTGCATCAGGTCGATAACCTGGCGCATGGCTTCTATGGGACAGGGAGAGCCGGCCATGATCCCCGTGCGCAGGCTTGAAAGGTCGAACATCTTGAACATCGGGTGGTTAAGCTCGGCGATGAACATTGTCGGCACTCCGTAGACCGAGGTACATTTTTCCTTTTGGATGGTGGCAAGCACGAGCAGCGGATCGAACCACTCAACCAGCGCCGCCGTCGACCCATGGGTAATAACCGCCATCATCCCCAGTACCAGGCCGAAACAGTGAAACAGAGGCACGGGCAGGCATACGATGTCGTTTTCGGTAAAGCGCTGGTTGTCGCCGATGCCAAGGCCGTTGTTGAGGATGTTACGGTGGGTAAGCATGACCCCCTTGGGAAAGCCCGTCGTCCCGGACGTGTACTGCATGTTTACCACGTCGTTGGTGTCGCACTCCGCTTCTATTTTAAGGATGTCTATTTCCGGCGTATGCCGGCCCAGCAGCAGGACTTCGCTCATGCTGTACATGCCCCGGTGTTTCTGCTGGCCTATGTAGACCACGCTTTCGAGGAACGGAAACTTTTTCGATGTAAGCCGTCCGCGCTCGCAGGTTCTCAGCTCAGGGACAAGCTCGTATACCATGGAGACATAGTCCGAATCCCGCCAGCCGTCTATAAGGAAAAGGCATTTCAAGTCGGACTGCTGCATCAGGTATTCAAGCTCGTGGAGTTTATAGCCGGTGTTTATCGTTACAAAGATCATCCCCGCCCGCGCGGCGGCGAACAAAAGCACGTTCCAGTCCGGCACGTTGGTTGCCCAGCAGCCTATGTGGTCTCCTTTTTTTAGTCCGATGGCAAGCAGGCCCCGGGCGAGATCGTCCACCCGCCTGTCAAATTCGCCGTAGGTCCAGCGGAGATCCCTGTCGGAATATACGATAAAATCCCGATCCGGCTGCTGGCGGGCTTTTTGCCGGAGAAGGGAACCGAGGGTTGTTTCAAGGTATGTCATAAAGCTTCCTAAGCCGGGGTGTAGATCACCGCAAGTATTCTGGCCAATCCGCCGGAAGAAAAGACCCTGTGGGGTACGATGGAATCGTAATAAATCGAGTCTCCCCGGTGTATCGTATAGTTGTCTTTTCCGTACTCAACTTTGATTGTCCCTTCAAGGACATAGATAAACTCTTCCCCTTCGTGGGAAGATTTGGGCTGATCCTCATCGTGTTCCATGTCTACGATAAACGGCTCCATGTGCCGGCTGCTCTTGTCGGCGGCCAGCGCGTGAAAATAATGCCCCTGGCCGGTTTTTTTGCCGCCGCCATTTTTGCCGGCGGCAAAAATGGAGACGCCGCTTTCGGCGTCTCCGGTGATAAAACGAACCGCGCCGGAAGCCTCGCCGTTCCGGGTAATCACCGGGCCAAGCTCTTCGTGATCGTCAAGCAGGGTACCCAGCCGTACCCCCAGG
>JAISOA010000015.1 GCA_031275945.1 Spirochaetaceae bacterium
ATATACTTATTGCCGCGGCGGGAAAAAGCGGCCTTATTACGGCGGATATGGTTAAAGACGGGGCCGCGGTAATCGACGTGGGAGTCAACAGGGTCCCTGTTCCGGCGGGCGAAAATTCCGCGCCGGGCAAGGCCTACCGCCTTACAGGGGATGTGGACTTTGAGGGGGTGGCGGAAAAGGCCTCGTACATTACCCCTGTCCCCGGGGGAGTGGGACCAATGACTATTGCCATGCTCCTCCTGAACGTGCTTAAGGCCGCGGAGGATCTATGTGCATAGGGACGGCGCCGGAAGCATGAATCTGCAATCCGGGAAATTGACGGATGTGCAAAATACCCCCGATACCAGGGACATAGCCCTGACCGAAGTAGGGGTAAAGGGGCTGGAGTACCCCATCAGGGTCCTGGATAAGGTAAACCGCATCCAGTACACCACCGCCCGGGCAGATCTTTTTGCCGACCTTCCCCGGCATTTTAAGGGTACCCACATGAGCCGGTTTATCGAAATTTTCCACCGCCACCGGGAAGACCTGTCCATGCCCCGGTTTCTGGATATGCTGGGGGAGATTATCCGGGAACTGGAAGCGGAATCCGCCTATGGCGTGGTGGAATTCCCCTATTTTCTTGAAAAAAAAGCCCCCGTTACCGCTCTGCGGGGAATGATGTCCTATCGCTGCCGCTACCAGGGCAGGGTAGGGGGGAAGGGTAAGCGGGACCGGCATTTTGTCGTGGCTGTTGCGGTTCCCGTAACCACCGTATGCCCCTGTTCAAAGGCAATTTCCGACCGGGGGGCCCATAACCAGCGGGGGATTGTAACGGTGGAACTGGAACTGGGACCCTTTTTTTGGATCGAAGACATTATCGAACTAATAGAAAAGGCCGCATCCAGTCCGGTTTATTCGCTCCTTAAGCGGGAAGATGAAAAGTTTATTACCGAAACAGCCTACGATAACCCGAAATTTGTGGAAGACCTGGTTCGGGATGTATATACGGGCTTAAAGGCCCTCTCGTCCTTTCCCCGGTTTACCGTGGAGGCGGAAAATTTTGAAAGCATCCACAACCACAGCGCGTTTGCCCGGGCGGTTTATGGCGGGGAACCTTTGTGAAAAGCCGGGGAACGTATTTTTTTGAAACCTACGGCTGCCAAATGAACACCGCCGAGTCCCTGGCGCTGGAACTGGTTCTTCGTGAACGGGGCTGGGAAGCGGCCCCCGGAGGAAAGGCCGCGGATTTGGTGCTGCTTACAACCTGTTCGGTTAGGCAGACCGCGGAAACCCGTCTTCGGGGAAGGCTTGCCCAGTACCAGGCGCTGAAAAAGAACCTTTGCCGGGAGGGGAAAAAACCCTTTACCCTGGTTGTATCGGGGTGCATGGCCTCCCGGCTGGGGGAAACACTAAAAGAAGATTTTTCTGCGGTTGATTATGTGGTGGATACCGCATCCCGTTCTGTTTTTCCCCGGATTCTGGAGGCCCTTGAAACCGGCGGACCCTATGCGGAGCCGGAGGAAAAGCCGGCCTTTTCCTTTTCTCCATTCCACCTGGAAGAGGGAGCCTTCCGGAGTTTTCTGCCTATTATGCACGGATGCAACAATTTTTGTTCCTATTGCATAGTTCCCTATGTCCGGGGCCGGGAAATATCCCGGGATCCCGCGTCCATAGCCGAAGAAATTTCCCTGCTTTCCCAACGGGGAGTGAAAGAAATTACCCTTTTAGGACAAAATGTTAATTCCTACCGCTGGAGAGAACAGGATTTTCCCGGTCTGCTGTGTTGTATTGCGGGCTCTGTCCGGGGAAGCTCCATCGAACGGGTCCGGTTCCTATCCGCCAATCCCCGGGATTTCTCGCCCGAAACCGTTGCGGTGATGGCGGAAAACTCCTGTTTTTGCCGGCATCTTCATCTGCCGGTTCAGCATGGTTCAAACCGGATCCTGGAAGCCATGAACCGCCGGTATACCCGGGAATCCTACCTTGCCCTGGCCGGTGAACTGCGAAAGGCCATGCCGGATATAAGCTTTTCCACGGATATTATGGTGGGATTTCCCGGAGAAACGGAAAGGGACCTGGAAGAAACCTTGGAACTTATGGAGGGGGTTAAATTTCTCTATGCATATATGTACCATTTTAATCCCCGGGAAGGAACCGCCGCCTTTTCACTTCCCCGCCGGATCCCCGAGGCTCTTAAACGGGAACGGCTGGGCCGGGTTATTGCACTGCAAAAACGGCATACGGTAGAATTACTACAGGACCGTCTTGGCACTACAGAATGCATTTTAATCGAAGGAATTTCCCGAAAAAATGCCGAAGAAGTAATAGGCCGTACCGAAAGGGATGAGATGGTGGTGGTTCCCCGGCGGGGCTTGCAAGCCGGAACCATGGTGAAAGCACGTCTTGTTTCCCTGCGGGGAAATACATTTCGCGGGAGGTTGTTATGCCCTGGCGACTGTTCGGATTAATCGTTATTGTCGGGATCCTGCTGGTTTTTGTAGGATTCAACCTGAACAATACCTGCTCTATTTCCTTTGGGTTCGTTAGTTTTACCGACGTTCCTGTTTTTCTTACAATTTTTGTATCGTTTATAGGGGGGATGCTTTGCTCCCTGCCTTTTATAATTTTTAAAACTCTGCGGAAAAAGCCCAGGCCGGAAAAACCGGAGAAATCGCGGAACAAAGAGGAATCTCCGGCGGATAATTCTGCCGGCGCTCCCTACGGAATTGATTAACGGATACAGTTTTGATAAAGCGGTGCGGCGTTGTTGTTTTGTTTCTTCTTTTGACCGGCGGGGTTTTTTCCCAGGCAAATCCCGTTTTGCTGGGGACGGAACTACAGCTTGTAGATCGGAAATTGCGCACCCCGGGAATATCTCCGGCGGAACGGAAACAGGCCCTGGTAAAGATGGCCCGGCTTTTTGAGCTTTCCGGCAATGCCGAGGGGGCTGCGGAGGCATGGAACCAGGCGGCCAGGGCGATTCCGGGGACGGTGGATCAGGGGGCGCTGCTACGAAGGGCCGTATTTCTGGCCGCCATGGGGGAATTTGAGAAAGCAGGGACGGAAGTGATCCCCGTGCTGGCCTCCCCTGACCCAACCCTGGCGGTCTGGGCCCGGTTCCTCTACGCCCAGTGTGAATCCTTACGGACCGGTGAAACCGGAACCCTGCGGGTCCTTTTAGCCGATCCCGCCCTGACCGAATATAAACCGGCGGTGTATTACAGTATTTGGAGAATTTCCGGGGATGCCGCGGCCCGGAACCGGCTTACAGCGGAATTTCCCCAGAGTCCCGAGGCCCGCATGGCTCTGGACAATGCCGCCGTCAGCGCCGCGCCCACGGCCCTGTGGCT
>JAISOA010000098.1 GCA_031275945.1 Spirochaetaceae bacterium
AAGTATATCCCCCTGCCGGGTATACGGGCCCAGGTCGCCGGTTCCGGTATGGCAGATCGTTACGGTGGCGTTTAATTCCCGGCGGGTAAGAAGATTGGCCAGAGGACGGCCCACAAGATTCGAACGGCCCACCACCACCGCGTGGGCCCCTGCGGTGGGAATCTGCATCTCTTCCAGCAGGACCAGTATTCCATGGGGGGTGCAGGGAAGAAACCCCGGCCTGCCCAGAACCAGATTCCCCGCCGACACGGGATGAAAACCGTCCACATCTTTGGCGGGATCGATGGCGGTAATAACCCGATCTTCCCGTATATGGGGGGGCAGGGGAAGCTGGACCAGGATCCCGTGAACCGCCGGATCAGCGTTGAGTTCTGCAATCAAGCTCAGCAGGGTTTCTTCGCCCACATCCCCGGGAAAACGCAGATCCCGGCCTGTCATACCTGCCTCGTCCAGGGCCTTTCTTTTAGCGCGAACATAGGATACGCTGGCGGGATCTTCTCCCGCCAGGATCACCGCCAGGCAGGGGACAATGCCCCGGGCCCTTAGACGCACCGCCCCCGCCGCCGCCGCTTCCCGTTTTTTCCGGGCGGTCCTGGTTCCGTCAATAACATGTGCGGCCACTAAAAGCTCTCCAGATCCCTGGCCATCTTATCCAGAGACATGATATTCTCCCCAGACTTCCAGTTTAGGATCTCGGCGGCCAGGCTAAGGCGTTTTAAGGCCCGCAGGGCCCGGCGTTTTAAGTCCGAATCCACTCTGCCGGATATTTTTATCTGGGCAAAGGCGGACGCATAGGTAACAAAATCGCTGTGGGCCACCCCGGTGCCGTTTTCTTCTACCAGACCCTGCACCGTTTCCCGATCCGTGTCTTCCGCGGGACTGTACTTCATGCCCCAATATTTTTCCACGCATCGCCGGGGAAAAGCGGAAAAACTAAAATCCCGCTCCCGCCGGATGGCGTCTTCAATTTTGGATAGTACGCTGCTTCCTTCCTGGCTTCCAAAGGGGGCTTCTTCTTTAAGGCTGCTGTAGTATAGCTCGTCCTTAAAATGTCCGCGGAATTTCGGATGGGAGGTCAGGGGATGCAGGCCGTATTTGGGATCGTCAAAATAATAGCGGGAATTCCGGTCAAAGCCCCGCATAGGCTCATAGCCTTCTTTTAGTTTGGACGCGATCCGCCGTTGTTTTTCCTTATTACAGTCGGTGGAATTTGCAAATTCCCGCAGTTGAAACCGTCCAATGGCGCCGGTCTTTCCGTAATTCACAACCAGGGCGGTTTCCCCGCCCTCAATGACCCAAAACTTGCCGTCTTTTCCGTCCTTGTAGGAATAGGCTTCCATACTTTTCTCCTCTTTATAGCCATTAGGGAACCTCCGGAAACCCAACCGGGATTTACAAAGGTTTCCACTATACTAAAATTATAAATTATTCCCCGGCAAACTTACATCTGGAGAGTACAAACACAGAGAAAACGGAAGTATCAGCATAAACCGTCCTTCTATGGCCCGGATGGTAAAACCGCCGCCGGGAGCCGTATTACTGATCCCGAAAAAACCCCGGCTCCAGGGAAGACCCGCCAGGGGCCAGGCCAGGCCGGAACTCTCCGCCTTCCAGGGACCGGTTCCCAGGGGAAATACGCTTACGGGACAGTCCCCCTCCCCAGGCCGGGAAACCCGGGTGAATTCTCCGGGACCTTCAAGGCGCCATATATCATCCCGGCTTATCCACCGTTCCGGGGTTTTTTCCCGCTCAAAAAGAGCGCGGATTGCAAAAAGATGATCGACCCTGCCCCCGCCTCCCCCTACCAGCCAGATCCGGGTGCAGCCCCTTTCCCAGAGCGCCGAAACCGCCAGCTCCGTATCGGTATAGTCCTTATCCGGCGGATAACGCAGGATCTGATCCGCGCCGTATGCGGCCAGCCGGGCTGTGCCACCGGAGCCCAGGGAATCCATATCCCCGATGATCCACCGGGGCCGCATACCCGCGGCTTCGGCGGCAAAAAGCCCCGAATCGGCGGCGGCCACAAGCGGTGTTTCCTGTTCTTCCACAAGGATGCGACACTGTTCCGGCTCCGGTCCCTCTCCCCCTATAAAGATTATACCCAGTCTATCTCCCTTAGCCATTTTAGTACGATTGTAGTATACTTGCCGCTTATGGGCAATCTACGGATCCATCCCCTGCTGCGGGAAATGGCGTATATTTTTACCGGCGCAGGAAAAGAGGTATACCTGGTGGGGGGGGCGGTCCGGGATATTTTTTTGGGCCGGGATTCGGCGGACTGGGATCTGGCCACCAATGCCAGACCCGAAGAGGTGATGGGCTTGTTTAAACGGGTAATACCCACGGGGATCCGGCACGGGACCGTTACGGTCCGTCACCGGGGGTTGTCGGTGGAGGTAACTACCTTTCGCACCGAATCACAGTATTCCGACGGCAGGCGGCCCGATACCATACAGTACGCTTCTACCATAGAAGAAGATCTATCCCGCCGGGATTTTACCATGAATGCCGCGGCGGTACGGCTGCCGGAGGGCCGGATAGTGGATCCCTTTGACGGCCACGGCGATATCCGGCGGCGGCTTATACGCTGCGTAGGCAGGGCGGAGGAACGGTTTGCCGAAGACGGCCTGCGGCCCATGCGGGCGGTACGCTTTGCCGCCCAGCTTGGCTTTGACTTGGAAGACAAGACCCTGGCGGCCATTCCCGGAGCCTTGGACACCACCGCCAAGGTTGCCCCGGAGCGGCTCCGGGAAGAACTGGACAAAACCATCGCCGCCCCTATGCCCCAGACAGGTTTTATTGTAATGGAAGAAACGGGCCTTCTTAAATTAATTCTGCCGGAACTGGACGCATGCCGGGGGGTGGAACAGCGGGGATACCACCGCTACGATGTTCTGGACCATTCCTTGTTTGCCTGCGCCTATGCGGCAAAAAAGGGCTTTTCAACTGAAGTACGAATGGCCGCGCTGTTCCACGATCTGGGAAAACCCGCCGCAGCCCGGAAGGATGAGGAGCGGGGGATATGGACCTTTTACAAACATGAACAGGAATCGGTACGGCTTACGGAGGGGATCCTGCGGCGGCTCCGGTATCCCAACGCGGTGATAGAAAGGGTCCTTAGGCTTATCCGGGAGCATATGTTTCACTATGAAGAAACCTGGAACGACGCTGCGGTCCGCCGGTTTATCATCCGGGCGGGGGAGGATCTTATCCCCTGCCTGCTCCAGCTTCGGCTTGCCGACAGCGCCGGAACCTTGGGAATCGAACCGGATCCGGCCATACTCCTGCCCTTTCGCAGGCGTATTGAAGCGTCCCTGGCCAAAACCGGGGCCCTTTCCCTAAAGGATCTGGCGGTAAACGGCAGGGACCTTATGGCCGCCGGCGTGGCCCCGGGGAGGCATGTGGGAATTATCCTGGGAGAATTATTGGAAGCGGTGGTGGAAGACCCGGACCTAAATACCCGGGAAAAGCTGCTGGAAATTGCAGGAAATATCAATAAGCGGTATCAGGAAAAACCGGTACCAGGGGACCCGCACCACCCGGGCCCCCGCCCTGCCGGGTAACAGAGGAAACCGGGCGGAGTTCGTAGGTTCCCCGGCCCCTGTGAAAATCCGGCAGCCCCTTCACAGGTCCTGTAATTTTTCCCAGGCCAGCCGGGCCGCTTCCTGTTCCGCCGCTTTTTTGCTGTACCCCGTGGCGGGACCGTAGACGGCACCGTGGACCCGTACTTCCACCCGGAAAAGCCGTTGGTGTTCAGGGCCGGACCGGTTTACCAGGCGATAAACCGGATAGGCTTTATACAGCCGCTGGCTTAGTTCCTGCAGCAGGGATTTATAGTCCTGGCTTACCTTTTTTTCCAACACCCGGTTTATTTCCTGGTTGATCCGGCGAGCCACAAAGTTCCGGACAGGGGTGAATCCGGAATCCAGATAGACAGCGCCTATAAGGGCCTCCAGCGCGTCGGCCAGGATCGCCCGTTTGGTACGGCCTCCGGTTTGTTCTTCCCCCTTGCCCAGGGTTAAAACCCGGTCAATCCCCATTTCCAGGGCTATGCCGGAAAGAATCTCTTCCGAGACCACTACGCTTTTTATTTTAGCCAGTTCCCCTTCGGTCTTACCGGGAAAACGCTGGTAAAGCAGGGACGCGGCAATAGTTCCTAGTACCGCGTCTCCCAGAAATTCAAGGCGTTCGTTATTTGCCCTTCTACCGCAGGACCCGCCCAAAGCAGGAAGACCTTCGTTAGATACGGAACGGTGAGTTAAAGAAAGATCTAAAAGCTCCAGGCTTTTAAACCGTACCGCCAGGGATTTGGCAAATAAACGGAGTTCCCTTTTTCGTTCCGCCCCAATGGCAGGGGGGGTCACTTCTGTTGAGATTTTATATATTCGTACGCGTCCTTGACGGTTTCGAATTCGTTGGCCTTTTCATCGGGGATGGAAATATTCATCTCTTCCTCGATAGCATAAACCAGTTCATAGGTATCGAGGCTGTCCGCACCCAGATCCTGACGGAAAGAAGCCTCCATGGAAACCTTTTCGGCGTCGATTTCGAGTTTATCGGCTATAAGTTTTTTCATTTTTTCAAATAATTCGTCCATTCTGTACTCCTTAGTGGGAATTATTGCCCCGAAACGGGGGATCAGCTCTTGGCCTTCGGTACAATAACCTGTTTTCCCCGGTAAAAGCCGCATTTAGGACAGGCCCTGTGCAGAAGAACCTTGTTGCCACAGCCCGAACAATTCACCATCACAGGCGGGGACAACTTCATATTAATGGACTGCCGGCGGCGGGTCCTTGCTTTTGATGTTTTTGCTCTGGGTACTGCCATATTAACCTCTCTAATCCGGTCCGCCAGGTATACCGGCCCCCGGACCAATTTCGGAATTACCGCCGGTATTCCCGGATATTGTTAGAATATCCAAAATCAATCTAACAAAAACCATTGGTTTTGTCAATCTCCCGGAGGATCCTGCAATTCGATCCCCCAAGGCGCCCCGGAACCGCATGTTATCGAGGATTGAATTTTAAACCCAGGGCTTGAGCCACCGGCTCCGGCACCATGGCAGAAACATTCCCCCCAAAGGAAGCCAATTCTTTTATGGACGACGAGCGGATCACCACATATTTGGGGTCGGTAGTAAAAAAAATGGTCTCGATCCCGGGATTTAAGGCCCGGTTCATAAGGGAAAGCTCAAATTCATAGGAAAAATCCCCCCCGCCCCGGATCCCCCGGATTAAAACCGGTATGTCCCGTTCCTTAAGAAACTCCACAATAAGCCCCGTACAGAGGGCCACGGAAACGTTTTTCCAGGGTTCCACCAGGCTGCTCATCAGGTCCAACCGTTCCCCGGCGGAAAACAGATACTGTTTATGACGATTTTCTGCAACGATCACGGTAATTTCATCAAAAATTGACGCGGAACGTTGTATAATATTCATATGGCCCAACGTGGGGGGATCAAATGAGCCGGGAAAGGCAGCCCTTGTCATAGGGCTAGAATAAACCAGGAATTATCTAGATGCAAGATCCGGCCGGAGGAAACCATGCAAGAGCTTGACGCCTCAACACATAGAAATATTCCCGAACTTGACGAAAGGGCTGTTACCGGGTATACTAAAAATTGTATGGGACGTTTACCGGTAATAGCGTTGCTTGTTCTCATCTCCTGCAGGGGAGATCCCCCGGCGGGGACGGCGGATTCGCCGCCCCGGACTGTTCCTCCGTCGCAAAACAGGGAAGTGGTGGAGCTTCCTTCGCATCAGGCAGAAAACATTCCCGGCGTAAGGTCCCCGGAGCCGGCATCCGTACCCGCCGAGCCGGTCTTTGACCCCTCCAGCATTACCCGGGAAGAACACGATAATACAAAACTGGAAATTCAGCAGCTTATCCAGAAATTAAACGGCATTATCAGGGCCAAGGATTACCATACCTGGGTATCTTATCTGGACAGCAGCTACTTTGCCACAATTAGTTCTCCCGAATATCTGGAACAGGTGTCCAAATCCACCGTTCTCGTCCGGCAGCGAATTGTGCTTAATTCCACCCAGGATTATTTTAACCATGTGGTGGTTCCGTCCCGGGCCCATGACCGGGTAGACGAGATCGAATTTATCTCCAGAACCAGAGTTAAAGCCTACACGATCAACAATGCCGGGAACAGGCTTAGGCTGTATGATCTGGAAAGAACCAATAGCGGATGGAAAATTATTAACTAACGCGGCCGCAAAAGCCGGACATAAGGAGTATAAAGGATGATAAAGATGAAAAGGAGTGTTCTTTTTTTAAGCGCCCTATGTATCCCTGCTTTTTTTATAAGCGGGCAGGAATCCGGTGAAATCTCCGTGGAAGAATCGTACCTTCAAGAATCGGTCGAAAATATGATCATCCGGGAACAGAGCCGCGCGGAAAGCCGCGAAATGAAGATGATTGCCCTAGAATATATCGGGGATGCCATAAGCCGGGGAAATACCGGGGAAGAAGTACGGCAGGCCCTGGAATATATGGGGCTTGAGGGTACCCTTAACCGAGGCAGGGAAAACGGACGGCTTATCAACAACTATCCGGATGTCCGGCGGGAAACCGTCAAATACCTGGGGCAAATGGGCACCGTCGAAGCCAAAGACACCCTTTTAAAGATCATCTATTACGATAACGAACCCATGGTGCTTCAGGAAGCAGTAAAATCTTTAGCCGACATCGGAAACGACGATAACGGCAGGACGATCAGTACCATCGCCTGGATACTCCAAAAATTTGACAATACAAACCCCGATAACCTTCTTGCCCTTTCGGCTATTGAAGCCTTTGAAAAACTTGGGGAAAAGACCGGCGGCTTAAAGGATCCGAATGCCATCCAGATGCTTATCCGTATTGCCGACGGCCCCTATATACGTCCGGTGCAAGACAGGGCAAAACAGGCATTGGTAAACATCAGAAGATCCCAGGCCCAGGCCCAGCGGGAAGAACAGCAGCAACAGCAACGGAACTAGGGGCGCGGAAACCGTAGATACCGGCAGGGCGAAAGCCCGGCACCGCAGGGATTAAAGGCCCGGTCCACCGGGTGTGAAGCTTCCCGGGGAGCCTGGCACGGGTGGTTTTTTTGCTCAGGCGCCTTCTTCATGCAAAAAATCCCGATTAACGGGGCTCCTTTGGGAGTGTGTAAGGTATAAACATTCATATTCGTGAATGTTTATACAATTTTATGTGCGAGGCGCAACAAGCTCCTAGGCGGTTCCCTGAATAATCGAGAGGGTTTTGCGGATGCAGTCGTCCCAGGAAAATTCCTTGGCCCGATCCAGACCCTTTTGACGGAGTTCCCTGGCCAGGTCCCGGTTTGTCAGATTTACCATCCGGTCCGCCATGTCTTCCGCATCCCCAGGATCAAAGTACAGGGCTGCATGTCCCGCCACCTCGGGCAGAGAAGCGGCCCGGGCACAGGCCACGGGAACCCCGCTGGCCATGGCCTCCAAGATACCCAGACCGAAACCTTCGTACATGGAGGGAAATACCACAAAGTCCGCCCCGGCGTACAGCTCCGGCAGGCTGGAATTGGGAAAATGGCCGGTAAAAAAATATCGTTCCGGTACCGGGAAGCCGCCGCGGCTTCCTTAACCCGCTCCGCCCGAAAGCTGTCGGCGCCGGCCAGTACCAGCCGGTGCGGATAACGGGTCCGTTCCTTAAAAACCGTAAAGGCTTCTATAAGTTTTACATGGTTCTTTACCGGATGATCGATCCGGGATACGTACAATATATAGGGCCGTCGGAAGCTAAAGGGTTGGATCAGCACCACGCTTTCTTCGTTTTTCGGCCTGGGGTAAAAAACACCGTGGTCAACCCCGTTGGGGATCACCATTATTTTTGATTCCCTCACATTAACCAGATCGATTAGTTCTTTTTTTACAAATTCGCTTACCGCAATAAGACGGTCTACATGGCGAAGGGCATCGGGAAGAATCATCCTAACCAGGCCCAGGGACTCTCTGGTTTTTCGGGTTCCCCAATAGCCGGCCATGTCGTGTACCGTACCCACCGAGGGGCAGGGGGATTTGGGGGGAAGCCGCCGGTGGGCGGCGGGGAAAAAGCAGACATGATAGCCCCGAAGTTTAACAAAATCCGGATACCGGAACAGATGCCACAGGGTATTAGCGGTTCTGCCGTTAAACCGGCACCGGGAAAGGTACTCACAGTGGGGGGCCGCCCCGGTATACACAAACCGGTCAAAGTCCCAGCCGAAAAGCTCAAACTGTTCCCCCGAGGGGGGTATACGGCCAAGCAGTTGCATTAAATAAACACCTCTTCCCGACCGGCCGCCGGCGGAAGCAA
>JAISOA010000129.1 GCA_031275945.1 Spirochaetaceae bacterium
GGATCGCTCCGCCAGTACCTCCGGATATCGTCCCGAAAACGGTCGTTCCACTCCGCCCAGCGGCCCCCGGGAAACCATCCCACCTGATACGCGCCCCCGGCATCCCAGGCTTCGGCAATAATCTTCGTATGGCTAAGCACCGGATCTTCGGCAATCAGTTCCAGAGTAGGGGGATTTTCCATAAGCCGGCCTTTCTGGTCCCGGCCCAGGATCGACCCCAGATCAAAGCGAAAACCGTCCACATGCATCTGCGTTACCCAGTAGTGAAGACAGTCTATGATAAAACTTCGTACCACCGGATGATTACAGTTAAGGGTATTACCGCAGCCGGAATAGTTTTGATAGTACCGGCGGTTTTCATTAAGGATATAATAAATTGAATTATCCAGACCCCGGAACGAAAAGGTAGGCCCCTGTTCGTTCCCCTCGGCGGTATGATTAAAAACAATGTCCAAAATTACTTCCAGGCCGGCCTTGTGGAGTTCTCTAACCATTTCTTTAAATTCCCGGACCTGGGCGCCGGGGCTTGTATCCGCCGCATAAGAACCCTTGGGGGCAAAAAATGCCACGGTGGAATAGCCCCAGTAATTGGTAAGGAGCGATCCTGTTTTTGGATTAATCCGGGGGAATTCCCGTTCGTTAAATTCCTGGAGCGGAAGAAACTCAAGGCTTGTAACGCCCAATTCTTTTAAAAACGGAATTTTTTCAATTACCCCCCGGTATGTGCCCCGGTGCCGTACGCCGGAATTCGGGTTGGCCGTTATACCCTTAATGTGGGTTTCGTAAAGTACGCTGAACCGCAGGGGATAGTTAAGAGGAACATCCCCCTGCCAATCAAAGCTATTGTCCACCACAATGCAACGGGGCAGGGAATGAATATCGTCTTTAGTGGAAAAAGACAAATCTCCGGCGGGATCATTGGGGTCATAGCCAAGGCACGATCTAATATCCCATTCGCTTAAATCGCTAAGGGCCTTTGCATAGGGATCGATCAGGGTCTTGTATGGATTAAACCGGAATCCTCGTTCGGGCATATACGGCCCCTCGGCCCGGTACAGGTAACAGGTTCCGGCCCTAAGGCTCCGGATATGACAGTGCCAAATATCCCCCGTTTTGTTGTGCCGCGCGTCAAGTTTTATTTCTGTAAAGGGGCTGTTTTTTTCGACAGATTCAAAAAGGATCAGGGTAATCGCTTGCGCATGCCGGGAAAAAAGAGAAAAATTTACCCCCTCGCCGGTTATTTCCGCTCCTAAAGGCAGGGCCTTCCCAGTTTCGACTACAAAATCGACCATTGCTTTTAATATACCACAGGTCCGCCGCACCGGACAAGCTGCCGGGGAATTTTATATTCCATAGATCTGAGAGATTTGCGGCTGCCGGGAAATACTAGACTTGTTCAATAACCCGGTTGGTTATTGAACAAGTCTAGGCAAAATGCTCCGCATTTTGCTGTTTTTAAGCGGTTGTTGTTTAAAAACTGAAGTTTTTAAACAACTCTACTACTTCCCTGCGAATCCAATCTCCGCCAATTCCCGTATAGCCTGGAGAAGATCTGTATCGGCGCGAATCTCCTCAATAGTCGCGGGAAGCCGGTAGGTCCAGTTGAATGCGCTAACGGTACCGGGAATATTTATCCGCTCCTGGGAAGGATCGGCGGCATACCAGTGCTGGGACAGGTGCAGCAGGTCTTGTATTTGGAAAACCCGGAAACGGGAGGCCGCCGCCGCCGCGTGCTTTAACACGATCTTCGCCGTACCGGGATTATACACCCGGGGCAGCGACGGTATGCCAAGAAAACCCGCAAAGGCTTTTTGATCCGCCTCGATATCCCACCATTCACGCAGGGTGGAACTGTCGTGAACCGATGGGGTGCAGACGGAAAGTTCGGGGTACTCGCAAAAAGGGACGTAGGGCTGGCCGTCATGATCCCAGCGGCGAGTCCAGCGTATAACCCGCAGCCCCAAAATATGTAGCTTGGCAAGAACCCTGGGTACACAGTCCGGCACAGCTCCCAGATCCTCCGCGCAGGGAAGCATGGGGGAAGAATCCGCCAGGACCGAAAGAAAACGCAGACCCCCGGACTCCCAGATTTGTTCCGATTCAGTTTTGCGCTGGGCCAGCAATTCTTCCAGACCGGAACGCTCAGCCCCGGAAAGAGATCTATAGGAACGGCTGTCGCGGTAGTACCAGACGGGAAAAAATTCCCCCTCCTCGTATTCATAAAAAAGCCGGTCATGCCAAAAACGGATAAGGGCGGTTTCCGCCGGGGGCCGCAGACCCAGGGAGCGAATATCTTTTTCTCCCCGGATCTTTTTTTTGAACAACCACAGATCCTCGTTGCCAATCCGGTCCAGGGCCAGGTCGAAAACTCTCCCCGCTTCTGCGGCAATCTCGCCGGAAGAAGTGGCACCGTCCCAATTTTTCCGGAGGGCGTCCCAGACTTCTTCGGTAGGAATATGCGGCTGGGAAAACCACCGTATTCTTTCGCCGCCAAAACCCAGCTTTTCCAGATCCTCCCTGGTAACGGGGACATAGGGTATGTACCGGCCCAAGACAGAAGAATCGTCAAACCGGGAAGAAGCCCAGATTCGGAAAAAACCCAGCACATGATCGATCCGGTATGCATCATAGTACCGGGAAGCGCATTTAAGCCGGGCCTTCCACCAGCTAAAATCATCCTGGGACTGGAATTCCCAGTTATAAATGGGAAAACCCCAATTTTGGCCTTCGGGGCTGTACATGTCCGGAGGCGCCCCGGCGGATAGATCGAGTTGAAAAATATCCGGCCCGGCCCAGACATCACAGGAATCTTCGTTCATTAGGATGGGAACATCCCCCTCCAGAAAAAGGCCCATATTCCGTATGGCTTTTGCCGCCCGGGTAAACTGCCTGTCCAGGGCTTTTTGCAACCAAGCCCAAAAAAGATGATCTCCCTTTAAAACAGGGTCCTCCCACAGGAACTGGACATCGCCGGGACTTATCTGGCGGTACAGGGACCATTCTTTCCAGCTTTTTTCCCCATTGGATTCCTTAAGCCGGCGGAATACCGCATAGGTTTTAACCCAGGGGTTTTCTTCTATCCACTTAGACAAGACCCCCGATCTGGCCTCCGCTTCTATGAGCGTCGCATTAGCAGTGTACATCTGCCGCAGCAGATCCATTTTTGCCCGCAGTACCCTATCGTAGGGAAAGCGGCTTTCCCCGTTGAATTGTCTGCCCAGTTCTTCAATTGCGCTGCTAAAAGAAGCCGCCTCGTCCAGGGCCTTAAGCCGGATGTACAGGGGATGCAGGGCGAACGCGGTTAGGGCGCTGTACGGGGAACTTTCATATCCCGTATCATTTACCGGAAGTATCTGGATCAACGATACCCCCATGTCGGCGCACAGACCGGCAAAATCAATCAGATCCAGAAATTCCCCCACCCCGGTACTTTCGGCGCTTCGCAGAGCGCCTACAGGTATGGCCACCCCAAGAAGCCGGTCTTTTTTTACAATTGCGCTCTTTTCTATCATAGAATTTATCTCCCGAAGCTATTATACTACATATATCCTATGAACAAAATACTATACGGTAAAATAATGGAAGCTTTTTCTTCGGTGCTTCCCATTACGCTTATTGTGCTTCTTGCCAGCGTATTCCTGGTTCCCATGCCCACAGGGACTATTCTAACGTTTATTGTAGGGGCTTCGCTGCTGATCATTGGCATGGGATTTTTTACCATGGGGGCCGATATGGCGATGATGCCCATGGGGGAAGGCATAGGCATTCAGCTAACTAAAACTTTTAATATAGCCCTAGCTCTTCTGGTAAGTTTTATCATGGGCATAGTTATTACCGTTGCCGAACCGGATCTTCAGGTGCTTTCCCGGCAGGTGCCTTCAATCCCCCCCGTAAAGTTGATCTTTGCCGTAGCCTGCGGGGTAGGATTTTTCTTTATGATAGCTATTTTCCGGATCCTTTTTAAAATACGGCTTTCTGTACTGCTTTTTGTATTCTACCTTATTACCTTTGGGCTGGTTTTTTTTACACCGGCAAATTTTGTTCCCGTGGCATTTGACTCCGGGGGGGTTACTACCGGTCCTATTACGGTTCCTTTTATCCTGTCCATGGGCCTGGGAGTCGCAGCCCTGCGGACGGATAAAAATTCCCAGAACGATAGTTTTGGCCTGGTGGCCCTGTGCAGCATAGGACCCATTTTGGCGATCCTTCTTTTGGGAACCTTTTTTGATCCCGGCGGCGGGCAGGTCGAAAGCCACCAGGTGCCGGTGGTGGAAACCTCCAGAGATGTGGTCGAAATTTTTGCCGTACAATTCCCCCATTACGCCAACGAGGTAATTAAAGCCCTGGGGGCGGTGCTGTTTATTTTCTTTATTTTCCAGCTTATTTTCCGGCGGTACAAACGGCATCAGCTGGCCCGGATTGTGGTGGGCTTTTTCTATACTTTCATAGGCTTAGTAGTGTTTCTTACAGGGGTTAATGTAGGCTTTATCCCCGTGGGTCAATTCCTGGGGGTAGAGATGGCGATTTCTCCCCTTAAACGGTGGATTCTAATTCCCCTGGGAATGCTTTTCGGATACTTCATCGTAAAAGCGGAACCGGCTGTTCACGTACTTATTAAGGAAGTAGAAGAAATCTCCTCCGGAGCCATTCCCCAAAAAGTACTTAAACGGGGCTTTTCCATCGGCATGGCCGCGGCCCTGGGGCTTTCGATGCTCCGGCTTCTTCTGGGTATTCATCTGCTGTGGTTTCTTGTACCCGGTTATATCATAGCCCTAGGATTAACCTTTTTTGTCCCCGCCATTTTTACCGGCATAGCCTTTGATTCCGGCGGGGTCTGCTCGGGACCCCTTACTTCTACGTTTCTTCTTCCCCTGGCCATGGGAACCTGCGAGGGCTTGGGGGGAGACCTTATGATCAACGCCTTTGGCATTGTTTCCATGGTGGCCATGACCCCTCTTATTATAATCCAGGTTATAGGGCTTATTTACCGGCGCAAGCTTAAAACATCCGATGAACTTTCCAAGGAAGAGCTGGAAGCCATGGCCTTGGACGATTCGGCGGTGATCATCGAATACGATTACGAGGGCGCCCTATGAACAAAACGCCCCGGATAGAACCAAAACTGCAAAAAAAGAAAAAACCTTCAAAAAAGGCGGAAACCAAGGGCATTCCGGCCCGGCCGGATATGCCGGTTCTACACTTTGTGGTCTTTATCATCGACTGGCTAAAGGCCAAAAACATGACGGAAATTCTTGAAGAATCCCATGTCCGGTTTCATTTTATCTGTAAAGGTCAGGGAACCGCCAGTTCAGAAATCCTGGACCTTTTAGGCTTGGGATCCATCGAAAAGGCCGTGGTAATCTGCCTGGAACAAAATATTATGGTACCGGTCCTGCTTAAGCGGGTAAGCAAAAGCCTGGGTCTCCACAATCCCGGAGCGGGAATAGCCTTTACCGTCCCCCTTTCGGGGATCAACAAACCCATACTCCGGGTTTTTAAAGAGAGTATTCACAAAAATATCAGCGATGAAGAACGAAAGGAAAATAAAACCATGAAGGATCCAAAAGAGCCAAAAAAACTTGATCAAAAGGAACACGATCTTATCGTTATTGTGGTAAACCAGGGTTACGCCGATGAACTTATGGCCTGTGCCCGGGATGCGGGAGCATCGGGAGGAACGGTGATCGGCGCCCGGGGACTGGTCCACCAGGGGCCGGTAAAATTTTTTGGTATATTGGTTCAAGATGAAAAAGAAATTATTACTATTTTAACCAACCGGAACAAGCGGGTTCCCATTATGCAGGCCATAAGCCAAAGCTTTGGCATGGCCTCAAAGGCCCAGGGCATTGTCTTTAGCCTGCCGGCTGAAAACATTACCGGACTGGACCTGGATTAAGTATGCCGCGTAATGGGGAGACAAGAATACAGGGCCACAGGGTAGATTTGAACATCCTGCGGTCTAAAGCCCTAAACCCCTCCCTTGCATTATTTGACCTTTCTGTTCATAATTTCACGCTGGAGGAACAAATATGAAAAAAGTTCTTTTTAGTTTACTCGTTGCTTTAACCTCCTTTGTAGTTATTGCCTGCGGCACCCCTGCGCCTGCGCCAACTCCTGCAGCACCAACTCCTGCACCAGTGGCGGCAGTTCCAAAGGGCGACATCATCCTTGACGGTGCAACAAACTACATTGTCGTTAAAGGCGACACGCTCGCCGAAATTGCTGCCAGCAAGTATGGAGCAGGGAACAGATACTTCTTTCCGCTAATCCAACTTGCAAACACTGCGGTTGTAAAGAATCCGGATCTAATTGAAGTAGGAGATAGCCTTACTATCCCCAACCTTCAGCGGAATCTTGGCGATGCCGGAGCTACGGCTGTAATCCGGAATGCTATGCTTGCCACTGCAACCCAGTATGAACAGCAGAGTAAACCTAAGGCCGCGGCAATTCTTAAAAGCCTGGCTGCCGGGCTTTCCAAGTAAGTAAGGGCCGTTTCGTACATGCCGCCTGCCGCATTTTGCGGTTGGGCGGTTTTTTTTAATTTTGCCGGTTTTCCTAAAACCGCAGATCCAAAGACGGCCTTTGCCAAAAGTTCCGGAAATCCAATTAGAATTTCCAAAAGCTCCCAAAATCCTTGTATTCTTCTGCATTTATATTTATACTAAATGGGGTTGTATTGTTATACTTAATCTACAGGAAAACAAGGAATTATTATTATGGAAAATCGCCGCTATTTTTTTACCTCTGAATCAGTGGGAGAAGGACATCCCGACAAGTTATGCGATCAGGTTTCGGATGCTATCCTTGACGCATGCATTAAAGACGATCCGCAAAGCCGGGTTGCCTGCGAAACCTTTGCCTCTACGTCCATGGTTCTAATCGGAGGGGAAATAACCACCAAAACGTTTGTGGATTTTCAAGATGTGGTCAGGCATGTGGCAAAAGAAATTGGCTATACCGATCCCGACTATGGTCTGGACTATCATTCCATGGCAGTGCTGGATATGATCCATAACCAGTCCCCGGACATTAGCCAGGGCGTTTCCGGTACGGGTTTAAAAAAGTACAAGGGACAACAGGGCGCCGGGGACCAAGGTATGATGTTTGGATTTGCCTGCAACGAAACCAAAGAACTTATGCCCCTGCCCATTACCCTGGCCCATAAGATCCTGATCCAGGCCGCAAAACTGCGGAAAAACAAAACCATCAAATGGCTTAGGCCCGATGCAAAAAGCCAGGTTACGGTGGAATACGAAGGATACAAACCCATCAGAATTGATGCGGTGGTGGTTTCGCATCAGCACGATCCGGACGCTTCGTACAAAGACATTGAATCGGGAATCATTGAAAGTATCATAAAACCGGTTCTGGAACCCACAGGACTTTTGGACGCAAAAACAAAGTACTACATCAACCCCACCGGTCGCTTTGTGGTGGGCGGCCCCTTTGGGGACACGGGCCTTACGGGTCGCAAGATCATTGTGGACACCTACGGCGGTATGGGCCGCCACGGCGGCGGCGCCTTTTCCGGCAAAGATCCCACCAAAGTGGACCGATCCGCCGCTTATGCCGCCCGGTATGTGGCGAGGAATGTCGTGGCGGCCAAACTGGCTGAACGCTGCGAGGTGGAATTGGCCTATGCCATCGGCGTACCCTTCCCGGTTTCGGTAATGGTTGATACCTTTGGGACCGCCAAAGTCAACGAACAGTGTATCGAAAACGCCATTAAAAAAACATTTGATCTAAGCCCTGCAGGAATCATCAAGGAACTGAATCTTCGCCGGCCTATCTACCAAAAAACCGCTTCGTATGGTCACTTTGGCCGCAATGAATTTCCCTGGGAAAAAACCGATAAGGTCGAGGAGCTAAAAAAAGCGCTTAATTAGAGTCTATCCATAATGTAGACACATTATGGATAGAATTCCTTGAAAAACGCATTTTCGTAGCCTTAAGGCGAAAAAAATGCAAGGTCTGTCCGCAAAGTAACCGACTTTGTGGACAGACACTAATTAAAACTATTTCAAAAACTGAAGTTTTGGAACAGCTTTAATTAACAAGGGGCTGTATACCATAACCTTGACGGTATACAGTCATACCCGCACAATTATATAGGATACCCCGTGTGGATGTTTTTCTGCTTCGTCAGTCAATTCATACTTTTGCCGATACCATTTTTTCCCGATCCGGAGGACCCGGGGGGCAAAATGTCAACAAGCTTAATACCAAGGTAACCCTGCGCCTGGCTCTGGAAAATCTGGCGGGTCTTTCCGAAGCAGAGGCCGCCCGGCTTGAAGAAACCCTGGGGAGCCGGCTTTCCCATACCGGGGGAAAAAGCATGCTGGTTCTTTCCTCCAGCGAAGAACGCTCCCAAAGAGTAAACCTGGACCGGGCCTATGCCCGGGCAGAGGCGCTTATCTGTGCCGCCGCCCGGATCCCCAAAAAACGCCGGCCCACCAAGCCCTCAAAGATCGCCACGGAAAGGAGGCTTCGGGCAAAACATCACCATGGCGAAATAAAGGCCCGGCGGCGCAGTCCCACCGGCGCGGAATAGCTTCACCTAAACCATGGTGTACACCCCCGCTATCCGGAAAAAGTCTGTATGGCAAACTGTTTCACGTGAAACAGTTATTTTCCGGATATTTCATGCCGAAAAAGTACAAAGATGGAAATTTCTATCACGGCTTGCAGATACAGGAGAAACGAATGAAAAAAGCGCTATTTCTTATAGCATGGGGAATTGTTACCTGGACAGGATTTGCCCAGTCCAAACCAATAGTGTTTAAAGTTTCCTCATATCAAATCAGCAGAAGGCAAACCGCCAACCAATATGCAAGGGCAGAATTACTTATCGACGACGAAAATCTAAGCTGGGAAATTATCCTATACCGGAAAGATGATACCGGCCCGGAACATATCAAACTGGAACAACTTGACTTTCTTGGAAACAACGGCGTATTCAGGACCGTTACCATTCAGGAAGCTTCCGGCACCTCGGGCAGCAATCTTTTTGCCTATATGCCGGTCTACGAAGGAAACAAAATCCGGATCGATCTCTGCGATATCAGGACCGAAGCGGTCCGGCGCCGGCTTATCATCGAATATTAAGCAGGACCTACTGCGCTTCTTTGGGTTTGCATAGATCTACCCATCCCTTATGCGGAGTGTATGCGGCAAGTTCCTCCATGGTCAATTCTACGGCCGAGTTTGCGTTACCGCAGGCGGGATACACGGTTGTAAACCGTTGCAGGGAGACATCAAGATACACATCCACCCCGGGAGGAAGTCCGAAGGGGCAGACTCCGCCAACCGCATGGCCGGTATATTCCAGGGTTTCCTTCGGATCGAGCATCTTTGCTTTAAATCCAAAATAGTCTTTAAATTTCCGGTTGTCCAGCTTCATGTCCCCGGCGGTAACCACCACAAACACTCGGATACCGCCGCCCGTTTGTAAAGCACCGGATTCTTTAGCGGCGTTTTCCAAGCCGCTAGATGGGCCAGGACATTTAAGGGAGATGCTTTTTGCTATTCGCCGGTCTTCCACTCCCAGAGCCGCGGCGGCTTCGGCCACCGTGGCGGTGGAAGCGGCCAGTTCAATAATACCCCCTTCCCGGCTCCACCGCCTTAAATGTTCCCGAACCGTTTCAATTGACATAAACCAGAATAACCTCGTTGTTATGTGTATCAACGGTATACAGTTCCAGCTTACCCTGGTTCAGTTTCCAGCTTTTTACCCGGATTAGGAATTGAAAATATTCCTCTTCCCGAATCCGTTCAGGATCGTAAACAGAGGCCATCAAAGTCCCCGCGGGGGGCAGTATGCGTAGGGAATTATCTGCCCCCGCTTGATAAGGCGCCGTATAGCGGTTGGGAGCGGCCTTTCCGCTGATCCTCTGGCCGTCCACGGTAAGGGTAAAAAAATCTCCCATGCCGTCTGCTCTTAGTTTATTTCTATCAACAATAAGGGTTCTGCCGGAAAAACGCAGCTCCGAAAGTTTCCAATCCTTTCCTTGAATAGCGTCCGTGTTAGCGGAAGAAGCGGCGGCCTCCGAAGAGGCTCCGGCGTCAGGAACCGCCGCTGCAGGCGCCGCCCCGGTGCCGGAACTTGTGGCGGCGCCAGTTGAGGAACCAGGGGAGGCCGCAGCACCGGAAGAAGCCGCCGGACCCTGGGAAGAAGCGGCGGAAGCCGGGCGGCTGGAATCTGCCGCCGTTCCGGAGGACGCTCCGGCGCCAGAACTTGTGGCGGCGCCGGTTGATGTTCCGGATCCAGAAGGGGCCGTAACAGGCGCTGTTCCGGCCCCGGAACCTGCGACGGCACCGGTTGAGGAACCAGGGGAGGCCGCAGCGCCGGAAGAAGCCGCCGGACCCTGGGAAGAAGCGGCGGAAGCCGGGCGGCTGGAATCTGCCGCCGTTCCGGAGGAGGCTCCGGCCCCGGAACCTGCGGCGGCGCCGGTTGAGGAGCCAGGGAAGGCCGCAGCGCCGGAAGAATTACCGGTGGTTTGTCCCTTGGGCAAAGCAGCCCGCTCCTGCTCGGCCCGCCGGGCCTGTTCCTGTTCTAACCGGGCGACCCGCTCTTGTTCAGCCCTGGCAAGCCGGGCTGCCTGTTCCTGTTCCACCAGGTATCCGTTTTCACAATCATCAACACCGGTCAACACCAATCCACAGACCAGCAAAATACCGCATACAAAAACCCTGCGCACGCTGCCGGCTGTTTTATTTTGAGTCATAGTTTTCTCCTTGTTTTCTCCTTCATACCGCATAGGTACGATCAAGCTTTTTCAGATCGGTAAATGTGTCAATTTCAATAATATCATCAAAAGAACATTCCCTTACTTCAATGTTATAATCTTTAATAAAATATTCCAGTGCCACCTGATCCCAGTACCGTTCTTTACCGCCGGGCATTTCATATACCACCTTGATGTGTTCCGCTATTTTTGCGCCGTCTTTTTCATTCCAGTAGGAAATACCAAACATATGGTGGCAGTTTTTACCCCCCACCTTCAACTTAGAAATATAGCCGTTTTTGGTTTCAAAACACCAATCGTCGGTTATATCCACGGGAACCCCCAGGTAATTACTGGCATACTGGTATTTCGTAATTAACCCGGGTTTGTTTAAATACAAATCCGATTCCAGCATATAGGCATTTTTCAAAAGATATCGCACACACATGGCAGAAGAAATATTGTTGGATTCGTTATAAAAGGGATTTTCTAAAAATTTGATCCGCGGGTACTTATAAAGGAGCTGATCAAATTGTTCCCCAAAGTAACCCCGGACAATCACTACCTCTTCAATTCCCGCGGCATTTACCGCATCCAACAGGGTATCAATTATCCTGATCCCCTTGACTCTAACCAGGGGCTTGGGGGTATTTAAAGTAATAGGAACCAGTCGGGAACCGAATCCTGCGGCTATAAAGATTGCCCGTTTTACCCGGAAGGGTTCCAGAGCTTCAATCCCCGCGGGGCTAATGTGGTTTTTTTTTATAAATTTCGCCTTCTCCAGCTGGGTTACGGTTTTGTTAATCGTTCCTACCGAAAGGCCGGTTTGATTCGCCAGCATCCGCTGGGTAATTCCGGTTATTCCACCCTCTTCCCGGGAAAACTTTTCCAGCAGTGTTAAAACTTCAAATTGGGGCCTTGAAAGATTCACCTGTAAACCTCTTGGCTAAATATACTATCAATTTTACGATCAAATTACATCCTAAAATAAGAATAGAAACAAAGGCTGCCCCTTCAAGAAAAAGCTGGGCTTCAAACTGGTTTATCATCAGGGATACGGGTTTATTCCGTACCGTACTAAGAAAGGATACCGCGGAAATAGTCATCATGGAGTTAACAAAAAAGTAGGAAGCCATTTCCAGAATCGTTAACCGGGTTTGGGGAATAAGCACATCCCGGATAATAAAAAAGCGGCCCACTCCCAGGGTTTGACCTACATCTTCCAGATGGGGGTTCAGCTTACCCAGGGAATTATACGCCAGAAGATAGGGCGAGGCCATAAAGTGGATGGTATTTACCAGAATGAGCATGCCGATACTTCCATAGAAGATCGAGCTCTTAAAAAAAAGCACATAGGATATGCCCAACACCATCCCCGGAACCGCCAGGGAGGTGATAGAAACAAGGTGAAGAATTTTGGATGAGGTTCCCGGGGTCCGGGCGGTAAAGCAGGCGATCACATAAGAAAAAATCGTTCCCAGAACAGAAACCCCCACGGCAATGCGTATGGAATTCCACAAATAACGTCCCGCGCCCAGTTCCATAGTCCGCAACACATTGGTAAAAGAAAAAGACATATCCGTAGGGTATTTACTGATAATACTCAGAAAAGCAAACACAGCAAGCGGAATAGATATAACAGAGCAAATAACACTGCAGTACGCCATGGCCACATTGTCTCTTAGAACATTTTTTGAAAGGGCCTTCTCCTGGGCCGTAAAATTTTGATTCCCCCGGTCTTTGTTGAACACATCAAACAAAAAAGCTCCCAGAGCGGGGATAAGCAGGAAGGAGCCGATAACGCTTCCCCGGCTAAAGTTAAGGAGTCCGATTACCTCCTGGTACATCAGCACCGGAAGGGTAGTATACCGCCCCCCTACCATAAGAGGTACGCCGTAATCGGTAAAAATTAGGGTAAAAACTGCAAAGATCACAGAAATTAAGGGCTTCCTAAGGTACGGAAAGGTGATGGCCAAAAACTGCCTGCTTTTGGGGATCCCCAAAACTGTAGCCGCATCGTAGGGAGATCCGTCTTCGTAGGCAAGGATATCCGCAAACATCAAAAAGGCCACAGGAAAGGCGTACAGTACCGATCCGGCCACAATACCCCAAAAGCCGTAAATGGCCCGGGACAGCCCAAGGAGCCGGGTTAGGACCCCGTTGGAACCCAGTAAAAGCACCAAGCCCATGCCATGGGAGATCGACGGAATCAGCATGGGAACCGTTGCCAGAACGGCAAAAATATTCCGAAAGGCCATGTTGCTGCGTACCACCGCCAGGGCAAAGAACCATGAAAAAAGGATTGAAATTACCGTTCCGGTTCCTGCGGCAGCTATGGAATGAATTAGGGCTTCTTTAAACCGGGGAGAAGAAACCACCGACGCTATGTCCGTTCCTGACATAGTGTAGAGCATCCCCCCCAAGGGGAGAATCAGCGAGAAGCTTAAAAAAAAACCCAAAACCAGCTTAACCGGAATACCGAAGCCGGCGGCTCCTCTAAGCGCCATAGGCCGGTTTCCCGCAGTCCGGGGCGCTTATTCCCATATATTTTGCCAGGGAATCAACCTTACGCTGCAGGTTGGCGATCACAAAATCCCGGACAAAATCCCCTGCGGGATTTTCAATAATCCCGCAGGGGGCGTCGATTTGATGAATTATTCCCTGATCCATCACCATAATCCGGTCCGAAAGGCTAAAAGATTCCTCCTGATCATGGGTAATATAAATCATGGTAGAGTGGAATTTTTTCTGAATTTCCTTGATCTCGTCCCGAAGCAAAAGCCGGGTTGCGGCATCCAGAGCGGACATGGGTTCGTCAAAAAGAATTATCTCCGGATTCATTGCCAAAGTCCGGGCAATGGCAACGCGCTGCTGCTGGCCCCCGGAAAGCTTATGGGGCTTTTTCCTGATATGTTCCGTAAGCCCCACCTGTTCAATTAGGCTTTCCGCCCTGGACCGGGAAGACCCCTTAAATTCCCTGGTAAATTTTAATGCGTACTCCACATTGTCAAGAACCGTCATATTTTGAAACAGGGCATAATTCTGAAAAACAATACCCATGTTCCGTTTGGAAGCAGGAAGCTTCGTAATGTCCCGTCCATCCTTAAGGATCGTTCCCGAAGTGGGGCGCAAAAGGCCGATAAGGATCCGTAGTATAGTGGTTTTACCGCAGCCCGAAGGTCCCAGGATCGAAAGAAATTCCCCCTCTCTAACGGAAAAACTAATCCGGCGCAGTACTTCCTGGTTATTAAAAACCTGAACCAGTTCCCTTACTTCAAGTTTTTCCGCCATTGCCGCCCCTTACCCAAGTATATCGCGCAAAACCGCCGCTGCCGGCATTCAATAGACTTGTTCAATAACCCGGTTGGTTATTGAACAAGTCTAGGCAAAATGCTACGCATTTTGCTGTTTTTAAGCGGTTGTTGTTTAAAAACTGAAGCTCTTAAACAACTCTAATATTTCCACCGTTCCAAAAGCAGGGCTTTCCGGTCCTGGTCGTATACGCCGGTCATGTCCGCATAGGGAATGTCCCTGGGGTAGTTGGGAATAGTATTCCCCTGATCCTTAAAAACCGGTTCGGGACAGTACAGTTCCTTATCTTCCCGGACCAGCGTAGTCATGGCAAATTCAAACACTTCCCGGACCATGGGCCGCTCTTCCTTGCCCTTGATAATCGCCATACCGGTGGTGATGCTGGGGGCCCCCTCTTGAAAAAAGAGCATCTCCAGGGGCATGTTCCGGCTGTTGATAGCCTGGGTGGCCGTTAAGGTCATGCCCAGACCAATAGCCGCCTCGCCTTGAATTAGGGCGTTTACCGGACCGGAGCCTGATGTGGTAAACTGGAGTATATTATCCGCCAGTTTGTCAAAGTACTCAAAGGCCGCGTCTTCGCCCCAGGCATTTACCAGGCTTACCAGGAACATATAACCCGTACCTGAACTTTTCGGATTAGGCATGGAAATAAACCCCTTATAAAGGGGCCGAAGCAGATCTTCGTAGGAAGCAGGAACCGGCAAACCCTGCTCGGCCAGCTTGCCCCGGTTAATAACAATGGCCCCGGACGATTTATCCCAGGGAAGAAACTTCTTTGAAGGGGGGACCAGTTCCGGAAGAAAGGGATCCACATCAAAAGAGGACAGATCGGCAAATACATCCTCCAGGTTTTCCATATAGCCCGTTTCCAGGTTAAGAATTATATCCGCCTCGGTGGATGTTCCTTCGGCTTTTATTTTTGCCGCATGATTTCCCGTGGTAAGCACTTCCAGGACTATGTCGTAATCCGGAAACCGTTCGCGTAAAAGCTCCTGCATGTGTTCGGTCCGGAAATCTTCGGTGCTGGTATAGATAATAACCCGCTGATCTTTACCGCCGGATCCCCCGCAGGAAACAAGACCCGTTAGAGCCAATGCTCCCAATAAATAAAAACCAATTTTTTTCATTGCGCATACTCCTGCCAAATTAGGTAACCCGGTCCCAAAATCTAAGTGGTTGAAAGACCGCATCTGTTCATTTTAATTAAAATAACGAAAAAAATGAACAATATCAAGATCTCTGTCCAAACCAAACAGCAAAACAGTTAAACCCCCGGTTTCCGCTTGCCCCCTTCCCCCGGTGGATCAGCAGATACAGAGCATACTTGCGTTAGAATTAATGTAACTATTCAGCCAGATCCACTTGAAAAGAACTTAATTTTAGAGTAAAAGAAAGGAGGGAAGGGAAAGAACAATAACAAACCAGGAAATAGATATAGATGCTGCCATTGCAAATG
>JAISOA010000155.1 GCA_031275945.1 Spirochaetaceae bacterium
ACATGAGAGTACCCTTCACCGGGAATTAAAGCTGCATTATGCCCTGGGGGGGGATACGGAAATTGAGCGGGCCGGCTTTGTCTGCGATACCCAGGATCCCCAGGGAAGGCTTGTGGAGATACAAACCGGCAGCTTTGGGGCCCTAAAGAAAAAGCTGCCGATCCTGGCGGCCCGGGAACCGGTACGGCTTATCCATCCGGTAATTGTTACCAAAACCATCGAACTCTTTGATACCCGGGGGGGGCTTATTTCGCGGAGAAAAAGCCCCCGGCGGGGTTCCGTGTGGAATCTTTTTGATCAGATGATCTACGCCCCCCAACTGGCGGAGCTTCCCAACCTGCGCATCGAGGTGCTGCTTCTTGACGCGGTGGAACGGCGGGTTGCCGACGGCAAGGGTTCCTGGCGGCGCCGGGGTATAAGCGTTAATGACCGGTCCCTGGAACGCTGCCGGGAATCCATAGCCTTTTCCGGACCCGCGGATTACCGGAACATCCTGCCCTTCCGCCGGGGAGAAGAATTTAGTTCCGTCCTGTTGGCGGAAAGGGCGGGAATTAGGCCGTCCCTGGCCCGGAAGACCCTGTACGTACTTTCCGCCATTAGGGCGGTAAAGCGGCTTCGCAAGGAAGGCAGGACCTGGATATATGCCATAAACAGCCGGATGGGTTTAATGCACAAGCCCGGGTAAGCGGGGTCCGCCCGCAGGGATCCCTTTTCCGGCCTTACCGCGCCGCCATTGAGCGGGGTCTGGGGGATCATTCAACCCGGGTGTGGATGTTTTTTGTATACGGTAAAAGTTCTTCGGCGCTCATCAGTTCCAGGTAATGAAAGGTTTCGCGGCTTCCCTTGTTTTCGTTGGTTTTAATCCTTGTTACCCGGAAGACAATCATCCTGGGGCTTGGCAGGGGAAGGTCCAATACGTGACCGTTCATATCCACCAGGGTGTTAAAGGGAAGCCTTCCGGGTACTTCCTGAATATCCCCTTCGGGGAAGACGATGTAAAATTCCTCAAAAAACATTTTTTTGCCCCTTACAGCATAACATAACAGAAATGTCCTGGCAACAGGGATTACACTAAACGAGTGTTAAGTAAAATTTAAAAAAATCTACTGATGATAATACTTTTTCTGCTAAATTAGCTTGACCGGAATGAAAAAGCCCATGATAATGAGAATAAGTGGGATATAGTGGAATAAAGTAGGAAAAAGTGTTATGACGTTGGCGAGCGGAGAGTATCCGGTAACCCTGGATGATAAGGGCAGGATAAGCATACCGGCCCGGTTTAGGGAAGGAATACCCGAAAATCTCCTGGTCCTGACAAAGGGAATCGAGCGTTGCATTTGGGCCCATACCCCTTCCCGGTGGGAAAAAGTTTCCGCCAGATTGCGAAACGCCGCCTCCATGTCTATCAAAAAGACCGACATGGTGCATCACCGCTTTATTTTTTCTACCTACGAGGCCGAGATCGATAAGTCGGGCCGTATCGCGCTACCCCAAAAGCTGCGAGATTTTGCCGCCCTGGGCAAGGATTGTATTGTGGCCAGCGACGGTAACCGCATTGAGATATGGGACGCGGAACGGTATACCGCGTATGAACAGATGATAGATGAGCAGATAGTGGATGTCCTTGAGGAGATGGGACCCCTGAATTTGTATTAAAAAACGCCGAAGGGAGGGCGGGTATGGAAATATTCCATACTCCGGTGCTGCTGGAAGAAACAATTCACTACCTTGCGCCCCGGAAAGAGAGCGAACTCATGGTGGACGCCACCCTGGGCGAAGGGGGACACGGCGGCGCGTTTCTTGAACGTTTTCCCACTCTGCGGCTTGTGGGTATAGATGCGGACGAAGAAATACAGGAACGGGCCCGGCGGCGGCTGGACAAATACGGCGACCGGGTGCGGTATTATACCTGCTGGTCCCAGGATTTTTTTGCATCCTACCCGGCGGAGTTGGATAAACCCGATACGATCCTTTTTGATTTGGGGATTAGCTTGTATCATTATGAAAAATCCAACCGGGGGTTTAGCTTTTTACGGGACGAATACCTGGACATGCGGATCGATAGATCCCGGGGAAAAACCGCGGCGGATCTGATTGCCTCTTTGGGAGAAAAAGAATTGGCGGATCTGCTTTATTCCCAGGGGGGGGAACGGTACTCCCGGCGCATTGCCGCCGCCCTGGGGGCGGCGAAAAAACGGAGCCCGGTAACTACTACCGCTTCTCTGGCGGACCTGGTGTCCTCTTCGGTGCCTGCGGCGTACCGCCGGGGACCCATCCATCCGGCTACCCGGACTTTTATGGCTTTGCGGATCGCCGTTAACGGCGAAGTGGAGGGGCTTCCCGGGTTGCTGGAAAATGCCCTGGGGGCGCTTAAAACCGGAGGCAGGATGGGGGTTATAAGCTTCCATTCGGGGGAAGACCGGGAGGTAAAGCGTTTTTTCCGGCAAAAAAATAAGGACTGCATCTGCCCCCCGGAAGCGCCGATATGTAGATGTGGGGGGATCCGCGGGGTGAATATTCTTACCCGGAAAGTGGTCTGCGCCGGGGAAGATGAATGCCGGAAGAATCCTCCCTCCCGGAGCGCGAAATTCCGGGCGGTCGAAAAAATTCATGATTCTGGGGTGCATCTATGACGCATCGGTTCTTGTTCTATATGACGGTTCTTTCTGTTCCCTTTTTTTGGGGCCTGGCAACCTGGCAGTCTTCCCGGTACGGCGATTTGGAACGGGAAATTACCAAATTGGAAAAAACCCAGGAAGAATGGGTGGAAAATAACAAGCGGCTTCTTGCCGGCATCGCGTTTCTTTCTTCCCCCGACAGAATAGAGCATATTGCCCGGGATGAATTGGGACTTACTAAAAAACAGCCCGAAGAGGTACTTCAAATCTCCATCGACGGAGACCAGGGACTGTACGGGGGCGGAGAATGAACAGGCCCTTTTTAATGGACTACCGGAATGCCGCCAAAGCCCTGGGAGCGCAGCTTCTTCCCCCGGAGGCCGCAGGGGGATTCCGGTCGGTGGCCATTGATTCCCGCAAAGTATCCGAGGGGGCCCTGTTTGTGGCTCTGCGGGGATTAAGCACCGAAGGACACCGGTACCTTTCTCAGGCCTTCGAGGCCGGGGCCGCGGCCGCCCTGGTTACCCGGCAGGGTATGGAAGAGGCAGGCTGGGATCCCGGTTCCGCCGGGGGAATATTGCTGGTGGTGGAAGATACCCTGAAGGCACTGCAGGATCTGGCTGCGGCATATCTGGATACCTTTCCCCGGCTCCTTAGAATCGGCATTACCGGATCCTCCGGTAAAACCACCACCAAAGAAATAAGCGCCGCCATGGCCCGGCGGGAAAAAAAGGTGGTGATGAATCCGGGAAACCTTAATTCCGAAACGGGTCTGCCTCTGGCGGCCTTTGAGGTGCGGGATCACCACGAGATGGGTATTTTTGAGGCGGGCATGAACAGGAAGGGAGAGATTGCCGAACTTGCTGCGGTGCTTAGGCCCCATATTGCGCTTATCACCAATATCGGCCCGGCCCACATCGGGATCCTTGGCAGTATGGAAGCTATCGCCGGGGAAAAGAAGGATATTTTTTCGCGGTTTACCGGAACGGAAACCGCCCTTATTCCGGAGGACGATCCATTTCGGGATTATCTGGCCCGGGATGTTAAGGGAAAGATAGTTTTTTACGGACAAAAGAATCTTGAGGCATCGGGAAAACTTACGGCGATCCATGACCGGGGTCTGGCGGGGACGGAAATCGTGTGGGAGGGGATCCCCGCCGGCTTTGGTCTTCCCGGCAGGCACAATGTACAGAACGCCCTGGCCGCCGCGGCCCTGGCGGGGGAGGCCGGAATACGGGATTCTTCGATTCGGGAAGGGTTTGAATCGGTACAGGGCTTGTTTGGCCGTAGCGAGGTACTTCGGGGAAAGACCACGGTTATCCGGGACTGCTATAACGCCAATCCCGATTCCGCCGCCGAAGCCTTGGCATTCTGCGATGGCCTTTCCTGGCCTGGCCGCCGGGTGTACATTATGGGGTCCATGCTGGAACTGGGGGACCGCGAGGAGGGGGCCCATAGAAAGCTTGGAGAACAACTGGCCTCTTCCCGGGCGGATCTTATCTTCCTGTATGGAAAAGAAATGAAGGGGACAGCGGAGGCGCTGGAAAAGCGGCAGATTCCGTTTTTTTACGCCCGGACCATGGATGCTCTGCAAGCCCGGGCCGCGGAACAGATCCGGACCGGCGACCTGGTGCTGCTAAAGGGTTCACGGGGTTGCGCCCTGGAGGAACTTACCGGGACTGTTCTGCTGCAGGAGGTTCCGGATGTTCCTTAAATTTGTCTATCCCCTGGTCCGGTACTTTACGCCCCTTAATGTATTTCAATATTTAACTTTCCGGGGCGCATACGGGGCCTTAACAACCCTGCTCCTCTGTTACCTGTTGGGCCCGCGGATTATCGAAGGCTTCCAGAAACTCAGGCTGGGTCAGTCTATCCGGGACGACGGTCCCCAGAGTCATTTAAAAAAGGGGGGAACCCCCACCATGGGCGGGGTTATGATCATTCTGTCCATTTTTATTTCCGTCCTGCTTTGGCAGGATTTGTATAATTTTAAAGTTCTGCTTTGCCTGGGTTCCCTGCTTGCGTTTAGCGCCATTGGATATGTGGACGATTATTTAAAGGTAACCAAGAAAAATGCCGACGGCCTTCCCGGATGGGTTAAATTCGGCGCCCAAATCGTGGTAGCTCTGACGGTGGCGTTGATCCTCTATGTGGCGGGGGGAAAGGAAACCAGCTACCTGTACCTGCCCTTTTTTAAGAACCCCGTTCTGGACATGGGTCCCCTTTGGATCCCCTTTGCGGTATTGCTTTTGGTAGGGGAATCCAATGCTGTTAATCTTACCGACGGCCTTGACGGGCTTGCCACGGGATTGCTTATCTGGGTGTTCATAACCCTGGGAATTTTAAGTTATCTTTCCGGCCGGGCCGATTATTCCGCCTATCTGGGTATTCCCCATATCGAAGGGGCCGGGGAGCTAACCGTGTTCTGCCTTGCGGCGGTGGGGGCCTGTGTGGGCTTTTTATGGTTTAACGCCCATCCCGCGGAGGTATTTATGGGGGATGTGGGAAGCCTTTCCCTGGGGGGACTTATAGCTACCATTTCCCTTATCATAAAAAAGGAAATTCTTATACTGATCATCGGCGGAGTTTTTGTGGTGGAAGCGGCGTCGGTGATCCTTCAGGTGTTATCTTTTAAGCTTTTAAAAAAGAGGATCTTTAAAATGGCGCCTCTGCATCATCATTTTGAATTGTCGGGGTGGGAGGAAAATAAAGTGGTTATCCGTTTTTGGATCCTGGGGGCGCTTTTTGCAATTATTGCCCTTTCAACCCTAAAGATACAGTAGGAAATCCGGATGCAGTCGCAGCTTATAATGGAACGGGGCGGAAATAAGAATCGTCCCGACGAGCTTTTAATAGCCTCTATTTTACTTTTCACCGGGGTAGGGCTTGTAAGCCTTTATTCCGCCTCCTATGCCTTTGCAGGCCGCTTTTTCGGGAATAGCCTTTATTTTATCTCCCGCCAGGCGGTACTGGCGGCCTTTGGGTTTATTCTTTTTTTCCTGGTTTCCCGGGTAAATCTTGAACTGCTGCGGATGTGGATACAAGCCCTTGTTTTTGGAACCATGCTGCTTTGCGCCTTGACCTTTATTCCAGGCATCGGAATCATGAAAAACGGCGCCACCCGCTGGATACGACTGGGTTCTTCGACCTACCAGCCTTCGGAACTGGTTAAACTGGTGCTGCCCTTCTATTTGGCCCATATTTTTGACAAAAAGAACGACAGGCTGGATTCTTTTTCCGCCGGGGTGCTGCCCCCCACCATGATAACGGTAATCTTTTTTGTCCTGATCTACATGCAGAACAATTTTTCCACCGCCCTCTTTATTCTGGTTAACGCCCTGATGATTTTTTATATGGCGGGTCTTAGGCTGCGCTATTTCTTTGGGGCCGCGTTAATCTTTCTTCCCCTGTCGGTCTTTTTTGTGTTAACCCGGGAACACCGGTTGCGGCGGTTTATCAGCTTTATTTGGCCCGAATGGGATCCTCTGGGGGCGGGGTATCAGGTGCGGTCCAGTGTGCTTACCGTCAGTTCCGGCGGATTTTGGGGTAAAGGTATAGGCCAGGGAACCAGAAAGATTACCAGCGTCCCGGAGATACATTCGGATTTTATTTTTGCGTCCTTTGCGGAAGAAATGGGTTTTATCGGGGTGGCGCTGTTTTTTGCTCTCTTTGGAATGTTTGCCTTCGCCGTTTACCGCTGTGTTATGAAAAGTTCCGGCACCTTTCGGCGGCTTTTAAGCTTTGGCCTGGGAACCATGATCCTTTCCCAGATGCTTCTTAACGTGGCGGTTATTATCGGGGCCCTTCCTGCCACAGGGATACCGCTGCCGTTTTTTTCCGCCGGAGGATCTTCCCTGGCTACAACTCTAATCATGTGTGGTATGCTGGTTAATAATTCACGGGAGGCAGTGCATGTCTAGCGGTTTTTTATATGAAGAAGAAATAAGCCCCAGGCCTTCCGTTTCGCCGGGGGATAAAACCTTAAAGCGGATCCTGGTGATGATTGGGGTGATCCTGTTGGCGGAACTTATCTGGCTCTTCGGCATTAGTCCCTGTATGCCCCTTTCAAAGGTGGAAGTATCGGGCATTCCGGGAATTGACAAGGGGGCGGTGCTGGCCTTGGCGGGAATCGGAAGCCACTCGTCGTATATGACCATAAATGCCCCGGCGGCGGAGCAGGCCCTGCTGGTTTTGCCGGTGATACGTTCCGCCCGGGTGCTGAAGCATTTTCCCAACCGGGTGGAACTGATCCTGGAACCTCGCCGGGCCGCGGCCATGGCCTTTGTGGAAGAGGGAAGGCGGATATTTCCGGCCCTTATAGACGGCGACGGTATGGTCTTTAGCGTGGGCCGGGAAGGGTTCCGGGAAAAAGAGGTCCTGCCGGTAATTTCCGGGCTTATGCTGGAACGGGTCTTTCCCGGCATGAAGCTTCCTCGGATATACAACTCCCTTTTTATGGAACTGGAAACTCTAACTAAAGAGGCGCCGGAACTGTTGGCGGCTATTTCGGAGATCCGCATCAACAATAGAAATTACGATGGGTATGACTTAACTCTGTATCCTATCCATGGCGGGGTAAAGGTGCGGATGGGCCAGGATATTAACGAAGAAACCCTGCGGTACATGCTGCTGATGCTGGACGTTCTTTCCGCCCGGTCTCCTGGTATTCAAGAAATAGATTTTAGAACCGGAACCGCTTCGTACAAGATCAAGGAGGCCTACTCTGGCTAGCGATGGTTTAGTTGTCG
>JAISOA010000053.1 GCA_031275945.1 Spirochaetaceae bacterium
GGTGGCTTTTTTCTCTTCCTGCAGGTAAGCTTCGAGCAACTTTCGTCCGTTTTCTTTTAGGTTATATATCTTATCCAGTTCCGCGTCGAAGCCCCGGCGGATAAGGTTCCCTTCGGTAAGCAGCGTGGAGGGATTATCGCAGAGGCTCTTTTCAAGGAGGGAACGGATTTCTTCGAGGGCCTGAAAATCCTCCGCGGTAAAGGCCGAAGCTTCGGGGGATTCAAAAAGCCCCGCCATTTTTTCCAAGACATACTTTTTTAGTTTTCCCAGGATTTCCAGGGCGTTTCTAATTGAAACCATATCCTTACCGTGGGACCTTTCCATGGCAAGCCGGGAAGAAAGCCGTTCCAGATCCGGGGTTTTGGCAAGCAAAGAACGCAGGGCGTCCAATTCCTCCTGATTCCGGTAAAGATGTTCTACCAGATCAAGTCGCCGCCGTATTCCGGGGGCTGTTTTAAGGGGATGCAGAAGTCTTCGTTTTAGGAGCCTTTTACCCATGGCTGTTTTTGCTTCGTCCAGAACTTCAAAGAGGGAATACTGTTCCGTGCCGGTTCGTAAATTTTTTATCAATTCAAGGTTGTATTGGCTTGATTCGTCTATATTTACAAATTCGTTCTGATCGTAAAGGGTAATGGACCGTACATGGGGAATAAGGCTCTTTGCCATTTCGTCACAGTAATCCAGCAGGGCCCCGGCGGAAATAATTTCCGGCGACAGATCCTCCAGTCCAAAGGCCTTTAGATTGGCGGTTTTAAACTGCCTAAGCAGCCGGTTTCGGGATCGTTCCATATCAAAAAGCCAGTCCGCCCATCGGTTAACCACCGTATGGGGTCTGTCGCAAAGCTTTGCGGCCACATCGGGAAATTCTTCAAGAATAGATTCGGCGGCGATAATTTCTTTTATCTCCAGCCGTTCAAGTTCCAGACCCAGGGAAAAAGCCGCGGAGGAAACGGAAAATGAGGTGGCGTAAAAGTTCCCGGTAGAAAGATCGATATAGGAAAAAGAAAAAACCCGGCCTGCAGGGGCCAGCGAAGCCAGGTAATTGGAAGAACCCTTGTCCAGGTAATCTTCTTCCACCACCGTTCCCGGAGTTATGATCTCCACAACCTGCCGGTCCATAAGCTTAGTTTTTCCCGGTTCCGAGATCTGTTCGCAGACGGCTATTTTTTTCCCCAGCCTCAGAAGCCGGGCCACATATCCCTGGGCCGCATGGTAGGGGATTCCGCACATGGGCAGGCCGTTGCGGCTGGTAAGCGTAAGGTTCAGCATGGAAGAAACCTCCATGGCGTCTTCCGCAAACATTTCGTAAAAATCCCCGAGCCGGAAAAACAAAACACAACCTTGGTGATTCCGTTTAATGCGGTTGTATTGCTCCAGCATAGGGCTTGTGGCGGCTTTCACGGATCATCCAACACGAGGGAACCGGTGGATTTTTTATCGCGAGGCGTTACCGGTGCGGATCCGTACATTACCGCGAGGCGTTACCGGTGCGGATCCGTGCAATGACTTTATTCGTAATATCCACCGAGGGGCTGTACCACAGAATTCCCGAACCATCCTGTTTACTTAATACCATACTGTATCCTTCGCTTTCCGCCACGATTCGCAGTATCGAACTAAGCTGCTGTACAAACGTATCGTTCTGGGCCAGCGCTGCCCGTTCTTTTTCCAGTTCCGCAAAACTGGTTTTGATATAATTTTGAACAGCCTGGGTCTTTGTCCGGATCTGGTTTTCCAGGGTTCTAATCTGGTCGGGATTTTGATCGTCTTCGGTTGCCGCCGTAAGCTTATCGTTAAGCGCCTGAAGTTCCAGGTTAAGCCTGTCTATCTCCGCCTGGATCCGCGAGCTTTTTTCGTTAAAGCTTCTTGCATTAACATTTTGTTCCGCATAGGCCGCTGTAACCCGGTTCATATCCACCACGGCAAAACGGGTTATTGACTGCTGGGCTTGGAGGGTAACGATAATCCCGCCCCATAACAATACTGTAACAATAATTCGCTTCATATTGATTGACCTCCGCTAATTTGTAGGAACTGCAAAAGAGACAACAAAATCAAGGCCCGAATTCGGTCTGTCGGCATTTCTAAACATGCTTCCGCTCTGCCATTCAACCCTTCCGTCTACTATCTTGAATCGTTTAGCCAGAAGGAAGCGGAAGGGGAACTGGGCAATGGTAAACCGGAATCCCCCCCCCAGGCTAAAGCGCCAGTCCGATATGGAAAGGTTGTTAAAGAAGTTTTTCGGCGTGTCCTTGACCACATCGGCGTCAAAAAACAAATCAAAGGCTAGGATGCCGGGAAAGAGGGGAAAACGAAGTTCCGCCCAGTTTTCCCACAGGGCAAAACCGCGGGTCATTCGTTCATCATACCAGCCCCTGCCTATGAACATGCCGTCGATATACAATTTATTGGCGTCTTCGATAATAGGATCATCTTCCCCGAACTGGGGCAGGATAAAGGACAATCCCGAATGGAGGGCTAAAATGGTCTTAAAACTCCATTTGTCCCCGGGGATATCTATCAAGGTAAAAAACACCTCTGTCTTGGTGTCGCTGCGGATATAATGTTCAAGTTCCACGGGAAAAAAGCCGTGGAACGAAAAACGCTGACTGCCGTAGTATCCCGATGAAGGATCGTACGACAGATCCCGGTCGTCCAGAAAAATCACGGTCCAGATCGAATTAACCGGGGTCCACTCGCCGTTCCGTTCCCGGATAACCGGATCGAAGGGCCGGATCATATCGTCATAGGTGTTATTAATAATACCGGTGCGTATTCCGCCTCCGGTACCAAAGGTCCCCGGTTTAAAATTCCAGCGGTAGGTGGCGGAAAGTCCCAGAGAAATGTACCATTGCTGGTATTCCATAAGAAATTCATCTGCAGGTATTTTACTCGCCTTAACATAGGAATCGTAGTCGTAGAAGCCGTCAGGAAACGCTTCGCTTTCGTTGCCGTAAAAAACCGGTCCGGTAACGCCGTTATTTATCGCGGCATGCCGTTTACTATGACTTAGATTAAAATCCGCCCCCCAGGACAGGGGAATATCCTTTAACCAGCGCTGGGCATAGGAAAGGGATAAGTTTTGGGTGGTAACGGAGGCGGAAACTTCCGCCTTGACCTGGCTTCCATAGCCGAAGAAATTCCTGTCGGTCACGCTTAAGAGCCCGGAGATGGGAAAATCGTCGGGATCCGAAGAACCGGAAAAGGTAAGCCCAAATTGAACATCCGTGGTACGTCCCTCTTCGACGTTAATTATCAGGTCCATTAAGCCCTCTTCGCTGCCCTGTACCGGTTCCGGAAACAGGGTGGAAAAATACTGCAGATTGCTAAGGTTCCGGTAGCCGATTCCAATCTTGGTATTGGAATACACATCCCCCGGTTCCAGGGGTATCTCTCGAAGGATCACAAAATCTTTGGTTTTCTTGTTTCCCCGGATGATAATGTTTTCAATGTGGGCCCTGCCCCGTTCAACAATGGACAGAGAAAAAGAGGCAAGACCGTCCTCTTCATTCCGCGTTTCGTTTCGGCTTATGGAATTGTAAATATAGCCGTTTTCGTAATACAGGTTAACTACCGCCTGGAGATCCCGTTCGATCTTGGTGGCATCGGCAATTTCGCCGGGCTTAGACCGGATAAGTTTTTGAAGTTCTTCATCGGAAAAAATATCATTGCCCTCAAAGCTAATTCCGTTAAAAATATAAATGCGGCCTTCATACAACCGGTAGGTGATGGACATGCTGTTGTTGCCCTTGCTGTCTTTGGAAATCTCTTGAACCACATCCGTTACTTCCGCATCCAGGTAGCCCCTGTCGTGGTAAAAACGGGCCAGCAGTTCGCTGTCGGCAATAAGCTTGGCTTCTTGAAAATTGCCGCTTCGTCCGGGTCCTATTCCTTTGGACTTCATAAGGAGATGGCGCTTAAGCGTACTATTTGAAAAAATTCTGTTTCCTTCGAAGTAAATCTGGGTAACGGTTATTTTTTCTCCCTCGGTAACATAAAAGACCACTTCTACCGTACTGTTTTTGGCTTCTATGATTTCCGATCGTACCTGAACGTCCGGAAAGCCCCTTTCCTGGTACTTGTTGTAAACCGCGGTTTCATCGGCCCTGATTATCATGCTGTTGGCCACATCGTTAATCTTTGTGGAAATGGCGCCAAGCAATTCCCGCTGTCTAACCCCCGTGTTGCCCACAAAGCTAATCTTCGACACCGTGGGACGTTCCACCACCCTAAACAGGAGGATCACTTCGCTTCCTTCCTCGTCGGACGGTATGGTTACGGGACTTAGCAATTCAAAATATTCCAGGGCGTAAAGTTTACTCTGTAATTCCTGAAAAAGCGTATCGGTAAAGGGCTTTCCACGGTAGGATTCTATGGTGTCGTCCAGTTCCGCAAGCCGGACATGGCGCAACCCCTCAAAGCGTATATCTTTGATATTTTTTCCCTGATACCAGTCCGGAGCCTGGGCAAAACAAAAGCCGGCGGACAAAGTTAGGGATGGCAAAAAAAACAAAAAAAAGCGTAAAAGGGCTTTACATCCTGTCATAATCTATTGGAGCTCCTGCATGTACTATACCGGAAATCAAAAAGATTTTAAAGGGACCAGTGCCACAGAAGGGATATGGATTGGTCGCTTACGTACAGATTCTCAAGATGCTGGGGACTGATGTTCCAGCGGACATTAAACAGGGGGGTCCTCATTTCCAGTCCTATTTCCGGTTCCAGTTTTATTCCCCCGTATTTAACCTGGTACTGATCGTACCGGAAATTAAGAATACCCTGGAGAAAAAGGTCCGGACCCAGATATTTCCCCACAAAAACAGCGCTCTTATCCAGGTAGGACCCCATGGTACTGGGCTGTTCGTCCGGTTCCCGGTTTCGGACCGCCTCGAAAATGGCGTTTTGCAGTATCTGGGTCCTAAAGGAGAACATATCCAGCCCCAGAACATTTCTAACCAGCCGTTCAAACCTGCGAAATACCACGGATTGAAGGACCATTTCTATGGATGTATTGATGATAGGGTTAAGCTCCTGGGCTTCCGCCGACGCTGTGCCGGCGGGGGGGGCCTGCCCTAAGAGGCTAAAAATTTCCGTCTGAGAAAGGGCGGGGACGGACTCGAACCGGGGGGTACTGGAAAAAAGGACGCTCAAGGGGGTGTTGTCGATAACCATGGTAACGGTTACCGGCCCCTCGTCGTTCTGGTCCTTGATTTCCGCCCGGGCGCTTATCCGGGGATCTATTTGGGGATCGTTGGAATTAAAGCTTATCTGCCCTTCCCGGATAAAAAAGGTCCGTTGCAGGTAATATAATTCCCCCCCCCGCAGGGTTAAATCCCCGTCCAGGGCAAGGTGGGGGATCCGGGTATCCCCCAGGATCCGTACTCCGGTTCCGGTATCTCCGTAGGTTCGCAGAAGGGGAGTTTCCGAACTGGGCCATAGGAATTCCACCCTTCGCCCCACCTGTATATAAACGTCGGCGATTACGTCCACCTCTCCCGGGGCATAGGCACCTTCCCCGGTCTGTTCAATTTCCGCGGCACCGACGGTTATTTCCGTATCACTGGCTTCGATGTCCCCGGTAATAGTAAAGATTTCCTTGTTTTCCAGAAATAAATTTAAGGTTCCCAGGGCATTCCCCCGGGCCTTTATTCCGGAAATGTCAAAATCAAAGGGTACGGGCGTATCCACCCTAATATCCAGCCATACGCTGGGGATCCAGCGGTTAAACTCTACCCATCCGTTTACTTCACCGCTGCCCTTTCCGCAGACCACGGCAAGGGGACCAAAGGACATGGCGCTGCCCTCCAGAATAATATCCCCGGTCCCCGGACCGATTTCGGCGGGTACATACGCGGGCACGGAAAGGCTCACCCCGGAACCCCATGCGGCGCCGTCAAATTCGGGATCGAAGATTGAGCCGGATATGCGGGTTTCTCCGGTGATAAAGCCCCCGGTAAAATTTACCGTTTTGTTGATGGGGGTAATGTCCCACAGTCCGGCTAAATCCACAAACACATCCGTGGCCATTCCGTCGATGGTGGTTCCCTCCAGGATCCCCGTAAAAGTTCCTTGGACCGGGGACGGAGCGGAAAGGACCGCTGTAAAAATACTGTTCCGGCGGTTTTGCTCCCGCAGTTCCAGCCGGAGCATATCCTCAGGCCCCCCCGCCAGCCGGATTGTCCCCGGATTGTCCCCTTCCTCTATGCGGGAAAAAATAAAGCTAAAGGGGTCTTTGATTTCCCGGTTATTGATAAACGCATGCCGGACATTCAGGGCCCCGGAAAAGGTTTCTCCGATCCTGCTCAGGTCCAGCCAGCCCTCCAGGGGCCGAAAATTCATTCCCAGGGACATGACCAGTCCCAAATCATGCTTATTTATCTGGCCGCTTATCTGGCCTTCGGTATCCAGGCGCCCGGCATCCCGATCCACCGACAGGTAGGGAATTTCCATCTCTACCCTATCCGTCACGGTGCCGGCGGAAAAGTGGATCCGGGAAATGATCAGCTGCTCCGGATCCAGCAGAGCCAGGGCGGATGCCGAGAAAAGGTTTTCCCCGGATCTTCCCATAAGGGACTCTAAGGACAGGCTAAGCGAATAATACCCGTCGTTGTTCCTGACACCGTACAACTCCCCCGAGGCCAGCAGGTTTTTTCCGCTCTGGGCAAACCGGTCCACTTTAAAACCCAGGAGCGCCGCATGGTATTCAAGGGTTTCATCGTGGAAGAAAAAATCCGCCGACACCCGTTCCGTTTCTCCTTCGTTGGTTAGCACCACGGATCCGTCGATACCGTCAAATCCGCGGCCCCATATGGCGGCGGCGGATCCGGAGAGATTTCCGTACCGGTCTTCGTAATCGATTCTGTCCAGGTTCAGCCCGTTTTGATTGGCCTGGCCGCGGACAAAAATATCCGTGGCCAAAAGCCCGGGACCCTGAAATTCCCGGATTTCAAAACGATGCAGGGTCGCGTTCCAGAGGGAGGGGTTGCGGTACCCCAAAGCCGCATCTACATAGAGATACCCCCGGCGGCCCCGGTACGGGATTGGGGCTCCGTAAATAGAAGCCGAGCCTGTCCAGCCTTCGCCCTGCCGGTACCGGAGGTTTGCCAGAAAGTCGTTGGAACCCCGGATCCGTATGGTGCGGCGATCCGTCAGGGTCCCCTCAAAGGCATAAGAAAAATCCCGGTAAAAAAAATTACAGCGAAAAGACATATCACCGGGATTTTCAAACCGGGTGTGGAAATCAAGCTGCGCCGAACCCCCGGACCAGCGCAGGGTTCCCCGGTTAAGTTCCAGGTGTTTTTCGGTTCCCGACAAGGAGGCGGAAAAGCTTGTCCGGGATCCGTAGGCCGCCAGAAAATTGTAGCTCGTATACGAAAAGCTCCGGAAATCGGTAAAAAAAGACAGCTCCGTGGAAAGGGCGGTCTTGTCCGTCCAGGTCCCGGTTTGTCCCAGGTTTGCAAAGGGCCGGGCCAGGTTCATTAAACCGGAAACATATACATGGTTAAGGGCAAGGGTCCCGTTAATCCATCCGGCGTTCCGGTTAAATGCTCCGCTACAGGAAAACGAACCGCTTCCAAGCCCGCCTATTCCGGGGCTGAAACGAAGGTTGTAGGTTTCCTCGTTCCAAAGCAACTCCCCCGAAAGACCGGAAAGCGGCTGGTTTCCTACGAACAGGTACGGGGAATCAACCAGCACCGTCTGGTTTCTCCGCTTAAAATCCAAGGCGCCGTTCACGGCCCCTTCCCCGGTCAGGGTAAAATTAAAAAAGCTTATGGTTCCCTGGGGTCGTAGGGGCCTAAGTAGCATATCCCCCGTGTACTGCACCGAACCTCTCCGGGCGTCCAGCCGGCATTGGGAAAAAACGATCCGTCTGGCGTTTCCCTCTCCCTTCACCGCAAAGCTCCGTACCGGTCCTGAGTTTTTTGTTTCATTTTCCGCGGAAAGATTAAAACGGTACGCGGACTGTTTGTTGAGGATAAACGAAGCATCCCCGGAAAGCCGCAGATCCAGCAGCGGTGAAAATTTTTCCAGGGGCCCCCAAAACGAGGCCATACCGGCAGGAGAAAAGCGGTCTGCAGAAAAAGCAAGGGACCACCGGTTCTTACGGGGAACATAGCTGGCGGAAATTTCCAGGGGAAGATCGTCCTTGGTGCGGGAAAAGACTATTTTATCTTCGGATAAAAAACCTTGCAGGGCCAGATTTTTAAGCGTAAAGCCCCGGCCCTCCACGGACCGGGCTTCCACAGACAGGGCGCCGCTGGTAAAGGTTCCGGAAAAAGAACCCCGGACGGTTCCCCGGGAGGACAAAAACGGAGCCTCCCCGGAGGGCGGCGGCTTTTCCCACCGGCCTTCCAGATCTATCCAGCCTTCGTGGACTACGCCGGACAGAAAAATGTCCCCCAGGTAGAGGAAGGTATTCGCCGGCATCCCGGTTCTAATGCGGAAGCTTCCTTCGCTTATGTGCAGTACCCCGTCCTGGGGCAAGGCGGGGAAGGGCCGGTCTTGTTTTCCCGATTGAAAGAGCCTTCCCAGATCCCCGTCCCGCCGGGGATCGTACATAACTTCCGGCCCCTCCAGCACCAGCTTTCTAAGGGCTTGGATTCCCCTTCCCCTGACAAGATCCCACAGGGAATACTCAAGGTACAGGCGGTCTACTTCCAGCAGGGGGTCCGGGTTTTCCCCTAGGGTTACCGAATACAGTTCGATAGAACCTATCAGAGAAGGGCTCATGGACCTATACCGGATTGGACGGTTCAGGGCACGTTCTCCCGTCCTAATCAGTGAATCCGTAAGGGCGTTGATATTTTTATTCACCACGTCCATGAGGGGCTGGAACAGCACGGCGGTGGTACCCGCCAGGGTAAAAAATATAAGAAGTTCCAGCAGCACAAGCCGTTTAGTTCGAGTGGTATCCACCTGTGTTCCCTATGTTTTGAGCATACTCCGTTTTTATAGAAAATACCATTGGACTTGTGAAATAACCCGGTTGGGTTTCCGGAGCTTCTCCTATTAGTATCGGCCGCAAGTCCCGGCAACGGCGGTATTTCCCTGCGGCGGGAAGCTTTATGGCAGATAATCCCGTTCCATGGTATAACAAAACCATGATTTTGCAGAATTTTGCCGTTATTGAGGGCTGCGACGGCAGTGGTACCACCACCCAACTGACACTGCTAAAAACCCGGTTTGAAATATCCGCCTTCCCTTTTTTTGCCACCTGTGAACCTACCGGAGGGCCCGTGGGTACGCTGATACGCCGGATCCTTAGGGGGGAAACGGCGGTAATGAAGGAAACCATGGCCAGGCTTTTTGCCGCCGACCGGGCGGAACACCTGTACGCTCCGGGGGGCATTGAGGATCGCTGCCGCCGGGGGGAACTGGTGGTCTCGGATCGGTACAGCCCTTCGTCCCTGGTATACCAGGGTATTGAATGCGGCCCTTCCCTTCCCCGGCAGCTTAACGATTCTTTTCCAGATCCGGAACTTTTGATCTATCTGGATATAGACAGCGGCACTGCCCTGGAACGCCTGGAGAGCCGGAAAAACCGGGATATCTACGAGGGCCCGGATTTTCAAATCCGGGTTAGGGATGCGTACCGGGAACTGCTGCCCGTCTATGAAAAGGCGGGGGTCCGAGTCCTTTTTTTAGACGGAACGGCCCCCCGGGAAAAACTTGCGGAGGAGATATGGAGGGCCTTGGAGGAAATGCCGATATTTAAAAAGACCCCGGGTAACCGGCACCCTGCGGCACCGTCCTAGGGGCCTGTTGCACCCGTGGATTTTTATACGATTTTACGAGGGAATAACAGAAGGTGAATACCGCAAAATCTGCAAAAAGACGGTTCCGGTACAGGGTCCTGGGGTGGCTTTTTTTTATAATCCCGGCATTGGGCCTTCCCCCGGCATTGCACGCGTACCTGGTTATGTACAAGGAACAGTACTACCGGCTTTTTCATGTCCATTACAACCAATACCCCGACGACACCATGGAAAATATCTATTGGCTTGAGTTGGCCCTAAAGGCCGGTTTTGCCAATCCCCTCTATGCGGTGGCCCGGATAGAAACCGAAGAACAGTACGAAAAATACCAGTACCTTTTTATGATGCACCTTAACTTGAAGATGATCGAACAGTACCTTTATCTGGCAAATAAATACAATAAGCGGCACGCGTATTTTTACAATGCCCCTTGGAAAGAAGAAAACCTAAAAAGCCTGGACATTGCCGAATCCTGTTTCCGTACGGCCCGGTACTACTGGACCGGCGCGAGGGCCTGGGCGGAAAGAGCCCGGGAAAGCCGCTTCCGCTGGATGAAGCTGCCCAATGTGGAATTTTGGGAAGACGAGGCGTACCGTATTGTGGATCAGGAAACCCTGGACTACGGTAAAACCATAGACCGGGAACTGGCCATGCTTCAGTCGGTGCGGGAACAATTCTTAGCCATGGAATAACCCGTCCGGAACCGCCCCGCATTCACGGGGGCCGTGCTTAGAGATCCCGAAGGAACCTGATTTTACGATGCCAAGGAATGTATCTTCGTCAATGACCGGTATGCCCAGGTCCCGGGCTTTTTTGTTCTTTGCCGAACCGGATTCCGTGTCGTTGGTTACCAGATAGGACAGGTCCTTTACCACCGACGATTTTACCGAAGCTCCCAGGGCCTTTACCTGCTCTTCCGCCACGGCCCGTTTCATGGTCCGCAGTTCTCCGGTAAAGCAAAAGCTTAGCCCCCGCAGGGACTGTTCCTCGTCCCGGGGCGGGGGAGCAATGCTGACGCTCCCCCGGGTAAGGATCTTTTGTATTTCCTCCGCCAGTTCCTGTATCCCCGCCACAATGGTTTCCGCGGTTATGGTTCCTATGCCATGGATTTTCGCCAGATCCTCCACCCCCGCGGCGCGGAGTTTATCCAGGGTGTTGTAACCCGCATGTACGGCCCGTTCCATGATAAGTTCCCCCACCCCCTCCAGATCAAGGCCCGCGACAAATACCTGCAGAGGCAAAACCCTGGGTGTTCGAATGTGCCGGATAAGTTTTGCGGCGGACTGTTCCCCCATCCGTTCATAGTCCGCAAGTTCTTCCACGGTCAGGGTATAGAGATCCGAAATAGCTTTTACCCGGCCCGAATCAAAAAGCTGGCGTATAATTTTTTCTCCCAATTCCCGGATATCCAGGACTGCGGCCCATTTTTCCAGCCGGTGGTGAAGCCGCTTGGGGCAGGAAGGGTTGGGACAGAGCAGCCGGGTTCCCTCATCCTTTAGATCGCTTCCGCAGCTTGTACAGGTCCGGGGAAGAACTATGTCCCGCAGTTCCCCGGTTTCCAGGATCCCCGGCGGGGCTAAGCCCTCTATCTTCGGAATAATTTCTCCCCGCTTAACCACCGATACGGCGGAACCGATCTTAAGCTCCATGGCCCGGATCATGTCGGGGTTGTTCAGGTTGGCCCGTTGCACGGTGGTTCCTGCAAGCCGTACAGGATCAATCACCCCTATGGGGGTATAAGTAGCCCCGGACTCGCTCCATTCCACATCCCGAAGTATGGCAAAGGCGGTTTCCAGTTCAAATTTAAAGGCGATCTGCCGTTCCGGTCTGGCCCGGCGCAGATCCGCGGGATCCGTAGTTTTATCCTTTACCACCAGGCCGTCTATGTCCACGGGAAGAACGGCGCGGTTTTTAGCAATCTCTTCCCGGTAGGCTATGATTGAACCGGCGTCGTTAAATTCTTTGGATTCGGCGACTAAAAACCCCTGGTCTCTCAGCCACCGGATCTTTTCCGTTTCATTTTTAAAAAATTCCGGGTCCCCGGCGGCGGAAACATCGTAGGTAATAAACGAAAGATCCTCGCTTCCCCGGCCGTCCTTGCGCCGCATAAGTCCGTTGGCGGCGTTGCGGCAGTTAGCCTTGTCCCGGTACTTTTCCTGCCATATCGCTTTTAGCATCACCACCTCTCCCCGGACGCCGCCGGAAAAATTCTCCCCAAGGGTTCCCCGGACACCCCGCATCTGTCTGGCATTGGCGGTTATGTCATCCCCCACCGTTCCGTTGCCCCGGGTAACAGCCCTGAGGAGCCTGCCCCCCTCGTATTGGAGTTCCAGGCTGGCCCCGTCCAGCTTGTATTGGACTAGAAAGCCCCCAAAACCGGGATACGTACAGATCCCCTCTGCCCAGGCTGTAAATTCCTGGGGATTGGCGGCCTTTTCCTGGCTTCCCATGGGGATAAGATGCCTGGCCTTGGGAAAGCCGTCGGTATCATCGGCCCCTACCCGGGCAAGAACGGGGTTCGCCGGATCCAGCGTTTTTAGCTCATCCCACAAAAGATCAAATTCCCCGTCGGAGATTTCCGCTTCGCCGTTATAGTACGAAGTCTGATATGTTTCAATAAGCCGTTCCAGGGCCCTTATGCGTTCTTGATCTGTCATATCCCTTTCCTTTTACGCAGATAAATTTCATATACCCGGTGATTTTTCTCAAGCCCCTTTTTTTCGAATTTGGTCCGGGGCCGCCATTCCAGGGGTTCTGCGAAACCGGGATAGGGATTTTCAAGTTCCGGCAGGGCGGATAAAAGCTCCAGGGTTTTTTTGGCATAGTCTTCCCAGTCGCTAACCACGTACAGGTAGGCCCCGGCCCGGAGCCGGGAAGCCATGAGTTCCGCGAAGGGCCCCTGGATAAGCCGCCGCTTCTGATGCCGTTTCTTGGGCCAGGGATCGGGGAAGAAGATATGCAGAGCCCCAAGACTTTGGGCTGGGATAGAATGTTCCAGTACTTCCACTGCATCGTGTTCCATGATGCGGATATTAGACAAGCCCTGTTTCCGGATTTCCCAGAGTAGTTTTCCTATCCCGGCCTTAAAGACCTCGATGCCCAGGTAATTTTTTTCGGGATTAGTCCGGGCAAGGCTCGCCGTGGCCCCGCCCATGCCGAATCCAATTTCTACCGTCACGGGATGATCGTTCCCAAAGATCGAGGTAAAGTGCAGGGGGGAAGCTTCGTAGGGAACAATGAGCGGGGAGGCCCCTTCGCCGTAGGCTCGGGATTGGGCCCGGCTCATCCTCCCCGACCGGAGAACGAAGCTTTTTATGCCCCTATTCATGCAGGGAAACAATATCGGTAAAGGCGGAAACGGAACGGGCCGGATCCCGGGACCACAGGGCCAGGGATTCCGCCTGGGAAGGGAGCCCCAGGGCGGAAATGTTTCCCTCCGGCGCGGGGGGGGATACGGTAAGCAGGTATAGGCCCTTGTCGTCGTAGACCAGCAAGTTCTGTTCGGGATACCGGGATACGATGCGGTACCGGTCCCCCGAAAGGATTAGGAGGGGAAATTCCCCGGACTGTTCCGGGGGAGCGTCAAAGCTAAGCAGCCGCTCGGAACGGCTCCCTCCCTTGTCAACCAGGATCGCCCGGAACTGTCCCCGGGGCAGGGGGCTGTTATCTTCCATGGCGATGGCCCTGCTCCCTATCCAGAGCTTTCCGTCAACAGTCTGGGTAATCCAGTCGCGGCTGGTTAAATGCCAGGAAAGACCGGCCCAGTCATGGTAGAGCCACAGTTCTTCCAGGTCCTCGACGCCGTCATTATCCTGGGGCAGTACAAAAAAAGTAAACCGTTCCGTGGGGTTTCCCCCGTTTTGGTGGTACACCAATTCAAGGGACCCGTAGCGAATCTCCGGCTCCGCCTGGGAACAGGACCACGGCAGCGCCGGAAGAAGAAGAACCAGCAGCCGGATCCGCACCGGAAAAATTATTCCGCGTTGCATCATGCCCCCTAAAGCCCGAAAGAAAGGGTTGTAATAGTTTTTCCCGTATACTGGGTCTGGCTTACAACGGATTCAAATTTTATTCCCATGGTCTCGCAGGCTTCGCTCAAAAAGGAAAGGTAAAATATACCCAATTCCAGGTCGTTGCCGTTTTTATGAAGCTGTTTATAGTACTCGGAAAGGTTGTACTTGGCCACATTCGCGGCCTTCGTGGCGTCCAGGCTTTCCCTGGTTTCTTTATAGTTGGCGTCCTGATCATAGAGAAAAACCTGGAACCTGCCCCGGGTTCCAATGGCGGTAAGACTTGTCCCTCCCAGTTTCCACGAAAAGCTAAGCAGGTTGTTTTTTTTTCGCAGTTCTTCAATAACCGGAAGCCGCAGCTTTGGATCCTGCAGCACCCGCTGTATTTCCACCCGTTCGGTCTTGTACAATAATTTGGCTTCCCGCAGGATATTAAGGTTTTCGATATTGGAAGCCAGTTCCATGAGCATAAGCGCGGTATATTCGGCAATATTGGATTTTTTTATGAATTCCGCCAGGCATCGCCGCACTTCCCGAAGCAGCGGAAGGTAGTCGGAGCTTTTGTTGAATTTTAAAAGGACAAACCAAACTAAGGGATGGGCAAAGGTGATAAAATTCTGCGTAATCAGGATCCTGTTTTTTTTCTCGTCCTCCAGCAGGGCCGTGTCGCCGGCTATGGTATCATAGACCGGCTCCGCCAATTCCTTTTGTATCTCCGCCAGTTCTTCCCCCCGGGTGCTTAGAAAATTTTGAATCGATCCTTCTTTGAATTGCGTTTTTTCGTCAATAATCTGGAAAGGATTGGCATGGTTCCATTTTTTTACCGGCTCGGTCTTAAGAATTTGTTCCAAAGAAACAAAGGTATATTTCCGGTACAGGATGCTGTATATGATAAGTTCCGAAAGATCGATAATTTCCGAACGGTTGGACACCGGTTCTACGCCGAAAACTTCAATTTTGGAAATATAGTCCGCCATGATCATGCGCTGCAGCGATGCGGGCACCACCTTGTCCAAAGACAGGCCGTATTCTTCGGACATATCCCCCATTTTAAAGCGGGAAAACTTTACCTTTTGGGTTAGCAGCGCGGTGGATCCTTCTTCGGTAAAGATAAGCTTTATGGGAAGTTCTATATTGGTGCTTCGGGTATTTATGGACATTACCAGCTTATTTCCATCTGTAGAGCCATATCAAGAAAAACCAGATCCGCCATGGGGACACTGTAGCTTAGGGTGGAACCGGCAACCGAACAGTCGCCCGGAAAAACTGTGGCGGGTTTCCCCTCTCCGTCCAGCCAGGCTACCCGGACCGTTCCGGGCAAGCTTAGGGAAATCGAAAAAGTATAAGCCTCCAGGGCCCGGGAGAGCAGTTCCTTAAAATCCCGATCCTGTTCTGCGGTTTGAGGAAAGGCCAGGCGCAGCCGTTTATCCGGAAGGTCCGCGGTAAAAAGCCGGCCCGAGGAATCGAAAAAGGCCTCCAAGGCGCCGGGGGACGCAAAGGACAGTTCGGCGCTGTGGAGGGTATCGAGCCCTTCCTGCCGGGAGGAATACGAAACCAGCGTAAGCCCCTGGATTCTGGCCACGGTCCGTTCCATATCCGCCCTGCCCACCGGAACGGGAAGCCACCGTTCGTTCCCGTCCAGCGATCCCAGATCCTCTAAACCGGAGGCAATGCGATAATGGAGTTTGAGGGATCCTGAACCGTTCCTGTCGATCCGGATTTCCGAACCCACGCCGATACAGGAACCCAACACCACCGCCAGGAAAACAATATACAATCGGGACATTCCTAAAACTCCTCGGAATAAATTTTAACATCCTGAATCCGCAGGGTACCTTCATTTTCAATCATTTTGAAGGCCTTATTCAAGACCGATTCGCCGAAGATCCGGGAATTGGATACCAGAGCGGCTCCAATGTGGGCAAAGGACAGGGAATTGTTCAAATCCACCTCGGCGGCGCTCAGGCGGAAGCGCCCCCGGAGTTTTTCGGTTAGGGATTTTACTATTCGCCGTTTATCCTTGATACTTTCCGGGTTAGGAATTTCAAAAAGTATCTGCATCATGGATATAATCATATTCCCCGATAATATATACAATATGGGGTTTTTGCGAAGTATGAAGCGCCCGGGGAGGGGGACCGTGTTGATGACGGCTGCAATTTTGCTGGGCCGTGCGTTGTTCTTCGCGGGGGCCCAGGAAGACCCCGGGGCAGAGGGCGGAACCTTGGGCGCCCGGCTTGCCCGGGAGGGAGCGGAAACTTCCCCGGAACGGCACAGGCGGGAAATTGCCGAGGAAGCGAGTTCCCAGCTTTTTAACATGAATGTGTGGGATACCGAGGTATCCCTTTTTATTAAAGGCTACTGGAAAGGTTCCTTAAGCCTTAACTGGGGCATTACCAACAGCCCCCTGGGAACGGCGCCGGAATCCGATGATTCTCCTATTTTGTTCACCCAGGAGGCGGACCTTACCCTGTCGCTGTGGATCTGGGAAAAATGGTTTTTGGAAGTTAGTTTTCTCGATGATTATGACCTTAACACGTACCGGGCAGGATACCAGGGCCTTCCCGGCGAACCGGTCCAGTATGCGGGAATAGGGAACACGGGACTTGATTTTCCCGCCTTTCCATACCTGGATCTGGGGGGAGATTCCTCCTCGTCCTTCGGCTTCTACGGTCGTTTCGGATCCGGCGAACTAAGCTTCCATACCCTGCTGCGCTACGACGCCGCGGCCAGGGAAGAACGGACCTTTGTGGGAAACCGGGAACGGAATTTTTCCACCCTGACGCCGGACAAGACCCTGCGGGGCCGTTCCTTCATCCTTCCCCGGGAAAACATCCCCTCGGTTCCGGTGGTATACCTGGAGGATAAAAACGGCGGCCTTTCCGGCGGTTCCAGGCGCTGGCGTCTTGCCGGTCCCAGCGAGTATGCCGTCAGCGCCCGGCACGGCCTGGTGGAACTGGTCCGGGAACATTCGGGAATGGTGGCGGTAAGCTATCCGGGGGGATACGTCATGGGGAATTACACAATATCCGGAAACGGCTTTCTTTGGGATGTGCAGGAGTATTTTGACAACACACGATCTACCATTCAACTTGAGCACTACCCCCAGCCGGGGCAGACGGCCGCCGTCATAGGAACACCCGCTAATATGCCCGGTACAATCACCATCAACGGGGTCTTGGCCCTGGTAATCTACGAGCCGGGAACCTTCTCTCCCTTTGAACGGCAAAGCAGGTATATGGCTCCGTCGAGCAATACGGAAGACGCCGCCCTGATACGGCTTTCCACCGGAGAACGGATCGAGGAGTACGAAGTGCTTCCCGCTACCAGCTTAAGCCTGTCCCTGGACATAAGTCTGTACACCGTCACCGGCGACGACGGCGGCAGAAACATCTTCGAGATAAGCCAGGCAGGCGCCGGAGGCCGGGACAGAAGGGCCCCCGGTTCCAGGTGGCCTCTGGACGGGTACCCGGAACTGTACCTTCCGGGAACTCAAAAATTTACCGAAGACATCCGGATCCGTTTTACCAACTACGGCGCCGCGGGGGCCTATGTCATAGGAACCGACGTTATTCCCGGATCGGTACAGGTATACCGGGGGGGTATCCTGGATTCTCAAATTAGCTACGATCCCGGAAGCGGTGCCGTTACCCTGGCAAGTCCCGTGGGTTTTAACGAGGTAATCCGCATAAGTTATTTAAAGCGCAGCGAGGAACGAAGGCTCGGCAGCCTTGCCGCCGGGCTGGGCTTTGTGTACGCCCCCGAAGACAGCCCCTTTAGCACCGAAGCGGCCCTGGGCCTGCGGTGGAACGTATCCCGGGAAGCCTATACCGAAGAGGGGGCCTCCAGCCCCGGTACGGTGGGATTTGGCGGCAGAGCATCCTGGAACTACGAAAATTTACAGGCAAGCCTCTCCCTGGGACTGGGCTTTGAACAGCCGGACACCACGGGATTGTACCGGGTGGCGGGCATGGAGGGAAATTCGGAGATTGTCCTGGGGGTGTCCACCGGCGCCGGTTTTATATCGGAAAAGCCTGCCCAGGCAGTTTCTGCGCCTCCTTTTTCTCCTCCCGGAGGGTGGCCCTCTTTTCCCCTAAGTGTAAGCGCCGCAGACAGGGTAGATCTTATCTACCGGAATTACCGGACCTCAAATTTTTTAGGGGCCGTGGAACTAAAAAACATAGACTGGTCCGCTCCCCTTGTTCCGGGCCTGAGGGGGCCCTACCCCTCCAAGGATGCGGATATGGACATTTTTGTGGCCGAATTTGAAAACCTCGGGGGCGGCCAATGGACCGGCTTCCAGGTTCCCCTGGGACAGGACGGGGCCCTGCTGGAACAAGCCAAGGCCATTGTGGTTCCCCTGCGGTTTTACGACTTTAACATTTCCAACCCCGACATACTGGTACTGGCCCAGTTCGGCGTCCTTGCGGAAGAAGGTTCCGGAGGTATAGAAAGTTCCTCGTTAATCGTTGAAGCGCCGGTTTTTTACGCCGCTTCTTCGACGGCGCTGGGATATGCCGCATCCCTTCCTGCTTCATGGATTGACCGGAACAACAGCGACGGCTATGCGGTGGCCATTACCCTTACCGGCCAGATGAGACGGAGCCTTCAAAACGCCACCCAGATGCGACTGTTGATCATTAATACCGGCTCCTCTTCCCTTTCCGGCCGGGTTCTGGCAGCTAAGCCCTTTATCATGGGAACATCTTGGCGGGCCATTACACTTGAAGGCGGAAGGATCCGCGCCGCCCAGGACCAGATAAACGTGACGGAACGGCGGGATCCCGCCCTGCGAAGCGGTAAAATTAACCGCCTCCACGAAAGCGGATCCAACCATGTTTTACAGGTCCAATGGGATTCCTCCGTACGGACCGCGGGGGCCGACGGCAGAACCCCGGCCATCCCCCTTTCCGATTACCGGGTTGTAAGTTTTTACCTCCGGGGATCCCCCAGCCCCTTTCCCCTTAATTCCGTGTTTCATCTTATTATTTCCCGGGGACCGGATTCCTACGGCAACCCGCATAAGACCGCCCTGGAACTTAGGGCTTCCCTGAACGATAATCTTTTTGGGGAAGATCGCTGGTACAATGTGGAAATACACTACGGCCAGGGCCGCCGGCGTTTTCTTGTGGACGGTCATGAATACCCCGGGGAGATCCACTACCGGCCCGGGGTGCTGCGGCAGAGCAGCCTGGGAGAAGATAATTTTACCGGCGACGGCCAGTCCGGTTATGCGGCGGTGTTCGTGGAGATGCCCTCGCCGGGCAGCGGTTCCTTTTCCATCGATGAAATTTGCCTGGAAGATCCGTCTCCGTCTTTCCGGGTAAACGGCGGGGGGACCCTGGACTGGAGACGGCCCGGATCCCTTGTCCGGGCCGGAAATACGGAAGTACTTTCGGACCTGTCCTTTACCACCGCCCTGGAAAGTGCCGCCCGGGGGAATCCCTTTAATTCCCAGGCGGAGACATTTTCCGGCGCCCAATCCAGATCCCGGGGCGAAGCAAGCATTCTGGGGTTTAAAACCCTGGGAAACCTGCAGTTCATGGCTTCCAACGACACATCTTATTGGATCGCCGGTCATGGATTGTCCCGTTCCTTCGGGCCTTTTTCTTTTTCCGAATCCTTTAATACCGCCCCCTATGATGAAACCATGGATCACGCCCTGTCCTTGAATTTGGGAACCCTGGTATTTGGGAACCTTTCTTCTTCTATGGTATACCAAAACCACCGGCTTACCCGGGTCTGGAACGGTTCCACGGGGATACAGGATCTGCAGAATTCGTATCCCGGTTTTTCCCTGGAGGGGAGCCTGCGGTATACGGAAAAAACTGAAAAACCCGTAGATTGGATGCCCAACTATGCCACAACCTGGGCCCAAAGCTGGACCATGATGGTTCCCGATTCCGGCGCTGGCGCATCGGGAAGTACCATGCAGGACCGCCATGTCCGGGCCCGGGGGGGAGTGTTTTTTAACTATCTGCCGGTGGGGGCGGATCTGTCCTTTGAAGGAAACAGCGAGGTATCGATTCCCCTGGAAATAAGTAAATCTTCCTCCACGATCCGCATGGACATTCCATTTACCTTTAATCTCCTCCACGGGAACCTCCGATTCCAGCGGAACATACTCCGCAGCCTTATGTACTGCGGCCACGACATAGGGGATGATCTGTTTCAATACGGAAAAAGCCTTTCCGATGCCTCTCCCCTGTGGCGGGAAATTCCGCTTTATGCCCTCTTTGATTCAAATTTGGATTCCGCCATGGACAAGACCCTTTCCACGTATACCCTGGAGGCAGAAAACACCCGGTTTAATGAAAATCTTCTGCTTAATCTGTTTTTTCCCGAACGCTACGATATAAGTTCCCTGGTGGTTCCGGTGCATTTCTTTACCCAATTAGACAGAACCATGGAACAGCGGCTGGATACACGGCTTGACGTATTTACCTTCAATTCCGGCCTGGGATTTTCCTCGATTAACCTTTTCGGCGCCATGGGAAACCATCCGGTATTTCGCTTTTACCAGAACGACGAATTCCGCCATACCATTACCGGCATTGTCTCGTTCCCCGAATCCGAAGAACCCCAATGGCGGATCCAGGCCGAACAGTTCCTGGGATTCTACGGCTTTAAGGGAGCGGAACTGGCGGTAAATAATACCCTTGGCGCCGCCGTCACCGGCTGGATTGAGAATTTTACCCTGCTGTGGACCATTCCCCGGGACAAGACCCTGCTGTCGGCTATTTACGGCGCCGCCCTGCGAAAAACCGCGGGAAACAGGTTCTTTCCCTTTCTGGACGAACTGGCCCTGAGCAGCCACGAGCGGCTTGTCCGGGAATCTCTGGAATTTGTCATAGACCATTCCGGGGAAAAGGGCATATACTCGGTGATCCTGGGCCACGAATCGCTGGTTCGCATTCTGGGCAGACTAACCCTAACGGGGTTTGCCAAACTCGATTTTACCCGGAACAGGATCAGCGATTTAACCAGCATTATGATACGCTTCGGCACCACCCTAAGCGTTAGTTTTTAACTTTGGACTTGTAACCCTGGGTGTTTCAATGCTCCGCATCCTGCTGTTTTTAAGCGGTTGTTGTTTAAAAACTGAAGTTTCCGAACAACTCTACTGAAATTTTTAAACAACTCGAATACTAAAAAAAGCATAAAAAGGCCTTGACAAAAATATTTTTTTTATATAAATTCCTACTAAATATATCGGGATTCTAAGAATTCTGAACAAAACCACAGGAGGTTTACGATGAAGCGAATTTTTGCGGTACCGCCGGCAGCGGTTTTTTTACCGGCCTTGTTTTTCCTGGCCTTGTCCGCATGCGGTAAAAAAGGATCGGATCAATATCCGCACGGTGAATATGAGATAGGCTATTCGGGATCAACCTGCGGTTCGCCCACATCCATAGCCAGCCTGAAAGGCTTCTTTGACGAAGAAGGGGTTAAGATAGACCTCGTAAGCGGCAATACCTTCGAGGCAACCCGGGCGGCCCTGGCCGCCGGCAAAGTGATCGTTGAAAACGGCGACTTTCAGTATTTTCCCGGAGTCTACAACGGGCTGGACGTAAAGCTTATCGGCGGCCTGCACGAGGGATGCATCAAGCTTCTGGTGCCGAAGGATTCGCCGATAACCGGATTGGGCGATCTGCGGGGTAAAACCATCGCCGTCGATGAAATCGGCGGAACCCCCCATGCGGTGGCGTCGGTGGCCGCGGGAAGCGCCGGGATTGATCCCCAGACGGAGATCAACTGGCTTCCCTACCCCAACGATCAGATATCGCAGTCGATAGAAAAGGGAGAGGTTGACGTGGCGGCCCTGTGGGATCCCTTTGCGACGACCCTGGAAAACACCGGGAATTACCGGGTTCTGCTGGACATCAGTGAACACCCCCTCTTTGCCGGTAAGGCCTGCTGCTTCCTTTTCGCGTCGGGCAAACTGGTCCGGGAAAACCCCGGCGCGGTGGCGGCGACCTTACGGGGTTACCATAAGGCGGTGGCCTGGATTGGGGCAAATCCCGCCGAGGCCGCCCAGCTTCTGGTTTCCGAGAAAAAAGTTGCCACCGAGGATGTGGATCTGGTGGCAGGACTTTTGGGTCACTATAACTACGGCCACCACTCCGGTTCGGAAGCAAACGCCCGGGCCAAAGAAGACGCCGTTTATTTTGCCCGGGAACTTTCCAAAATCGGCTATCTGCCCGCGGATCTGGACGCGGAACAGTTTGTGGACGACATCTATGTGGACATCTTTGCCCTGGAAGCGGAAGCGCAGAAATGATG
>JAISOA010000108.1 GCA_031275945.1 Spirochaetaceae bacterium
TTAATACCCAAGGGCCCGCGTGCCGGCCCCGGATATAACCGAAATCCTTTGCGTTTGTCATCTATAGATAACATAGGCCTTCTCGAGTATAATTTTAGGGGTGAACACGGAATTAATAATACGTACCGGCCTTGCTTTTCCCGATAAGAATGCCGCTCTCCAGGAAGCCGCCGGCCTGCTTCAAGGGCTGGGCTGTGTTGATTCGGGGTATATAGAAAGCTTCCTTAAACGGGAATATATTAGCTCAACCTATCTGGACAGGGGGCTTGCGATCCCCCATGGGACCCGGGACGATTCGGGGATGATCCGGAAAAAGGGAATTGTGGTACTGCAGGTTCCGGAGGGCGTAAACTGGGGGCCTTCGCAGACGGCGACGCTTATTGTGGCCCTCGCGGCGCCCCAGGAAAGCCATCTACTGCTCATGCGGAATCTGGCAAAACTTCTGCAGAATGAGGTGGTGATGAATACATTAAAAAACAGCCCGGATCCCGAAGAATTGCGGCCTGTTTTTCTTAATTGTATCTAAAAAAGCTTCGGAGTCCGGATTAGGTCCCCTTCCTTTCGGTTAAAGGGCCCGGGAAAAGATTGCCCTGCAGGGTCCCTCCGTTTTCGATTCTTGCCCGCCTTTTTTTATATCTTCCCCCTTGATTCCAGGGCGGTACAATAGTAGATTAAAAGGGGGTATATATGTCAGAACAAAGTCAGTTAGTTACCTTCCAGCTTGGAGAAGAGCTGTATGGGATTGACATTATGGACGTTAAGGAAATTGTCCGGGTTCAGGATGTTAGGGCCCTTCCAAATGCCCCCGGTTATGTAGAGGGGATTTTTAATCTCCGGGGGGAAATTATTCCCATAATTAACCTTCACAAGCGGTTTCATCTTAAAAAGACCTTGAATTCCGAAGAAGACGAGCTTTTATCGGGGTTTATTATTATCGATGTGGATGGCATGAAACTTGGGGTTATCATTGACCGGGTGTCCCGGGTGGTGGCGGTGGAAAAGGAACATATTCAGCCCCCGCCCCAGATGCTTACCGGTATTGGAACGGAATATATTCAAGGGGTGGTACGCCAGGAAGAGGGGTATCTTATTATCCTTAATATTCGGGATCTCTTTAATCCCCGGGAACTGCAAAAAATAGCCGATCTGCGCAGGTAGGTTTCGGGCCTTTTCTTTTTTTTACGCTAGTTCTAACTTTTTTTTTATGCTAAAATTTTAAGTTATGAAGATAGAAATCTATTCTCCGACCATCAGAAGGAAGGAGATGGATGCGGTTCTTACGGCCATGGCGGAAGATCAGGTGGGTCCTGGGGAGCATACCCGGTTTCTTATCCATACCGCAAAGGAGGCTTTGGGTTTTGAGTACTGCCTTGCCCTGCGCAGCCCGGTTTTTGCCCTGGAACTAGCGCTCCGGGCGCTTTGCAGCGCGGAAGGGGAGGGGGAAATTCCCAAAGGAAGGGGGGTTATCATTTCCGCCCTGTCCCCCCTTTATTATGAACAGCTTATCCGGGGGCTTGGCCTTACCCCGCTTTACTGTGACAGCGCAGCGGATACTCCGCTCATGGCGCCTGAAAAAATGAAAGCCCTTGCCGCCGCCAAGCCCCTGTGCGCGGTTTTTCATCATACCCTGGGATATATGCCGGAAGAAGAGGTGTTTAGTTCCCTGAAAATTCCCATTATTGAAGATTGTTCTCAAAGTGTGGGTACCAGGCTGGGAGAAAAAAACGCCGGTTCCCTTGGAGCCTTTACGATCCTGGGACTGGAGGAACGGGACATGATCACCGCCGGTGGCGGGGCGCTGCTTTATTCGGTAAGCCGCCGGTATGCGGGGGCCCTTCGGGCCCTGGGAGACCTGCCCCCGGAGTATATGTTGCCGGATATGAATGCGGCTATGGCGGCGGTACAATTCAGAGAGGGGGCTAAAAATAATGCCAGACGTAAGGAACTGGCCCAGGGCTATGTTCAAGCCAGTCTTCAAACCCGGCACAAACGGTTTAGAGAGGCGGAGGGGCTTGTGTACAATAATTATGCCTTTCCCCTGGTTTTGGAAAGTGGAGTAAAGGATGTTAAGGCCTATGCAAAGCGCAGGGAAATAGTGGTAGAAGAGGCCTTTGAAGCGACGTTAACGGGGACCGGGGTAATTCCTTCGGCTCAATGCCCCTGCGCATATTCCCTGTCTCTGCGGACCGTGCTTTTTCCCCTGTACCCGCGGCTTAGGGCGGCCGCGGCAGACCGGGTACTTAAGCTTATTATGACGCTTCCGTAAAAGGTGGACTATGGCGCATTTACACCGGGCCCTTTTATTTGTTAATCAAAAAAAATCCCAAGCCGCCATTTTAGTGGAGGAACTGGTTCGTGTGCTGTCCGCCCGGGCCTATACTGTTGATTCTTTTCCCGGAGATACCAAGACATGGTTCTGTGATCCCGGAGATTATGATATCGGGTTTAGCCTGGGGGGAGACGGAACGGTACTCTATGCCGCCCGGATTGCGGGGCCCGTGGCTATTCCCCTTATTCCGGTAAACCTGGGAACCCTGGGCTTTATTGCCGCAGTGTCTCCCGAAGAATGGGAAGAAACCTTTAAGCGCTGGGAGGCTGACAATGCCGTAGTTTCCCAGAGGATCATGCTGGAGGTTTCGGTGGAACGGGGAAACAGGACGGTTTTTAAAAGCGCGTTCCTTAATGATGCGGTTATTTCTGCCGCGGGAATCGCCAAACTTATCCGTCTTGAGGTGGAAGCGGAAAGTTCCGGGGGGGATCATATTCTTTTAGGCCGTTTCCGGGCCGACGGGCTTATTGTTTCTACCCCCACCGGATCTACCGGGTATTCCGTGGCCGCCGGAGGGCCGATCCTCGATCCTGAAATGGAGGGGGTTATCATCAACCCCATTTGCCCCTTTACCCTTTCCAACCGGCCTATTGTGGTACCTGCGGATGATAAGGTCTGCGCCCTGGTGGAGAGCGAACAGCGCAGTTCCGTTTTGCTTACCGTGGACGGACAAATAACCGAGCCCCTCGAACCCGAAGACCGGATCCTTATCCGCCGGGCCCCCTATGGGATCCGTCTTATTGCTTCCGATCGCTGGGCTTTTTACCGGGCCCTGCGGACAAAACTTGCCTGGTCCGGGGGAAGTTCCCAGGCCTCGTACCAAGGGGGAAGCGATGCTTAAAGAACTATCGATCCGTAACTATGCCCTGATCGACAATCTGTCCCTTTCGTTTGAAGACGGCCTTAATATTTTAACCGGCGAAACCGGGGCGGGCAAATCTATTATTGTGGGTTCTTTGAGCTTTCTTTTGGGAAGCAAGGCGGATGTGGACGTAATCCGTACCGGCAGCGAAGATGCCGGCGTTTCCGCGGTCATAGAAATTGGGCCGCAAAACAAGGACGTGCTTGATTGGCTGTCGGCCAGGGATATTGCCCTGGAAGATCGGACCATCATGGTGCGCAGAAATATCAAATCGTCGGGCCGTTCGTCGATTTATGTACAAAACATACCCTTTACCCGGGGAGATTTAACGGAACTTATGGGCATGTTGTTCGACCTCCACGGTCAGCACGATCATGAATCCTTGATGCGCAAAGACACCCACCGCCGCTGTCTTGACCGTTTTGCGGGACTGGAAGAGGATGCCGCGGCCTTTAACAATCTTTTTCTTTCCTTGGCCGAAAAGAAAAAAGCCCTGGAACTTTCCCTTAATTCGGCCCGGAACCGCGAAGAACGGATAGAGCTGCTTTCGTATGCGGTGGATGAAATATCCAAGGCCGCCCCCCGGCCCGGGGAAACCAAGGAGTTGGAGGCGGAAGCCCAGCGCCTGGCTTCGTTTGAAAAACTAAGCCGGGAGGCGGCGGCGGCAGCGGCGTTTCTTTTTGATGGTGAAGCGTCTGTCCTGACGGCGGCCCGGAAGGCCCGCAGTTCCATGGAAGCCGCCGCCTCCATGGATGAAAGCCTGGTGGGAACAAGCAAGCGTATGGAAGAGCTTTACTACGAAGCGGAGGACTTGGCCGAAGAAGTAAGGGCCTACCGGGACAATCTTTCCTATGATCCGGGAAGATTGGAAGAGGTGGAAGACCGTTTGGGACTGCTCTTCCGGTTACAGAAAAAATATGTTTCCCGGTCCGGTACGGAAACTGAGGAGATAAGCCGGGACAGTGAGGAGGCGATTTTAGCTTACCGGGTCCAGGCGGAACAGGAGATAGAGGCCCTTTCCCAGTCCGAAGAAAACCGGGAAAAACTTAAGACCGAGATTGCCGGCCTGGAACGGGATATGGCCGGCAGGGCCGCGGAACTAAGCTCCCGCCGGACCGGGGCGGCACAGACCCTGGGGAACCAGATCAACGGGATCCTGCAAAAACTGGGAATGCCCAAGGCCCGGTTTGCCGTAACCGTGGCATCCAAGGGCAAGGGCCCCGGCGGGAACCTTATCTGCGGTCCCTGGGGAGCCGACGAGGTTGAATTTCGCATTTCCGCCAATTCCGGGGAGCCCCTTAAGGAACTGGCCCGTATAGCCAGCGGAGGGGAACTTTCCCGGGTAATGCTGGCGGTGAAAACCGTCCTTGCCCAATCAGATACCATAGAAACCCTGGTGTTTGATGAAATTGATACCGGTATTGGGGGCGAGGTGGCTTTGGCGGTGGGGGAATACCTTACAAAAATCGGTAAATTTAAACAGATCTTTTGTATTACCCATCTGGCAAGCATCGCGGTCCGGGCCGGCAACCATATCCGGGTAGAAAAAAGAGAAGTCTCGGGCCGGACCCAGACTGTAGTACGGGTCCTTTCTCAGCGTAACCGCCGGGAAGAGATTGCCCGGATGCTGGCCGGAGATTCGGCGGGGACCGCAGCACTTGCACATGCGGACGATTTATTGTCAAAATATGGTAAAGGAAGATAGGGCAGGTTAGGGTATGGCAAAAATTTCCATCGAAGAGCGGAAGCAGTATCAAGAAAAGATTAAGCCCTATAGAGACAAGATTGTGGAAATTGGAAGCAGGGAAAAGGAACTTCTTTTGGGTATACAAAAGGAGCCGGTTAATACCGCTTCTAAGCGCCTTACCCTGGTGGACGAGATGCTTAACCTGGCTTCTTTCCAGATAGTGATTAGTCTTGTGTCCCAGACCCGGCTTAAAATTAAAGAAGAAAACGCTTTAAACGACGGCAGGAAATCCCTGTACAAAAGCATTATTTACCTTGAAGAGGTGGTTTCCAATTATGTGGACGTTCCTTTTGCGGATTACGAGGAAAAGCTGGCGGAAATTGCATTCCTTACCGCCGCTAAACGGTACAACCTGGTTCGCAAAATGGGACTGGCCATTAACCTTTTAGAGAATGCCTACGGGGATAATACCAAGTGGAGATGGTCCTTCGTGGAAATGGAAGGCCGCTTTGCGGCGGCGGCTAAGAATATCCTGGATTTAAAAAACGCCGTGGCCAATACGGATCCCCGGTCCCCAAATTACGAACCCACGGTTTACCATCTGCGGATGATAAAAAAGCTTCTTAACCAGGCGGCGGACAGGTACAGGGAAAAATACGAATTATCCACCAACCGGATTGACGATTTTAAACAGGGAATAAATTTTTTAGGAGCTTTACGGCGCCTCCATGTACTCCTGGGCGACCGGGAAGAGGCGGAAACGGTTAAGAAAAAACTTGAAATCTGGTCCCAAAAGCTTGAAACCGATATTAAGCGGATGGAAACCCAAAAAAAGGTGTAATTGAAACCCGGAGTGCAGCAGTCCGGCCTTAGGGAATTCCGGACCCTTATACCCTACTTAAAAAAATACCGCGTTCCCTATGTATGGGGTTTTTTCTTTCTTGTGGTGGTTGACGGGGCCCAGGCGGTGATCCCTCAATTTATCCGGGCCGCGGTGGATATTATTGCCCTGGAAAGCTTTGAGTGGCTGCGGGTACTGCAGCTCTGTCTTGGCATGCTTTCCGTTATGGCCCTGGTTTGTCTGGGCCGTTTTCTTTGGCGTTACTTTATCCACGGATCCTCCCGCCGGATCGAAACGGAATTACGGGATAAGCTCTTTGCCCACCTTCTTTCCCTTTCCTATGATTTTTACCAGACCCATAAAATCGGGGATCTGATGGCCCGGGCAATCAACGACATAGGGGCGGTCCGGAATGCCCTTGGATGGGGGCTGGTTACCCTGGTGGACGGGACCATAATGGCCCTGGCCATACTGGTGATTATTTTTGTCCAGGACCCCCGGACGGCCCTGTTCTGTATCATCCCCCTGCCGTTTATTACCATTGTGATGCTGGTCTTTGGCAAGGCCATGGGCCGCCGTTTTCACCGGGCCCAGGAAACATATTCGGCCATGAACAATACGGTTCAAGAAACCTTTGCGGGTATCCGGGTGGTTAAATCGTTTGTAAAGGAATGGTGGGCGGTAGAAAAATTTACCAAAGCCAACGAGGATTACCGGGACGCCAACATGAGCCTGGTAAAACTCTACGGCGCTTTTTTCCCCTTCATAAGCTTTCTTGCCGGCCTTACCACGGTACTACTTCTTTTTGCCGGAGGCCGCCGGGTGGTTATGGGCTACCTGAGCCCCGGGGAACTTGTGGCCCTGTTTAGTTATTTGCAGATGTTGATCTGGCCCCTCATGGGAGCGGGATTTATGGTCAATATGATTCAACGGGGAGCGACCAGTATGGGGCGCATTAATGAACTTTTGAAGAGCGAGGCTTCCATACGCAGCCCCGCCAAGCTTCCGGAGCCCTTGATGCCGCAGGACTTTGACAAACAGGAAACAAGTATAGAACTGCGCCGCCTTTCCTTTTCGTATTCCCCCGCGGAAAATGCCCCGCCGGTACTGGATACTATTTCCCTTTCCGTGCCCCGGGGATCGGTCCTGGGCATTTTGGGCAGAACAGGATCGGGAAAATCCACGCTGCTTAAAACCTTGATGCGTATGGTAGATCCTCCCCCGGGAACTGTTTTTATCAAGGGCAGGGATGTACGGGACTGGGACCTTGGGGAACTGCGCCGCCTTTTTGGGGTAAGCCCCCAGGACAGTTATCTTTTTTCCGATACCATAAAGAACAATATTGGCTATGGCGCCAGGGAAGCGGAGGCCGAACTTGATTCCCTTGCTTCCGCCGCGCTGATTTCCGCCCTGGACAGGGATCTGGAAGGATTTTCCCGGGGTTGGGACACCCTGATCGGTGAACGGGGTCTTACCCTTTCGGGGGGACAAAAACAGCGGGTTGCCATTGCCAGGGCGCTTTTGCCGTCCCCTGAAATTCTGGTTTTGGACGACGCATTTTCTGCGGTGGATGCGGAGACGGAAAAGCGGATCCTGACAAACCTGCTAAGGGAACGGCAGGGAAAGACCACTATTATCGTTTCCCACCGGGTTTCTACGTTAAGCCGGGCCGATATGGTGGCGGTGTTGGACAGGGGAAGGATCGACGAACTCGGGAAACCCCGGGAACTGCTTACTGCGGGGCGTTTCTTTGCCCGGATTGCGGAACTGCAGCAGCTGGGAGATACGGCGGATTTTTCCTCCGATGGAGAAGGGGCCTATGGGTGATTATTTTGAAACCGAAGAAGTGGTAAAAGAATATGATTCCACAATAACCCTTCGGATCCTTTCGTATCTAAAACCCTATAAATTTTTAACGATCGTTGCTCTGACGGCTCTGGCTTTTTCTACCCTGGGCGAATTGGCGGTACCGGTACTCCAACAGCGCCTTATAGACAGGGCGGTGATATCCCGGTACCTTCCCCTGGTGTTAAACGGCAGGGCGCCGGAGGATTTTTCCGGCCTGCTTGGGACGGAAGCTTTTACGGCCCTAAAGAAACTGGTTTTAGTCCGCGGCGCCCTGGAAGCGGGGCCGTATCTTTTTATCCCCCGGGACGAAAAGATACGGCTTTCTGGCCGGGAAGAGAAAGCCCTTCGGTCCGCGGGGATCCTGGCCGGCGGCCAATGGTACGCCTGTACGGTGGTTCACGGATCTGCCCTTGAGGCGGTGGTGGAAAGG
>JAISOA010000149.1 GCA_031275945.1 Spirochaetaceae bacterium
CTGCTTAAACGGAATACCGGGACCTTTGAAGAACAGATCCAGAACGGCATGGACGAAATCGAAGGCCGTATTTCCCGGCTTTCAAGCAATGCCGAAGAGATACGCCGGGAGCTTAGGGAATTTAGTACCCAGTCAAAGCTTTTTGAAAAAACCGATGAACTTAAAACAAGCCTGGAACGGAGCATAGAAACCCTTAAGGGAGATATGGCGGGCATTGAAGAACGCCGGATGGAGGCGGCCCAGTTGGAAACGGAATTTATTAAGATCCGGCGTTTAGAGGACGAGGTTAACGCCAAAATGACCCGGTTCCTTACGGAAAAAAATCACCTGGACATTATGGAACGGGATTTTACCCGGCTTATCCAGACTTCTCAGAAGGTGGAAGAAAAACTTAAGGAAGTGTACACCGCAGACGATACCCTCCAGGGTATACAGGTGTCTCTGCGAAAGCTTGAAGACGCCATTGCCGTGGCGGACGACAAATACCAGCGGATAGAAAAGAAAAACCAAATTCTGGAAGAAACCCACACCAGCATAGAACGGAATTTTCAGATATTGGAAGAGACCGAAGTGGCCATTAGAAAATGCCGGGAAAATATTGACAAGGCCGAAGCGGAACTGGATTCGTTTAGACCGGCCATTGACGAACTGGCCGCGGCCCATGAAAAAGCCCGGCTTACCACAGAAAAACTGGGAGTTCTTGATACGGGGCTTACGATAATTGAAGAACGGATCGAAAAAATGCAGACCGCCCGGGAATGGCTTGCCAGGGCAGAAACCCGGTTTGAAGAACTAAACAAAGAAGCCCAGGAAGAGCTAAAGCTTTTAGAGGCGGTTCTAAAAGAAGAAAACAAAAAGTCCGGTTCCGGCAAGGGTGCCCCGGCCATTGCGGTTCGGGACAACGTGATTCGCCTGCGCCGGCAGGGCTGGGGAACGGAAGAAATAGCCCGAAACCTTAATGTTTCCCGGTCCGAAGTAGAATTAATTATTGAATTGGGGTTAAAAGATTAAAGTGGAGTTATAAGGATTAAAGATGAAGATAACCCGTAAACAGCTTTTATGTATAACCGCCTTTTTGGGGGTGCTGATCATCGTCTACAGCCTGGTTCGGCATTTTACCGGCCTGGGGTTCAGCGATAAAATGGAACGGTGCCTCATAGACGGTATTGTCATTGCGGCCCTGGGTCTTTTTATGTACAACCGTAAACTGGCCCGGGATGAAAAACAGGAACAGGAAGCAAAAGAGGCGGCGGCTTTAAAAAAAGAAGTGGAACCGGAGGATGGGGGGCAGGACGAAGCCCTGCCCCACTGGGAACGGCAGAACGGCAGGGCGGATTAATGGACTTGTTCAATAACCCGTTGGTTATCTGCTAACCTGCGGTTAGCGCTGGTTAAAGTCCAACGGGCTTTAACCGCCAAGTCTCGGCCCGCATTTTGCGGTTTTTAAGCGGTTGTTGTTTAAAAACTGAAGTTTTTAAACAACTCTAATAGAATTTTAAGCCCTGCCCGAGGCTGTCTATAATTATCTGTTGCGCCCTGGTGTTTTGCGGCCAATAGTCAACGATGATATTGAGGAAATACCCTTCTTTTACCGGGCATGTTAGAGTGATTATTTTGTAATCACCATCATCTCCTTTCCGGTCTACAATATAGTCCCGCACTTCAAAGGATTTGCCGTTTATAGTTACCTGATCGGACCCGGTCAATTCATACTCCGCTTCCTCCGTGGGCTCCAGCATGTACTTTTCAAAGTACTGCATAAATGCGGCTATAGAACCGGCTCCCTCGACGTAGTCGGCGAAAACCTCAAAGCCCAAATGGCTGTCATTGGTAGACTCTTTTAAGTTGCCAAAAGAAAGTAACCCCACGTATTGAAAATCGTAGGATTGAAATTCCTGGTAGCTCACGGCCATGGAGGCATCAGAGGTAATGTCCCCCGGGGATTCGCTGACATTTTCCTCGTTTGCTTCGTAAAGCCACCAGCTTTTTGGGAGCGAATAGGATATGCCCAGAAAATCGTTGTAATAGACGGTTTCGGTAGTAAGCTTAACGGCATTTTCTTCCCTGGTATATTCTTCGTCCGCCGAACCGGTTCCCAGGCCAAGTTCTTTCAGGATTTTACCACATCCCGTAAGCACAGAAATGCAGATACATGCAGCCAAAATAATCCGCTTCATCGATTGTGTCTCCTTACTAATGTAAAATAATAGAGTTGTCCGGAAACTTCAGTTTCTGAACAACCACCGCTTAAAAACCGCAAAATGCGGAGCTTTTTGCCGAGACTTGGCGGTTAAAGCCCGTTGGACTTTAACCAGCGCTAACCGCAGCTTAGCAGATAACCAACCGGGTTATCGAACAAGTCCAATGTAAAATAGCAATGGTCGCAGGACCCGCAGCTTTTTACCTGTTTTTTTGTTCCGGGTACCATGGTATCAGAATTACCGTGATGCATCAACCGCAATTCGTTTACAATGTTCCGTAATTATACAACGTGAACAAAAGGGGCTTACGGGACGGCATACGTTTTGTCCGTAAAGTACCAAAAGGGAATTAATGCCTTTCCAATACTTCCGGGGCAGGATTTTTCGCAGGATCATTTCCGTTTCTTCGGGGGTTCGGGAACTAAGCCAGCCGGTTCTGTTGGAAATCCGGTGGACATGAACATCCACGCAGATGCCGTCTTTGTTGTACGCTTCGGTAATTACCAGGTTTGCGGTTTTTCTGCCCACCCCGGGTAGTTCCAGCAGGGTGTCCAGGTCCGAAGGCACCTTTCCCCGATATTTTTCCAGGATTATGGCGGCGATTTTTTTTAAATTTGCCGCCTTGATCCGGTAGAATCCCGCGGGGTAAGCCAGCGCGGCGATGGTGGTTTCGTCCAAAGCCAGCAGTGCCGCCGGATTCGGGGCCTTTTCCAGCACCGCCCGGGAACTTTGCAGGGTTACCTCGTCCTTAGTCCTCAGGCTTAGTATTGTAGAGACCAGCACCGCCCAGGGATCTTTTTTATACCGTTCCGCCACGGTGCTTACCGAAGGAACGGCGGTTTTTTCCCTCTGCAGATCCCTTCGCCACGTTTTAAGGGCCGCCACAATGGATTCCCAAGCCGGGTCTTGTTCCGCAGTTCCCCTGTCCCCGGGGGGTCTTAGATTTTTTTCAGCAGGCATACGGCGTTCGCTTCTACCGCCAGCCCCTTTCCGGCGGGGCCCAGAGATTCGGCGGTCTTGCCCTTTACAAATACCGCGCCGGTTTCCGCTTCCAGTGCGGAAGCCAGGGCCGTACGGATCTGCTCCCTAAAGGGAAGAATTTTTGGGTTTTCGCAGATCACCACGCAATCCATGTTTACCAGCCGCCAGCCCGCGGACCGTACCCGGCTCCAAACCTGCCGCAGCAGCTTCATGGAATCCGCGTTTTTCCAGGCCGGGTCTTGCGGGGAAAACAGTTCCCCTATATCGCCCAAAGCCGCGGCCCCTAAAAGGGCATCCGCCGCCGCATGGGCCAGCACATCCCCGTCGGAATGGCCCTGTTCCCCCTTTTCAAAGGGAAGCCGGATCCCCGCCAGCAGGAACGGACGGCCCTCTGCCAGGGGATGAAGATCATGGCCTAGGCCGATTCGCAGGTTCATTCCCGTCTCCTCTAACCAGCATTTCCAAATCTTCCGGGAAAGTAATTTTTTTGTTCAACGGCGAACCGGGGACCACAAAAACATCCCCCACAAATTCGCCCCATACTTCGGCGTCATCGGTATACACCTTGCCCTCGCTCTGTTCCCGTTCGGCGGCCCGTTCATGGGCCCGTAGTATTTCCGGAAAGGAAAAACCCTGGGGGGTTTGGGCGTTTCCCACCAGCATCCGGCGAAGGTGGCGTTTCACAAATCCCGCCTCGTCAATTTCTTTTGGGGTATCCGTTAGCGGCAGAAGGGGAATTGCCGCCCGGTGCTTTAGCATGGCGTCGATTACCCGGTCAATCAGGGCGGGTTCGATCCAGGGCCGGGCGCCATCATGGATAAGCACATAGCCGGGGTGGTATCCTTCCAGCAGGGAAAGGGCATGGTGAACCGACGCGCGCCGGGTTGGTCCGCCGGGAACAAAGAAAAAGTGGGGTTTCCCCCGGTGTTTTAAAAGCCTGGCCGGCAGGCTGTCCCGGGCGGCAAATTCCCCCAGATTGGGGTCATTGGGAACGGTGATTACCACCGTGCTGATCCGTGAACAGGCGGCAAAGGCCAAGGCTGCTTTACCCAGAACCGTTAAGGGCCGCCCTTCCATGTCGGTTTTGTCTCCCACCAAACGGTATTCTTTTTTTACGCCGATACGGCTTGACGATCCTGCGGCGGTGATTATGGCGGCAATAGAGGAATTCATAAAAGAATTACTTTGACTCCAGGCGGTTAAAAATAAGTTCTTCCACTTCTTCCCGGGTTTTTTTTAGGGAAAAAGAAATTTCGTCTTCCAGTAATTTTAAGGCGGAGTCGTACAGTTTTCGTTCCAGGATAGGAAGTTCCTTGACTTTACTCCGGTGGTAAAGAGACCGGACTATGGTTGCGATGTCGGAAACGCTTCCCTTTTTAAGCAGATCCAAGTTCATTTGGTACCGGAGTTTCCAGTCCGAAGGTATGGGCTCATAATCCTCGCCAATTAGTTCCAGGGCCCGCAGGGCCTCGTCCCTGGGAACTATGGACCGGATCCCCAGGCCCTCGGCCTTTTCTACCGGAACCATGATGGTCATATCCGATACTTCCAGGTAGATGCGGTAGTACAGAACCTTTTCGTCTTTAAAAGTTTTCTTTTCAATGGATTGGATGATGCCCACCCCCTGGCTGGGGTATACCACCCTCTGATCTAT